>JBKJMN010000039.1:0-11078 GCA_046596405.1 Burkholderiales bacterium
ACTGTCGGCGTGCATCACCCGCGCGATAGAGACGCTGGTGGCCGCGGGAAAAACCGCGCGTCATCATATCGACTTCGACGGCGGGCCGGTCTGGATCAAAGGCGACGGTGCGCGCATCGAGCAGGTGCTGACCAATCTCATTATCAACGCGATCAATCACACGCCAGCCGACGGGCACATCACAGTAGCGCTCGCGGAGCAGGGTGGCGACGCGATGATCGAGGTCACCGATACGGGCGTGGGCATCGTCCCCGAGTCGCTGCCTAAGGTGTTCGATCTCTTCTACCAGGAGGAGCGGCGCGCCGATCGCCCGCAGGGCGGCCTCGGCATCGGGCTCACACTCGTGCGGCGCCTCGCGGAACTGCACGGCGGAACCATCGCGGCGTCGAGTCGCGGCACCGGCAAGGGCGCGACTTTTACTCTGCGCATTCCCGCCATCGCGCCCGGTCATTCAGAAAGCGTCGGGCCGGAGGCGCCGGCACCGAACCCCAAATGCAAAATCCTGATCATTGAGGACAATATCGATGCGCGGGAAACCTTGCGCACCCTGCTCGAACTCGATGGTTACGCTGTCAGCGCGGCGGCCGACGGGCCTGCCGGCATTGCGCAATTGAAGGCCGACCTTCCAGACGCTGCACTCATAGACATAGGCTTGCCCGGTATGGACGGACATGCAGTCGCGCGCGTGATACGCGCCGAAGTTGCCGCCCATGTGAAGCTAATTGCGTTGACGGGCTACGGCTCCCCGGAAGACGTGCGAGCGGCGCATGCGGCAGGTTTCGATGCTCACCTCGTCAAGCCTGCCGACTTGACGCGGCTCTCCGAGTTGTTGCGAATGCCGTAAAACCGGGCGCGCCGCTACGCCCGGCTGCGCAACCCGTGTTCGCTTTAGCGCGGTGAGGTATCGCGTGCTGGCGGTTCAAGCAGCGACTGGCGCGTCTCGTCGGATGCGGCCCACACAAACACCGAGCGGGAATGTCTGCCTGCACGCACCTCGATCGTCTGCCGTTTCACGACACCGACGTGGTCCGCTTCAATGATATAGGTACCCGACGGTAGCTTCGCCAGCAGGAACGGCCCTTTGGCAACGGTGTCGAGCACCACATTGCGCGAGCGTCGGTCGGTGATGCGAACTTTCACGTCGGCCAGGAACTCATCGCGCGGCGTCGCTTTCTGCACGAAATGCAGTTCCAGCGGATAACCTGCTGCAGCGCTTTTCATCGCGGCAGCTTCGTCATCGCCGACGCCGCCGGACATAAAGCTCACATTGCCTTGCATCTCAGGTTCGGCTGCGCCATAGGCCGGCGCTACCACAAACACGGCGGCGTAGATCGCGGCCGCAATGACGTTAAAGGTATCGGGTTTCATCCTCGTCTCCATCGATAGGTGTCACAAGAGATTTTAATTGCAGAAGTATTGTCGTCGTAGACGATGTGCGGCGTAAGCGGGCGCGCGCCTAATTTCCGGTAGGCGCACACCGACGGGTCTGTGTTCAGGGGTGTAAGACCAAGCTTACGCTAAGTTCAGGCTGCCGCCGATAGGTCGAATCATGCAGAGACGGCATAGTTAAGTTCGACTATTAAGAGGAGCTACTACGATGGGATTCGATCAGAAGGGCGATATCGTTTTGCGCGTGTGCCGTGCGCAAAATAACCGTTGGGACGTGAAGGAGCAGGGATTTGAGAAAGCCCTCGCATCGTTCGAACGTGAAATCGATGCGATAACGTATGCGAACGATCTGGCGAAAACTAAAGAGGGTTCGCGGGTCGAAATGGGTGACTAAAAGCGCCTTAACACGCGCTTTCGCGCAGGTGAAGGTCCGCTGCACACGCGTCGAATTACATGCCCGCGTCGGTGCGCGTTCTATGCAGCTGTAAATATTCAGTGAAGTGCTTGCCGTTGGCGTCGGCGGGTGCCTCGCCAGCGGGCGAAGCCTCGGTCCGCCGGCTGGCTTGCCCCGATTTCTTAGCTGTAACCAGCGACGCGGGCATTGCGTTGGCGTATACCAGCGTCAGCGTTTCGGTGTCCGGCACACGCACATCCGCACGCGTACTCGAAACGGTCGCATACAACATTGCACAAAAAAGTAATCCGGTTACGCTGATCTTATCCACTGCAGTTTCCTTATCAGGATTTCGGTATCTGCCGCGTGCCGCGGGTTCTGAGCAGCGACACCAGGTTCAGGCAGATCAAATGGGCGATGCGTTGTTTTTCCCGCCTTGCGGCCTTGCGGCGCAACTGGCGGCACAGTGCATCCGCGACTTTCAGCTCGAGCGGCTGGCGGCGATGCGGCGCCGGGTTCGAGCGCGCGCAGGGCGTGCTGCTGAACAGATCGAAAGAACTGGTGCTCGCCGTCTCCGTCATCACGTCCATAGCGTGGGCCTCGTAGCGTTATCAACCGTCGGGGAACTTTCTACTCTGGGGCCGATTGTGCGGGCGTGCGACGACCATTAAAAGTGGAATCAGGCTGAAAAACCGGTAGGACAGCGACTACGTTGCGCGACTATGTTGCGTCCTGGCTGAGAAGCCGTCTCACGAGTAGCAAAGCGAACGAAGGCGCCGTATTAGCGTCCAACTTTCGATGCGTAAATATTCATTTGCGCCGCGAATCGGAGGCAGTCGTGATGGCTGCGAAAAGATTAGTCACGCAACGGGTCGCCGCAGCCGCGGTCACGGTCATCGTAATTGGCATCCTGGGTTGCCAGGCGCCGCCGCCCGCGCAAACTCAAGTGCGGAGCGATAAACCCGGGAGCGATAATTCCGCGCCGCTCACGCCACTCGATACGCCGCCGCCTGCGGCAAAAGAGTCCGTGCGCGCGCCGGTTCAGCCGACACCGACGGAGTCACGCACGCCGGAGGAGGCTGCGAAGCGCGCCGCCGATCCCAAGGATCCATCAGGCGCGCTGATCATCGCGCCGACGAAAGCCAAGCCCTGAGCCGTTTTTCGTGACTTTTTACACACGCGCGCAACGCTATTGGTCCGAGTCCTACAACAGCCAGCGATTCGCGCCGACTGCACCGATAGCAGAGCATGCTTAATATCGTGGTGTGTCTTCGACTGGAGCGTTGCCATGGACATGCGCCGCATCACCACGATAGCTGCCGCGACGCTATTCACGCTGGCCATGCCAATCGCATATGGCGGCGAAGATGCCGGCGCCAAGGCCAAAGGATCGCGCACCGTGGCGGAAATGCTACAACGGAAGCAGGGCAGTCTATTGCGCGAACAACTGCTCAAAGAAGGGCGCGTGGCAGAGGCTCAGAGGCTCGACGAAGAGACAGCCCGTCGCGATCAGGCGACGCAAAACGACGCAGTCGCGCAGCTTAATCAAAACCTGTCCCGCGCAGCCAGGACCGAGGTCAGTATGACTACACTATTCGCTGATAATTGCGATCGAGAGACCCTGCGACTGCGGCAAACTCAAGCCGCCCCTACCGGCGCAAAATAAACGAATAGAGGGCTGGTCACCCACGCATTCAGCCCGCTTGTGGAATAACGTGCGTCCGGTTACTACGCTGGCCGGTCATTCGCCCGTATATTTTTTGACCGCGAGGAACGGGCCATAGGTTTGCGGTCTGGAAGACGGACCGTGGCGCTCTGCACACCGCTCTCGTCGCTCAACATAACCGGGATCGAATATTTATACGCCGCGTTAGCGTCAAACCTCGGCGTCGAGGGGGTTGTCATCTCCTCGACCACTACGCGTCCCTGTACGGACCTTGCGCGTGCAATTGCCCATGCGCATGCCGCCTGGGGATCGTTGAAAGATGCGAGGGGTGTCGTAATATCCTGCGCCATCACGTGCCATTGCTGCTGTTCGTGGTCGCGCGCTACGCTTAAAACGGTATTGGGCTTCAGCACGAAATTCATGTCCCTTCCTCTCGGTTGTGACCGGTTTTCAAGCCTTGTGCGGCTGTCCCGCCCCGCGCGCCTTTGTAAGAAAAACAAAACAGAGCCGGAAGCCCCCTGCAGGTCCCGACCCTGTTCTGCGCGTCAGCTAAGACGCCGTCGTCCAAAAAATGCATGATTACTTCGCTTTGAACCTGACTATCGTTGTTGACCGAAGTCACGCCTTTGATGTTTTCGCGTTCTGGCCACAGCCTTGTCGGCCTACCCGAAGTGCCGAATGCACGTAGCTTTATCAGGCACGCCTCTGACTTCATATAAATCATCTTAGGACGCGCCGCAGGACTGCCGTATCAGCCGATGCCTTGTGCGTTTGTAAGCTGTTGCCTACAAGCACAAATGGGCGAGGCCGCTCGTCGCACTGCAACACTGCCGGTTTCTTGTTACCGATCAGTGCGCTGTAACGGATTCCCGCGGATCAGGGCGGCAGATCTTTGAAGTGCCCCGCGACCAACATCCGGCCATAACGCAGCGCGTAGGCTCGGGCGGTTGCTTCGTCATCAAATATCACAGGAACGCCCGGAAAGGATTTTGACTGGGGCAGTGTCGGGCTCTCATCATCGGGGCCGCGGACGTCACCGTTGTCGCGCGTGATTATGACGATTGCCTGCCATTTCCCGGACTGGGGTAAATGCAGCGCGAGCGGATACAACAGGTATTTACCGCAAACTACCGGTGCGTCGCTTGGCATCGCCTCCCCCGTCCGCGTCTGGACCGGTATATTACCGCGGTCGCAGGCGAAGCGCCTCCGCCGTTACCAAGCCGGAGAACCGTGCAAAGCCTGCCGTCCCCTGTCGGTGAGCGTCAACGTAGTCGAGTGCAATTCTATCAAGCCAAGCTTGCCGAACTTTTCGGTTTTACGCATGGGCAGCAGGACGTGGTGCGGCATAACAGCGGCGAGTTGCTGCAACCAGTGCAGATCGTCGGCGGTTAAGGCGGCGCCGGATCCACTATGCAAACGGGGGTCGGAACAGGGCATGCGCGGAAAACGTGCGCGAAGTTATTGCTAAGCCTGCGCGACTTGCGCGACGTGCGCCGCGATCGCGAATTCCGCCGGTGCTGCAGCGGCCGGCGCCTGCTCGACGCGTATGACGGCGAGCCTCGCGATCCTGGCGGCGCCGAGACCGGCAACCACCTTGTCGATGTCGCTTATGGACCGCATGCCAACAAGCGCAAATGCTACGCCGGGCTGGTCGGGCGGCTGCAAGATGGTGATTTCCCCGACCGGACCGAATTGCGAGCAACGACGCGACACCGCGTCAGCCATTTCGGTGTGCGACATTTGCGCTACGTCCAGAGTAAACATGATCGCTCCTTCGCCTGACAAATCCGGGAGTGACCGGGCGCTAGCGGGCCAGTAGTCTGCGCACGTTGGAAAGCACGGGGCCTATTGCTTCGACCGCTTCGCGCAAATCTCTTTCGGTAACTCCGAGTTCGAGCGTCCAGTAGCGCAAGGCCCACGCCTTTTTGACGTCAACAATGTTTTGGGCGTCGTACGGTAGTTCAGTGCAGTAGGTACTCATTAAATTAAATGAACTCACGAAAAATCGCGACGATTCAAGCTTCCAATTATCCTGCTCTATTTCTGGACGTGAAGTCGAATTGCTCTGTTTTATCCGTAGGACGCCGCCGACCCGCCTGATCGGTACGGCATGTTAAAATGCTGGCGGCATAATTTTCTGCATCGGTGTTGCAGCGCTCCTCACACAACCATGCAGTAAACGTAGGACGACTCCGATTCAAGGGTAGGACTGTGCCTATAGGCGCTTGTAAATATTTGAATTTGAATGTGTTTTTAGCTTCTTCGTAAAACATTGCCGGCTGGTGCGCTTGTAGGATAGTTGCAGATATCGCACTATTAATGATCTCTGATCTGCTTATTGTGGGCGGGAGTGGGTTTATATCTAAAGGCGGCGTCGATTCCCTTTGCGGGCTGCGTCGGCGTCGAGGGCCGCTTGCCCGCACTGACTGGAATGCAAGCATATGGATAAATATCTCAACGCCGAAGAGTTGGCATGGTTGGGAAAGCTGGACACCGACGAGCCGGTCAAGCCGACGCTGCCGGCGCCGCTGTCGGCGCGCCTGATCGAGCTCGGGCTCGCGATCGAACTCGCCGAGGGCGGGCTGCAACTGACTGATTTAGGGCGCGCGCGGTTGGCGCGACGATAAGAAAACGCGCCGGCGGCCGATGCCGCGGTCGCGATAAAAAGGGGCACGTATGGGCGCATGCCGGCAGTGGCGCGGCGGGCAGCGATGATGCGACTTGTGCGCGCGGCGCGCGGTTGGTTGCTGCTCGCCGCGGCCAGCCTGATTGTGTTGCGCCAGTGGAGCTTGATCAATTTCACGCCGGTGGAACAGCGCGTCAAATTCGAGACCTTACTCGAAGAAGCCGAACGCCACGCACTCAAGCTGAGTTCGCGCCTGGTCGCGGTCGCGCGTAACGTGCGGCGGGGTCCAGTGTAATGGGCGCGCTGCAGATCCTGCGCCACTGGCTGCGCGGCGCGCGCTCCTCGATACGCAAGAAAATGGTGTGGTTCGTGATGATCATCACGTTCGTCGCATTGCTGATCGCGAGCGCGGCCATGGTGCTGTATGAGTTGCGCACTTATCACGAGGCGCGCGTGGACGATCTCATCTCGCAGGCCAACCTGATCGGGCGGTCGAGCGCGCCGGCCCTCGTGTTTAATGACGCCAAGACCGCGCAGGCCAGCCTCGCGTTGCTCAAGGTGGCGCCGCGGGTTACGGCGGCCGCTATTTACACCGCGGAAGGCGCCAGATTTGCGATCTACGCGCGCAATGACGCGGGCGGCGTCAGGTTTCCGGACCTGCCACAGGCCGACGGTTACAAGATCGAAGGCGATCAGATAGCGGTATTCAAGCGAATTGAGGATAACGATAAAATCGTCGGCACTGTGTATCTGCGGGCGCGCTATGAGCTCGTCGACCGCCTGAAAAGCTACTTGTCCATACTCGGCGCCGTGATGGCGTTGAGCATGTTTGGTGCAATGCTGATTACCGCGTGGCTCTCGCAAGTCATGTCGCGGCCCATCCTGGAAATCACCGACGTCGCCCGCCAGGTAATGGCGAGCCGCGATTTTTCGCTGCGCGTGCGCCGCACGACGGTGGACGAGATCGGCTATCTCGTCGTTGCGTTCAACGCCATGCTGGCGGAAATCGGGCGCCGCGCGCAGGCGCTTGAAGAATCCAACCGCGCGCTCCAGCAGGAAATGGCGGAGCGGCGCGGGGCGGAAAAAGCGCTGCTCGCGGCCGATCAACGCAAGGATGAATTCCTCGCGACGCTCGCGCACGAGCTGCGCAATCCGCTGGCCCCCCTGAGCACCGCGCTCGAATTGTTGCGGATGTCCGGCAGCGACGCCGCCACGCTCACTCCCGCGCGCGAAGTCATGGAGCGTCAGTTGCGCCAGTTGGTGCGGCTCGTCAACGACCTGCTCGACATTTCCCGCATCACCACCGGGAAAATGACTTTGAAGAAGGAGCGCGTCGACCTCACCGACGTCGTCACAAGCGCGCTCGAGGCGGCGCGCCCGCTGATCGAAACGCGCCGGCATCGCCTCGACGTGGTATTGCCGCCCGGCCCCGTGACGTTGTACGCGGATTCCACGCGCGTTGCGCAGGTCTTCCTGAATCTGCTTAACAACGCGGCGAAGTTCACCGATGTCGGCGGCAGCATCAGGTTTGCGGCGGAAGTCAAAAGCGGCGAGCTGCTGGTCAGGGTGACCGACACCGGCATAGGCATCAGCGCGAAGATGCTGCCGGTCATTTTTGAAATGTTTGCACAGGCCGACCGTTCGCTTGAGAGGGCGCAGGCGGGCCTCGGGGTCGGGCTCACGCTGGTCAGGCATCTGGCCGAGCTGCATGGCGGGTCGGTGATTGCGCACAGCGATGGTCCGGGCCGCGGCAGCGAATTCACGGTCCGTTTGCCCGTGATCGCGCAGCCGGGTGAAGGAGAGGGGGTTGCGGGCACCGCAGATGCGGCCGGCGCCGCGGCGGTGAGGCACCGGATTCTGCTCGCGGACGATAACGAGGATTTCGTGGACAGCCTCGCGTTGCTGCTGCGCGCGACCGGCCATGAGGTGCTGGTCGTTCACGACGGACAGGCGGCCGTCGCCGCCGCCGCCGGATTCAAGCCGGATTTCGCGTTGCTGGACATTGGCCTTCCTAAGCTAAACGGCTACGAAGTGGCGCGTTTCCTGCGCAGTTCACCCGCCACACAGCGCACCGTGCTCGTGGCGGTGACCGGGTGGGGGCAGGAGGAGGACATCAGGCGCGCGCGTGCCGCCGGCTTCGCGATTCATCTGACCAAACCGGTCGAACTCGACGCGATCGCGAAAATTTTGCAAAATACGCCACCGCCTTGAAAACTTATTAGCCGAACTCCATCTGGGCCCCGCAGGACGGGTATAAAATCGCAGGCATGTTCGGAAACAATTCATACCGATGACATCTCACTCAGAACCGGGCGCGGGCATTGCCCGGGATTCCGCCGCCGGGCGCGAAGCGCCGGGCGGCGGCGACCTGCGCACGGCGGTACACGATTTGCGCAATGTCGTCGCGCCGCTGCGCAACGCGGTGCAACTCCTGCGACTGCGTGGCAAGGCCGATCCTGCTCTGGCGCCAGTTACCGATCTGATCGACCGCCAGGTCAATGAGATGATCCGAGTGCTCGACATTCTTGCCGGGGGCGGCGAGGGGCGCGCCGCGCCGGAACCCGTACCGGCCACTGCAACTGCAACTGCACCTGCACCTGCAACTGCAACCGCAACCGCAACTGCGATTGCGCGGGCGCCGCGCGCAGACGGGCGTGCGGAGGCGCTTGCGGACGCGCTGCCACCGCCGGCGGTCCGGCGCATTCTGATCGTCGATGACAATGTCGCCCTGCTGACTTCGATGTCGAGCGTCTTGCGCGAAGCGGGACACGGCGTGCAGACTGCGGAAGACGGATCGGAAGCGCTGGCCCTCGCAGCAAGCTGGAATCCCGATTTCGTGCTGCTCGATGCCGACATTCCGCGCATGAATGGCTTCGAGGTGGCTAAACGGCTACGCAGTACGTATCCGCAGGATGCGATGACCCTCGTCTTGATGAGCGGGTCTTCGCTCGATGCGGCGACGCGGCGCGGCGCCGAGCGCGCGGGCTTCGATCATTGCATCGATAAAATCCACAGCTTCGCCACACTCGACCATCTCCTGCGCACCGCTCGTTAGTTTGCCTGGCGCGTCGCTGCGGCAGTAAATGTTACCTGCAATGCACGGTAACTTTTGCAAGCATTGCATAAGCGAGTATCCCTCGAGAATGCGCGCTTGCATTAGACGCGCTGCTCGAGCGTATAAAGCGCTCCTGGGCCGCTGATGTACAGCAAAATATCAGTTGCTGGTGTTTTCGTGGACAACTTTGCCGTCAAATCCAACCAGGCATGTCGATTGCTTTATTAGAGATGCATCGCTTTCTCAAGTGATGCTTTCCTCCCTAGCGGCACACGCCGCATCTACCCGATCCAGTCCCTAGGCTGGATCGGGATTTTTTTTGCGCTACAAGTAAAATGTTAAATTCAAGGCGCAGCGACGCAGCACGCAGAAATGCGCCTTTTACATTTGGAATTTGACTCCCCGCAAACGCTCGCGCGCGGCGGGAAGGGCGAGAGCCGTGCTAGTGAAGCGTGGCGGGGTTACGCAGTGCGCTGATGATTTCGGCGACGCGATGCAGTTCGGTGGCCTTGTCGAAGAAATAATCCGTACCCGCCGTCATCGCGCGGTAGCGGAACTCAGGGTAGTTGTAGTTCGTCAGGATGATCACCACGGGGCGCTTTTCGAGCTCGATAGTTCGCAGACGGCGCAGCACGTTCAATCCGTTGCCCTCGCGCAACTGGATATCCAGCACCACCGCATCCGGCGCCGAATCGATAATGCCGTTGATTGCGTCGTCTTCAGTGTCCGCCGAACCCACGATGCGGCTGTTGCCGCTTTCAACAAGACTCTCGATTACGCGCTCGCGCAGCACCGGCGAGTCCTCGACGATATAGACTTTCAATGAATTATCCACTGGTTTATCCGGCATAAATGGGCCGCGGTCGCCGCGGATTTCTTATGCGACCAGAGTGGATTAAGTGCGGGACGGTGGCCATCAGTCTTAGGCTCGTTCTTTCGTCCTCTTTGCGCCTACACAGTGGGCGGTTATTGTATTAAGCCGTGTTTGATCGCGTAATACGTAATATTCGCGTTGGTCTTCATACCCATTTTTTCGAGAATGCGCGACCGGTAAGTGCTAACCGTTTTAACGCTCAAGAATAGCTCGTCGGCAATTTCTGAAACTGCCTGGCCGGCGGCGAGTTTACAAAACACCTGAAACTCACGCTCCGACAGTTCCGTATGCAGCGCGTTCTGGCTGTCGCCGCTGAGATCGCCAGCGAGTTGGTCGCCCAAAGCGGGACTCACATATCTGCGTCCGGAGGCAACTGTGCGGATAGCGCCGACGAGCTGTTCGGGTGCGCATTCCTTGCACACGTAACCGTTGGCGCCCGCGCGCAGCAAATTAATCGCGTAATGATCTTCAGGGTGCATCGTCAGGATGAGCACCGGCAGGTCGGGTTTGCTGCGCTTGATTTGTTTGAGCGTGTCGATGCCGTTCATATCGGGCATCGAGATATCGAGCAGGACGACGTCCCAATCCGATTCGCGCACCATCTTGAGCGCGTCCGTGCCGGAGCCGGCTTCGCCGGCGACGTCAAATTCCTTATATTCGGCGAGGAGGTTTTTTAGGCCTGCCCTTACGATCTGATGATCGTCCGCCACCAGGATGCGTGTCATAAAAATCTCCACTTTCCGGGAACGTTATTAGGATACTGATTAGCAACTACATTAACCGGAATACGCACAAACAACAAGCAACCATCGGGCCTGAAGCTGCGTAATTTGGCCTGGAACTCTCGCCGCGCAACAGTCCGGTTGGTTAATAGTGACAGTTGGAGTCCATATGCCCGTTTCGCGGGAGTCGCGGGCAATTCGCTGTCGCTGGTGGCCATCGTTCGAAGACCTGCGTAGCCGTGCGAGCCGTGCGCAAATCCCGCCCCTCGCCGCGACCTCATTTGCCGGCCGCACTACGCCGCGCAATGCGCATCGCAATCCCCTCGGTATTCGTTGAGCCGGTTGTACAGCG
>JBKJMN010000020.1:0-28872 GCA_046596405.1 Burkholderiales bacterium
GCTTAGTCATTCCAAGCAAGGGACTTTCGACAATGAGGCGCCGTGACTCGTTAGTCCTGAGCTTGTCGAAGGGCCCGTTTGCGGGAACGGCGCCCGGGTCCACGGATCGTAACTGCGCCTCTTGGTCCCCGTCTGCGCCCCAACGACAAAATCCTTTCGCCGAGAGCCGTGGACTATGGGCCAAAACTCGTGCCAGCCCGAAGGGTTGCAGCCAGAATCGGCGATGGCCGCGTTGCTCGCGCATTGTCGTCTTGGCAATAGAACGACTATTGCCTTCACCGAGCGCCTTGCTATCACCAATTCTGGCTGCAACGCACACGTGTTTCATTGACTTAGGCACTCTAATTTTTTCTGAACGAAAGGAAGCGATATTTTGTCATAGTTCGTGTTGATAGGATAATCTTCGCTCCATGCAGACATTCAGCCTCGTTTTTCTGGCCGCGCTCGCGCTCGCCACTGGCACCAAGCTGTGGCTGGCCACGCGGCATTTCGATCACATCCGCCGGCACCGCGACGCGGTGCCGGCGGAATTTTCGAGCGACATCAGTCTCGACACCCATCGACACGCCGCCGATTACAGTTGCGCGAAGACGCGGCTGGGCATGCTGACCTCCGTTTTCGAATGCGCGCTGATACTCGCGCTGACCTTTGGCGGAATCCTGCAGTGGCTGGCGGCACTCACCGGGGGCTGGTTCGCGCCGGGCGTGGCGCGCGGCGTAGCCCTGCTCCTGCTGCTGGGCGTCGTCACCAGCGTGCTCGATCTGCCGTTTGCATGGTACCGCACGTTCGTAATCGAGCAGCGCTACGGCTTCAACAAGATGACGCCGCGCATGTTCATCGTCGACGCGCTGAAGAACGCGGCGCTCGCGGCGGCGCTCGGCATCCCGCTGCTCGCCTGCATACTGTGGCTGATGGAGCGGGCGGGTGAATGGTGGTGGCTCTATGCGTGGCTCACGCTGGTCGTTTTCAATCTTGTGATCCTGATGGTCTACCCGGTTTGGATCGCGCCGCTCTTCAACAAGTTCGTGCCGCTCGACGACGCTCAGCTCAAGGAGCGCATCGAGCGCCTGCTCGAGCGCTGCGGTTTCAAGGCCCAGGGCCTGATGGTGATGGACGGCTCGCGGCGCTCGAGCCACGGCAACGCCTATTTCACCGGTTTCGGCAAATCCAAGCGCATCGTGTTTTTCGACACGCTGCTCGCGCGCCTGGTGCCGAGCGAGATCGAGGCGGTGCTCGCGCACGAACTCGGGCATTTCAAGCTGCGGCACGTGGTCAAGCGCATCGTGTGGATATTCGCGGTGAGCCTGGCCTTCCTGTGGCTGCTTGCGCAGCTCATGAGCCAGGCGTGGTTTTACAGTGGTCTGAATGTGCAGGCGCCCTCAACCGCGATGGCGCTGGTTTTGTTCTTTATGGTCGTGCCCCAGTTCGTCTTCCTGCTGCATCCGCTAACGAGCTTTTATTCGCGCAAGCACGAGTTCGAAGCCGACCATTACGCCGCGCAGCATGCGTCGGTCGCCGACCTGATTTCGGCGCTGGTCAAACTCTACAAAGACAATGCGGCCACGCTCACGCCGGACCCGCTGCACTCGATTTTTTACGATTCGCATCCACCCGCCACGCTGCGCATCGCCCGCCTGCAGGCGATAACCCGGTGACCCCGGTGAAGCCGGCGCATAAGCCGTGCGAGAGCGGCGCGGCGCGGCTGCGCGCGCCGGTCGAGCTTTGAGCCGCGCCGGCAAGAAAGCGTCCGCCCCCACCGAATCAGGCACGGTCGTCGCGAGCTTTGGCCGCCAGTTCACGGTCGAACTCGCGACGGGCGCGTTGATCCCGTGCGTGACGCGCGGCAAGCGCACCGACATCGCCTGCGGCGACCGCGTCGCCATCGCGATGACCGCGCCCGATCAGGGCGTGATCGAAACGGTCGCGCCGCGCGCGTCGCTCTTCTACCGCTCGGACGTCCAACGCGAGAAACTGATCGCCGCCAACGTCACGCAGATCGTGATCGTGCTCGCCGCCGCGCCGCCGTTTCATCCCGAGCTCCTCGACCGTTGCCTGGCCGCGGCCGAGGAAGCGGGCATCCCGCCGTTGCTGGCGCTGAACAAAATGGATCTGCCAGCCGCCGCGCCTGCGCGGCAGGCGCTCGAACGCTACGGCGCGCTTGGCTACGAAGTGCTGCCCCTCGCCGCAAAAATCGATATTGCGCCGTTGCGGGCGCGACTCGCCGGACATACCAGCGTGCTCGTCGGCCAGTCCGGCATGGGCAAGTCGACGATTATCAACCGGCTCCTGCCCGACGCCGCGGCGCGCGTGGGCGAATTGTCCGCGGCGTTAGGCAGCGGCCGCCACACTACTACGCATGCACGGCTCTACCATCTGGACGCGGTCAGCCACATCATCGATTCGCCGGGGCTGCAGGAGTTCGGCCTCGTACACGTCGCGCCGGAGGACCTCGCGCATGCGTTCGTCGAGTTCCGGCCGCAACTGGGCCGGTGCAAATTCAACGACTGCAAGCATCTGACCGAGCCCGGCTGCGCGATTGCCGCCGCGGTCGATCGCGGCGAAATCGACGCGCAACGAGTCGAGTCGTACCGCAAACTGGTCATGCAGTTGATGAAGAAACGGCAGCACTGGGATTGAGACGCATCGTTCGCCGGCCGACGTCAAGCGCTCGCGAACACCAGTTTGGGCGTGGGTCGCTCGATTCAAAACCAGCTCGGGGGCGTGGATCGCTCGCGTCAGAACCAACTCGGAGCGTGGATCGCTCGCGTCAAAACCAGCTCGGAGTTGCGTGGATCGCTCGCTTCAAAACCAGCTCGCGAGGGTCGCGAGCAATATCAGGAACAGCCATAACACGAGCGCGCGCCAGATGAGTCCGACCGCCGCCTCGAGGTAATCGACGTCGGCATCGTCGCCCTCTCCCAGTTGCGGGCGGTACACTATGCCGCCTTCTTCGTGCAGCACGCCGCCCAGTTTGACGCCGAGCGCGCCGGCCGCCGCGGCGAGCAGAATGCCATGCGAACGCGAGCGCCAGGTCGCCGCCTGCTCGCGCCAGCATTCGATTGAACCGGTGAAATCACCGGTCATCGCGAAGCTGAACGCGGTCAGCCGCACCGGCAGCCAGTCGATGACTTCGAAAGCTCGCCGCGCGAACAAGCCGAACGCGCCGGCGTCCGCGGTTTGCTCGCTGCCCCACCGGTCGGCGAGCAAAGCCGCCAGCCGGTAAAGGATCGCCCCGACCGGCCCCAACACGATAAACCACGCCATCACGCCGAACACATGACGGTGCGAGCGGATGAGGCCTAGCTCGATTGCCACCCGGGCGATTTCGCCGGCGGGAAGCTCGCGCGCGGCCTCGCCGCGCCACACGGTCAGAATGTCGCGCGCGCGCGCAAGCTCGCCGGCCCGTAATGCGACCATCACATCGTTGTAGAAATGGCTGAACTGGCGAAACCCGAGTGCCAAATACAGCACCGCAATGTTCCACGCGAGCGCGAGCAGGCCGTTGACCTCGCGGGAAACGCCGCATACGAGGAGCGTAACGAGCACCACCGGCACGACCGCGAGCAGCCACGATATGACGCCGTCGCGGTACTGTCCGGCGTTGAAGTTCTGGCCGATACGATTGACGTAGCGGGCGAACGCGACGTAGAGCCGGTTGCCCGTGCGCAACGGCCGCCATTGCTCGAGCAGCAACGCGCCGATCAGCGAGAAAAACGTCATGGCGCCGGCATAGTCAAACCCGGCGCACGCGCGCCGCCTCGCGCAGTGGCGCGCGTCATGAATGCCGGGGTGCGGTCGCTGGAGCGTAGTCGATCGCGACGATCTCCACTTCGGATGCGCCCGCGGGCCGCTGCCATTTCACCGTGTCGCCGACGCGCGCACCCAGCATCGCCGTCGCGAGCGGCGACGCCCAGCTGATGCGGCCCGCCGCCACGTCGGCCTCGTCGTCGCCGACCAGATGAAACGCATGATCCTTGCCGTGCTCGTCGCGGATCGTCACGCGGGAGCCGAACAGCGCTTGATCGCGCGGCTGGCCGTGCGCCTCGACGAGCTTCGCGCGGTCGATCTGAGCGGAGAAATAACGGATATCGCGCTTGACCTCGAGCAGCCGTTGCGCAGCCATGGCGTCGGCCGCGGCAGCCAGCAGCGCGCGCTCGGCGTGCAATTCCTGCAGGCGCGCGCGCAGCGCCTCGAGGCCGCGCGCGGTCACGTAATTCGGCCCTGCGCTGAGCGGCCGTTCGGGCAGTTCGGCGGACGCCTGATCTTCGTCAGATTCTTTGACAAATGCGCGGCTCATGTAATTTTCCTGTCGCGGTACGCGGGAGATCGGTTTATTGCGGGGGCAACGGAGTCAACTGCGGGAGAAGATGCAACTTATTCAACTATAAATCAGCCCGCGATTTCGCTCAATCGGCGTCTTTTTGTACCCGTAAATCGCAGGACAACAGGGCGCGCTACAGCCAGCACGCCTCATAACCCAGGAATTTCATGAGCTCGTCGCGCCTCTGCATGCTGTCGTTGTAGCCGAGCTTGATCAGGGCGCGGCAGTACTCCTTCTCGAAGAGCAGGTAGCTGACGAGGTTCGCACCGCTCTTCTTGAGCGCGCCGATCGTGTACAGCAGCGCGCGGATCGTGCGCGGCAGCTTGTCGGTATAGCTCAGCGCGATTTTCTCGAGCGCCTCGCTCGGCGAAAACACGCGGAAATCGACCTCGTGCAGCGGCAGGTTGTTTTTTGCGCGCAACTCGGGCGGCATCATCGCCAGCGTGCGGTTGATCCGCTGCAGCCGCTCGAGGTCGACTTCGAGGCTGTCGAGAAAAATACTGTTCAGGCAATGACCCGCGATTTGCGCGAGCGACGGGTACGCCTCGGTCTTTATGCGCTCCTGCTGCGACTGCATCTGGCGGCCGACGCCGATCACCAGCAGGCGCATGGCGCCCAGATGCAGCGCCGGGCTCACCGGCGCGATCTGGCGCATCGAGCCGTCGCCGAAATACTCGCGGTTGATGTGCGTCGCCGGAAAGATAAACGGCAGCGCCGAGGAGGCCATCAGATGCTCCAGCCCGATGGTGGCCGGAATGCCGATACGGCGCGCGCGCTGCCACGGCTCGAGGCCCGGGACGCCCTGATAAAAAGTGACCGACTGGCCCGAGGTATATCCCGAGCACGTGATGCTGAACGCATAAAGATTGCCGCGGTCGATCGAACGCTGCACCCCGTGGAAATCGAGCCCCGCCCCGAGCAGACTCGCCAGCGGTGAGTTGTCGAGCAGCGAAATCGGGGTCGTGCGGCCCAATCCGCCGGTCAGCGCCGCCGCGATCCATTTACCGCTGTTATGGATGACGCCGAGCGGATCGGCGCGATACACGTGATGAACGTGAAAATTCTTCCATACGGTCATCAGCTGGCGCACGCCGCGCCGGAAGTTGTCTGCATTGGCCGCGAGGACCGTCGCGTTGAACGCGCCCGCGGAGGTGCCGCAAATGATCGGAAACGGGCACGGCGCGTCCGGCGGCAGCATTTCGGCAATCGCGCGCAGCACCCCGACCTGATATGCGGCGCGCGCGCCGCCGCCCGTCAATACAAGGCCGATCCGCCCTTCCGGCGGACGATCGCCGCTATCCATTGCTGGCTTTCCGTCCCATGCCCTATATTGCCACACACCACGCCGCGGCTTGGCTGCGACTTTGCGCGCCCGCTGGCGCCGGCCGGGCACGCCACCTCAAATCGCCTCTCCGGTCAGTTGCTGTGCCAGCCGCTGAATAATGCCGGCCGTCGCGCCCCAGATATAGCGTCCCGCATAAGGCATCGCGAGGTAATCGCGCTCGCGGCCGTTGAATTCGTAGCGCCGATACTGGTGATTCGAGGCGTCGAGCAAATAAGACAGCGGCACCTCGAATGCGGACTCGACCTCGACCGGGTCGAGCTTCAAGGTAAACGGCGGCTCGATCCAGCCGACCACGGGACTGATCCTGAATCCCGAGGGCATATCGTAGTCGGGCAACGCGCCCAATATCGTCACGTGTTCGCGCGCAATCCCGATTTCCTCTTCAGCTTCGCGCAGCGCGGTCCCGACGCGGTCCTGGTCGCCGCCTTCGACGCGCCCGCCCGGAAAGCTGATCTGGCTCGGGTGATCCTTGAGGTGCGCGGTGCGCTGCGTCAGCAGCACGTGTAAACCGTCCTCGCGCGGCACCAGCGGCACCAGCACCGCGGCCAGCATCACGCGCGCGCCAGGCGGCAGCGCCACGACGTGACTATCGCGCGGCCCCGGCTTGACCGCCGGGCGCGCGAGCAGCGCGGAAATATCGTCGCGCGACAGACGCTGCGTCATCGCGGCAGCGGCGGGCACGTCAGATCTTGCCGACCATGCGTTCGGGTTTTACCCACTCGTCGAATTGCTGGCCGGTAAGATAACCGAGTTCGAGCGCGGAGGCCTTCAGCGTGAGGCCTTTTTTGTGCGCGTTCTTCGCGATTTGCGCCGACTTGTCGTAGCCGATGTGCGGGTTCAACGCCGTCACCAGCATCAGCGATTCGCGCATGAGTTGCTCAATGCGCGCCTTGTTCGGCTCGATGCCGACCGCGCACTGCTCGTTGAAGTTCGTGCAGCCGTACGTGAGCAGGGTCGCGCTGCGCATGAAATTCGCGATCACGAGCGGCCGGAACACGTTCAATTCGAAATTGCCTGACGCGCCGCCGAGGTTGATCCCCACGTCGTTGCCGAACACCTGGCAGCACACCATGGTCAGCGACTCCGACTGCGTCGGATTGACTTTGCCCGGCATGATGGAGCTGCCCGGCTCGTTTTCCGGGATGCTCAATTCGCCGATGCCGCAGCGCGGACCCGACGCGAGCCAGCGCACGTCGTTGGCGATTTTCATCAGCGAAGCGGCGAGCGTCTTGAGCGCGCCGTGCGCGTGGACGACGCCGTCACAGGAGGCGAGCGCCTCGAACTTGTTCGGCGCCGTCACGAACTTAAGACCGGTGGCCTTGGCGATTTCGGCCGCGACCATCACCGCGAATTTCGGATGCGCGTTCAAGCCGGTGCCGACCGCCGTGCCGCCCAGCGCGAGCTCGCGCAAATGGGGCAGCGCGGCGGCGACGTGCTGCAGGCCGTGATCGAGCTGCGAAACGTAGCCTGAAAATTCCTGGCCAAGCGTCAGCGGAGTGGCATCCTGCAAATGGGTGCGCCCGATCTTGACGATCCTGGCGAACTTCCGGGCTTTTTTGTCGAGTGTGGCGCGCAGTTTTTTAACCGCCGGCGTCAGCCCGGTTTCGAGCGCGATTACCGCCGCAACGTGCATGGCGGTCGGGAACGTATCGTTCGACGACTGCCCCATGTTCACGTCATCGTTCGGATGCACGCGGCGCTTTTCACCGCGCTCGCCGCCCAGGAGCTCGGATGCGCGATTGGCGAGCACTTCGTTGACGTTCATGTTGGTCTGCGTACCCGAGCCGGTTTGCCAGATGACCAGCGGGAACTCCGTATCGTGCTGGCCCGCGAGCGCCTCGTCAGCCGCCTCGACGATCGCCCGGCCTTTTTTCTTGTCGAGCAGTCCGAGCGCCATATTGACGACCGCCGACGCGCGCTTGACCATGACCTGCGCGTGGACTACCTCGAGCGGCATGGTTTCACCGGGAAACCGGAAATTGATCAGGCTTCGTTGTGTCTGCGCGCCCCACAGCCGTTGCGCGGGGACCTTGATGTCACCGAAGGTGTCGCGTTCGATCCTGTATTTTGCCATTGGCCTGTCCTCGATTCGTCAATGAGTTTGCCGCGGTCGCGCGCGCGCCGTGCCGACCTAGAACGGCAGCGTGAGATTGCCGCGTTCGGCGCCGGCGTCGACCACCGTCAGCGCGGTCATGTTGACGATCCGGCGGACCGATGCCGTTGGCGTCACAATATGCACCGCTTTGGCCGCGCCGAGCAGGATAGGCCCGACCGTAATGCCGTCGCCGGCCGCCTGCTTCAACAGGTTAAAGCCGATGTTGGCGGCGTCGAGCGTCGGCATGATCAGGAGATTGGCGTCGCCCTTCAGGCGCGAACCCGGAAACACCTGGCGCCGCACTTCGCTCGACAGCGCCGCATCCCCGTGCATTTCGCCGTCGATCTCGAGTTCGGGCGCGATCTTCTCGAGCAGCGCCAGCGCCGCGCGCATTTTTTGCGCGGTCGGCGTGTCGGCGGTGCCGAAGCTCGAGTGCGACAACAGCGCGATCTTCGGGGTCATGCCGAAACGGCGGACCTCCTCGGCCGCAAGCACCGTCATTTCCGCGAGCTGCGCCGCACTCGGATCGAAATTCACGTACGTGTCGCAGATGAACACGGTGCGCTGCGGCAAGAGCAGCAGATTCATCGCATAATAATTGTTGACGCCCACGCGGCGTCCGATGACCTGGTCGATGTACTTGAGGTGCAGGTCGAGCGTGCCGAAGACCCCGCACAGCATGCCGTCGGCGGCGCCGCGATGGATCGTCATCGCGCCGATCAGCGTATTGCGGCGGCGCATTTCGATTTTCGCGTGTTCCTGCGAAACGCCGCGGCGCGCGGTCAGCAGGTAGTATTCCTCCCAGTATTCGCGGAACCGTTCGTCATGGTCCGGATTGATGAGCTCGAAATCGACCCCCGCCTTGATGCGCAGGCCAAAGCGCTCGATGCGGCGCTCGATCACCGCCGGGCGGCCGACCAGGATGGGCCGCGCGAGTTTCTCGTCGACCACCACCTGCACCGCGCGCAACACGCGCTCGTCCTCGCCTTCGGCATAGACGATGCGCCGGCGCTGCGCCTCCTTGGACGCCGCGAACAGCGGCTTCATGATCATGCCCGAGTGGTAGACGAACTGCTGCAGCGAATCGCGGTAAGCGTCGAAGTCGAGGATCGGCCGCGTCGCGACCCCGCTGTCCATGGCTGCCTTGGCCACCGCCGGTGCGACCTTGACGATCAGGCGCGGATCGAACGGACGCGGGATCAGGTAATCGGGGCCGAAGCTCAAATTCTGCTCACCATAGGCCATCGTGACGATGTCGGACTGCTCGGCCTGAGCGAGCGAGGCGATGGCCTTGATCGCGGCGAGTTCCATTTCGGTGTTGATCGTGGTCGCGCCGACGTCAAGCGCGCCGCGGAACACGAACGGGAAACACAGCACGTTGTTGACCTGGTTCGGATAGTCCGAGCGGCCGGTCGCCATCACGACGTCGGGCTTGGCCTGTTTGGCGAGCGCCGGCAGGATTTCGGGCTCCGGGTTGGCGAGCGCCAGGATCAGCGGCCGGTCGGCCATCCTGGCCACCATTTCGGGTTTCAATACGCCGCCCGCCGACAATCCGAGGAATACATCGGCGCCGGCGATGACTTCTCCCAGCGTGCGCGCCTTGGTCTCGATCGCGTACTGCGCCTTGTCCGGGTCCATCTCTTCTTTACGACCCTTGTAGACGACGCCTTTGATATCGGTGACCGTGATGTGCTCTTTCGGCAATCCAAGCTTGGTCAGCAAGTCGAGGCAGGCGAGCGCCGCCGCGCCCGCGCCGGACACCACGAGCTTGATGTCGGCGATGTCCTTGCCGACCACCTTGAGGCCGTTGATGAAGGCGGCGCAGACGGTGATCGCGGTGCCGTGCTGGTCGTCATGGAACACCGGGATGCGGCAGCGCTCGCGCAGCTTGCGCTCGACGATGAAACATTCGGGCGCCTTGATATCTTCTAGATTGATGCCGCCGAACGTCGGCTCGAGGCTCGCGATAATGTCGACGAGCTTGTCCGGATCGCGTTCGTTGATTTCGATGTCGAACACGTCGATGCCGGCGAATTTCTTGAACAGCACCGCCTTGCCTTCCATTACCGGCTTGGCAGCGAGCGGCCCGATATTGCCGAGGCCCAGCACCGCGGTCCCGTTGGTAATTACGCCGACCAGGTTGCCGCGCGCGGTCATGTTGCGCGCTTCGGCGGGGTCGGCGACGATCAATTCGCAGGCGGCGGCAACCCCCGGCGTATAAGCAAGCGACAGGTCGTGCTGGTTGAGCAGGCCCTTGGTCGGCGTCACCGCGATCTTGCCCGGCGTGGGTAGACGGTGGTAATCGAGCGCGCTTTTCCGGAGTTGGTCGTCCATGGGAACTGGCTTCTGGCGGGAGTGTGATTATAACCCAGCGCCCCGCAAACACCGGCCCTGCCAGCGGGGTCGCACGCCACGCCCGTCGCAGCGGCCCGCGCTTTATGCTATTTTCACGCCTCCGCCCGCGCGTTAAATTCCGCTCACTGTAAAGTCATGGACACTTCGCCCCGCCTGCGCACCGAACTTTATCCGCCACTCGAGCCGTTCAACGCCGGCCGCCTTGCGCTCGATCGCACGCATACGATGTATTGGGAAGAGTCCGGCAATCCGCGCGGCGTTCCCGTGGTGTTCCTGCACGGCGGGCCGGGCGCCGGCAGCGCGCCCAATCACCGGCGCTTCTTCGATCCCGCGCGCTATCGCATCGTCATATTCGATCAGCGCGGCGCGGGACGCTCGTCCCCGCTCGGTGAAGTGCGCGATAACACAACGCCGCACCTGATCGCGGACATCGAGCGTCTGCGCCAGCACCTTGCCATCGAGCAGTGGCTGGTCTTCGGCGGCTCGTGGGGCTCAACGCTCGCGATCGCGTACGGCGAAGCGCATCCCGGACGCTGCATGGGTTTTATTCTGCGCGGCATTTTCCTGTGCCGGCCGGGCGAAATCGAGTGGTTCCTGTACGGATTGCGCAACATTTTCCCCGAGGCGTGGGAGAAATTCACCGCCCCATTGCCGGCGCACGAGCGCGCCGACCTGCTCGCCGGCTACTACAAACGGCTGATGGATCCGGACCCGGCCATCCACATGCCGGCGGCGCGCGCGTGGGGCGTCTACGAAGGCTCCTGCTCGACGCTGCTGCCGAGTCCCGATACAGTCGCCCACTTCGCGAGCGACGTGGTGGCGCTCGGGCTTGCACGCATGGAGGCACACTATTTCCGCCACGATATTTTCCTGCCCGATAATTCGCTGTTGAATAACGTCGGCCGGATCCGGCATTTACCCGCGGTGATCGTGCAGGGCCGCTACGATGCGGTATGCCCTATCGCCAGCGCGCACGATCTGCATCTCGCCTGGCCGGAAGCCGACTACATCGTCGTGCCCGACGCGGGCCATTCGGCGTGGGAGCCGGGAATATGCGCGGAACTCGTGCGGGCGATGGAGCGATTCAAGAACGTGTCCTAAGCGCCGTCCGCCGGGCGGCGCCAACGCAAGCAAGCTGCCGCGGGCGCTGCGCCGCGGTTCGATTTGAGAGGGGAATTGAGTGCGACTCGTAACATTCACGCCGCGGCCGCACGGTCCGCAACACCTGGGCCTCGTCCGCGACGGCAAAGCTGTGATTGATCTCAAGAGCGTCGGCGGGGAGCCGCCGTTCGACCCTGCCGACATGCTCTCGCTGATCGGCGCGGGCGATGCTGCGCTCGCCTGGCTGCGCGGGATCGCGGCGACCGCCAAAAATGCGCTGCCGCTCGATAAAGTCATCCTGCTCGCGCCCATTCCGCGCCCGCGTAAAAACGTGTTTTGCGTCGGCTGGAATTACGTCGAGCATTTTGAGGAAGGCGCGAAAGCGCGCCCGCACGTGCAGGAAATGCCCGCACACCCCGCTTTCTTCAGCAAGGCGCCAACGACGGTCAATGGTCCCTATGCCGACGTTCCCGCGCACAGGGGTGTCACCGAGAAGCTCGATTGGGAAGTCGAGCTCGGCGTTATCATCGGCAAGCGCGGGATCAATATCAAGGAAGCCGACGCGATGGCGCATATTTTCGGCTATACCGTGGTCAACGACGTGTCTGCGCGCGAAGTGCAGCGCCAGCACGGTCAGCAATGGTTCAAAGGCAAAAGTCTCGACGGCCATTGCCCGCTGGGCCCGTGGATCGCGACCGCCGACGAAATCGCCAACCCGCAGGACCTCGACCTCGCGTGCCGTGTGAACGGCGTGACGAAACAGCAGTCCAACACGCGTCACATGTATTTCAAAATACCGCGCATCATCGCCGAATTGTCGGCCGGGCTCACGCTCGAGCCGGGCGATATCATCTGCACCGGCACGCCGGCGGGCGTCGGTCACGCCCGCACGCCGCCCGAATTCATGCAGCCCGGCGATGTGCTCGAAACGGAAATCAGCGGCCTGGGTCTGCTACGCAATAAAATCGCCGGTTAAGCCAAAGGAGAAAACCATGGATCTGCCAACCAACACTGCCATCACGGTCGAGCCGACCGGAGCGAGCCTGGGCGCCGATGTCGGCGGCGTCGACCTGTGCCAGCCAGTGGACCAAGCAACTTTTAAGGCAATCGAGGACGCTTGGCACCGGCATCTGGTGCTGCGCTTTCGCAGCCAACATCTCGACGATCCGCGCTTCCTCGCGTTCGCGCGCCGATTCGGCGAACTGGACAAGGCGCCCATCCATGCGGGCCAGCTCGTCGAGGATCCGTTTCCCGAAATCACCGTGATGTCTAACATCAAGGTTGACGGCAAATCGATCGGCAACCTCGGCCATTACGAGGCCGAATGGCACACCGACATGTCGTACAACGAAAGCACGCCGATCGGCAGCCTGCTCTACGCGATCGAAGTGCCGCCCTCCGGCGGCAACACCGGCTTTTCCAATATGTATGAAGCTCTGGACACGCTGCCGGCCGAACTCAAGCGCGCTATCGTCGCACTGCAATGCCGCCACGACTCGAGCCGCAACAGCGCAGGGGAACTACGCAAAGGCTTCAAGGATTTCAGCGATCCGCGCGAAGCCCCCGGCGCGATCCATCCGCTGATCCGCACCCATCCTGCCACCGGGCGCAACGCGCTGTATCTGGGCCGCCGCCGCAACGCCTACATCATCGGCCTGCCGCTCGACGAGAGCGAAGATCTGCTCAACAAGCTATGGGCGCACGCATCGCAGGCGCGCTTCGCGTGGTATCAGGAGTGGAAAGTCGGCGATCTCATCATTTGGGACAACCGCTGTGCGATGCACAGGCGCGATGCGTTCGATCCGGAGTCGCGCCGCTTGATGCACCGCACTCAGATCAAAGGCGGCAAACCGTTTTTCGATCCGGCGACCATAGCAGCATAGACCGCCGCTACACGCAATTGCCCGTCTCTTTTATTTGGATTTCGGCGGCTTCGGATTCATCGACTTGGCGGCCGCCTCGCCAGCGGACTGCAGGCTTTCGAGCGCGGACTTCTGGAGCTGCAGCGTTTTGATCGTCATCTGCACGAAGCCGGTGCTCATCGTCAGCCAGTTTTCGACGGCTTTGAGCTCGAAGATTTTTTTCTCGATTTCCTCGAGGTTCACCGTAGGCGTTATCATGCCCGGCATCGGGAACGACGCGGGATTCCACATTTTCTGCATGAATTCGAACCAGTCCTTCGGCACTTCCTGCTCGGCCATGGCGACCTCCTGTCGGAATCTGATGAAGTCACTTTATCATAGCTTCCGGCGCGGTCCGCGCAACGCAATTCGCGGGTTCCCCCGTCGCCTCGCACGCGAACGCTTGGCCGCGAAGCGCTGATGGCCAAAATCACCCCTCAGCAGGTGCAGGACCTGTTGCACGAGTACCAGCTCGACCACGACGGCCATATCAGCATCGAGAGGGTTGGCGGCAAAACCGCGCGCGCGCGCTTTAAGATCGTTAAAAAACATCTGCGCCCTGGCGACACCGTGTCAGGTCCCACGCTGATGGCGCTGGCTGATGTGGCCATGTACGCAGCCTTGCTCGGCGAGATCGGTCTGGTGCCGCTGGCGGTAACCACTAACCTCAACATCAATTTTCTGCGCAAGCCGGCGCAAAAAGATGTTTATGCGGACGCCCGTTTGCTGAAGACCGGCAAGCGGCTCGCGGTCGGGGAAGTGACCCTTTATTCGGAGGGGGAGCCCGAACCCGTGGCGCACGTTACCTGCACGTACTCGATTCCGCCGCGTCGCGAGTAAGACTGATGCCGGTTTGACCGGCAGATCGAAGTCAGTAATTACTCTCGCGCCGCCCGGCTGACCTTCGCGCCGACGCGACCTGAAAGCCGCTCAGATAGCGGCGCGGGCCGGCCGCGCGGCAGGCTGGCGCTGCGCGGTGCGATGCTGGTTTTCGAACTGGCGCAGCACGAGGCTCAGGCGCTCGCGCTCGGCCAGCACCTTGCCGGTATACCCGTTTTCGTTCTCGTCGGAACTGGCCCCCACATACAGCTGGAGCGCGTCGGCGAGATCGCCGGTGCGACGCAGATATTCTTTCAATATTTTGGCGCCCACGACGATATTGACCAGTGGATCGAAGGCGACTTTCTCACCCCCGAGCGGATCGAACTTATCCTGGTGATAACGCGGGATGATCTGCATCAGGCCCTTGGCGCCCGCCAGGCTTTCCGCGAGCGGATTGAAGCGCGACTCGACCGAAATCACGGCGAGTATCAACAGCGGGTCGAGTTTCAACTCGGCGCCGATCGCATGCGCCTTGGCGACTACGGTGGTCGTCATTTCTGATGACACGCGGTACCGCCGCGCGAGGTAGTCGCCCACGGCGCGGTATTTGCGCGCCTCCGGCGCTTCCGATACCACCGGCTTCGGCGGTAGGTCGGTCAGGCTCGCAAGCTGCCCCAGATCAAGCGCGGCCAGTCCGTTACCTAGCGCGGCCGCGAACGGCAAGCCGTGCTGGTTTTGCAGAATGACACTCAGGGATACGAGGCAGGCCAGCAGGGTGAAGCTGCCCACCGTATTGCGCGCCCATGGGGCTAATTGCAGCGCGCCTTGTTCGTCGAATTGTGCGGGGTGTGATTTTGCCATGACGCAAAACCTCCTTTCGTAAATCGCCGGTGAAGACTACCGCCGGCCGGTTGCTACCTTGCTGGGGTAACAGCGCTCCTCAATTGCTCTTGCGTCGAGAATTGAAAACCACCATAGCTTGTGGTTTCCGAAAAAAATTTGGGCAATTCTAGTGGTTGCACCGATGATACGCAACCGGAATTTTCGGCTTTATTTCGCGCCGCTATGTCCCGTTAGTCCTGGTGCTGCGGCGCAGCAGGAGGCGGCATTATATGGATATTCAAGGTCCTGTCAAATCCAGGGGGTACCGCGAAAACCGGCATTGCTGCAGCTGCGTACCCCACGAATTAAGCGCGGGATAACATCGACTGAGTATCCGACCGCAGCGATGGCCTATCGTTCGGGGGCAAAGCCGAAGCAGCATCGTCAGGCACCGTGGCGGGTTGGCGACGGCGATGCCTCATTGTCCAACCGATGGCGGTTTTTCCAGTCGGCCAGGGCTTGTTCGTAACGATCGACCGCTGCCCAGTAGAGATCGTACACACACGGGTCGCAACCGCTCTGGCAGCAGGCCCCCGCTGCGGGCTCATGCGGCATGGGCGGTGGCGGCTCCTGGTCCTTGACCGGCATTACTTGAGTTCGTCCCGCAGAACGTCGGGCAGACGAAAGCCCGGATACCGTTTTTTGAACTCGGCAAGACTGGCTTTCGCTTCGTCGAGCCGGCCCTGCTTGCGCAATTCCTCGATCCGCTCGAGCCATTTCTCCGGCGCAAGATCAACACTGCGCTCGAGTTTGTCGGCGGCGGGTGCCGGCGCCGCGACTACGCGCGGGGGCGGCGCGGGCTTGGCCTCGGTAACGGCGGCGCCCGCCGCTTGCCTGGCTGGCGCATCCCTGAGCTGGCCGCGCTCACGGGTTTCTGCTTCCAACCGATCAACACTCGTTGCCCCCGCTTTATTCGATGCCTGGTTTTCCATCACCTTGCCCAGAGTGCTCGCAGCTGCCGGCGCGGACGGCTCAGCGGCAGGCTGCGCAACGCGCGGCGATTCCGCTGCCCGCGGCGGCGCGGCAGCCGGTGCAGGCGGCGCTTGCACGAATTCCCGGGGCGCGTCGATCTTGGCCGCCTGCCGCTGCGGTGCGGGGGCGGGTGAGGCAGCTGCGTTTTTCTTGCGCGTATCGACGGGATCGGCAAACGTATCGCGGCGCTTGGCGGATGCGAACGGTTTGTGTGCATCCGCTTCGGCTTGATCCGCGAGCGCATCCTTGGCGGATTGAGGTGCACGCTCGCGGAATTCCGGTGGGCGCATGCCAAGACCGGATTGCGGCATCGAATGCGACGGCTTGAGACCGACGCCTTTGGGCGCATGCTCTTCCTTGAGGGCGCCGCGCTCGCGAGGCGCCTCGTTCTGGTCGGCGTCCAGCGCCGATCCGCGCTTTTTTTCCGCCGCCGGCATGTCCGCACGCGGCGCCACGAGGTCGGGCGCCTCTTCGCGCATCAGGATGACGAGGCTTACGCTCACCACGACAACTGCGGCCACCGACAAAGGTCCGCGCCACGCCCGCGCAAACGAAAATCCGGCCGGCCGCGGGCGCGCTCCGACTTCGCGGCGCGCCGCTGCCAGGATTGCAGCATCGAGCGCGGGCGGAGGAGCATCCTGCGCCGCCGCGCGATACACCGCCGTCAGCTTTGCATCGCGCGCCAGGTCATGGTCCGGAAGTTCGCTCATAGTGTCAGTCCAGATGCTGCATGCCTTCCCGTAACTTTACAATCGCATAGCGCAGGCGGCTTTTCGCGGTTTCGCGACTGACGCCGGTCGCTTGCGCAATGTCCTCCACGCTCATGTCAGACTCCTGCTGGAGCAAAAATGCTTCCCGTTGCGCCGGCGGGAGACCGTCGATGAGTTGCAACAGGCGCTGCGCCTGTTGCCGGACATCGGCGCTCACCGCCGGATCGGCGCCGCGCGCGGCAAGCACGTTATCGAGCGACGGACCGTCTTCGGCGTCGAACGAATCCGCCGCGCCGCCCGCCTGTGAGCGGTAGTGGTCGATCAGCCGGTTATGCGCGACCCGGTACAAATAAGTCGTGAACTTGGCCTGCACGGTGTAGCTGGCGCGGGCGCGAATCACGTTCATCCACACTTCCTGAAACAATTCCTCGGCGATGCCGGTGTTGCCACACTGGCGCGCAAGATAACGGAACACCCCGCCTTTGTGCCTTCCGTAGAGCGTATCGAACGCGCCGGCATCGCCATCGCGGTAGCGCTCCATCAGTTCCTCGTCGCTCGTGGTCGGATTCGGCGGCATAGCGGGTTGCCAGTATGCGCAACCCGCCACGCGAGAGCAACCCGCCGCACCGGCGGACTGCCCGGTTTCCGCATTAGCGAGGATCGGGCACAAACTGGCCGGGAAACGGCTGCGGACGCGCCAGCCGCGTGCGGTCCCGGATTACACCCAGCGCGACGAGATTGCGATGGCTGTCGTAATAAATCGTGATCACCTCGTCGGGGCTGTTCGAGGCGCGTTCGAAATTCGCATACCGCACCACCGAGGTTTCACTTTGCCCATGGCCGGTGCCGAGCTTTCTCGGGTCGGGCGCCGGCGCGACTCGCGACGCGGGCGGCGCGGCCGCTTCGTTGCGCTCGGCTTGCGCGATCTCGTCCTTGCCGGTTGCTTGTGCGTTGCCGGCTGCGTCTGCCTTGTCGGTTGCCTGCGCATCGCTGGCCGCGGCGTCCCCCTCTGCAGCCTGGCGCTTGCGCTCGTAATAGCGACTGATGCCCACCGCGGGTTCGGCTTTCTTGCGGAACACCGCGACGCCGATGACGCCGACATGGTCGGGGCGGCCGGTGCGCGCCGCGTACGAGCTCTCAAGTTCGGTGAAGAAAAATGCCGCCGTCCGCTGGAGGTTCTTGCGCCAGCCTTTGACGCCGAACGACGTATACGGACTCAGTATATATCCGGTCTGGCTCCAGTTAGCGGTCTCGCCCGACACTGCATTGACGCCGTCGACCGCAATCACGCCGAGGACCTCGCCGCCCTGGTTGTTGCGGATATTGACCTGGTATTCATTGCCGGGCTTGCCCGCCACGTAGTAACGCCCTTCGTGGAAGTAAACCGGCAAAGTGCGATTCTCGACGCGGTCGTAGACCGTGACGTCGGCGATATTGCCGACCGCCGCGGCCTGACCGCCAAATCCCATCAGCAACGCAACTGCAATGAGCGCTTTTTTCACGGTTTTCTCTCCATTAGGGCAACATCAAACCGATGTCACCGCTATGAACGAGTACCGCCGTGAAAGAGGGTTAAGCCGGATTACGTCCGGTCACTTTTTCGCCAGCGCTTCCGGATTGAGGACGTTGACCGGCTTGCCGGCCGCGAAACCGACGATGCCGTCGATTGCGGCGCCGTAATACGCGTCATAGGTCGTTTGCTCGACGTAACCCAGATGCGGGGTGCAGATGACGTTGGGCATTTTGAGCAAAGGATGATTGCCGCCGACCACGGGTTCGTCTTCGAAAACGTCGACCGCGGCGAACCCGGGTCGGCCCTTCTTAAGGGCTTCGAGCAGCGCGCCCGCCGCCACGAGCGGCGCGCGGCTCGTGTTCACGAACAACGCAGTGGGCTTCATGCACGCGAGATCTGCGGCGGTGACAATACCGCGGGTTTCCTTGTTGAGCGGAATGTGCAGGCTGATCACGTCGGCATTGGCGAAGAAGTCCTCGCGCGTCGCCGGCACTGCATAGCCAGCCTCGCGCGCCTTCGCTTGCGATGCATCGCGCCCCCAGCACGTGACTTTCATGCCGAACGCCTTGCCGACCTGCGCGACGCAGCTGCCGATGCGGCCCGGCGCGTAGACGCCAAGCGTCTTGCCGTTCAGTCCGGTGCCGACCGTCGTCTGCCACACGCCCTTCCTGAGCTGTTCCACTTCGTGCGGAATATGCCGCAGGCTCGCGAGAATCAAGCCCCATGCGAGCTCGGCGGTCGCGTGCGGCGTGCCGCTGCCGGCAGCGGCAACCACAATGCCCTGCTCGGTACAGGCAGTGACATCGATGTGGTTGGTATTGCGTCCGGTCTGCGCGATCAGCTTCAGCTTCGGCAGTTTCTCGATGATTGCGCGCGGGAACGGCGAGCGCTGCTGCGTGAGCAAAACCGCATCCGCGTCGGCGAGACGCGCCGCGAGCCTGGCCGGATCTTTTTCGGTGTCATGAAACACGACGACCTCATGGCCTTGGAGACGCGCAAAGCCCGCGAGTTGGCGAAACGCATCTTGGTAATCGTCGATGACGGCAATCTTCATTAAGGGTTCCCTCGCAAAAAGCCGCTATTATGCACGCGCGCGGAGTCCTCCGCGGGACGCCGCATAGCCATGCCCTTCGCGTTCACATACAATTCCACGTTGCCGCCGCGCTCGCGCGGCAACGAAACTGGAAAATACGCGTGGAAAAAGTTTTAGTCACCGGCGGCGCCGGGTTTCTGGGCTCCCATCTGTGCGAGCGGCTGCTCGCCGAGGGCCGCGACGTGCTATGCGTGGACAATTATTTCACCGGCAGCAAGCACAATATCGCGCATCTCGCCGAGCACGCATATTTCGAGCTCATGCGCCACGACATTACCTTTCCGCTGTACGTGGAAGTCGATCGCATCTACAACCTCGCGTGCCCCGCTTCGCCGGTCCATTACCAGTTCGATCCGGTGCAGACCACCAAGACGTCGGTCCACGGCGCAATCAATATGCTGGGGCTCGCCAAACGCGTCAAAGCACGCATCCTGCAGGCCTCCACGTCCGAGGTGTACGGCGACCCCGAAGTGCATCCGCAAACGGAGGACTACCTGGGCCGCGTCAATCCGATCGGCCCGCGCAGCTGCTACGACGAGGGCAAGCGGTGCGCCGAGACGCTGTTCTTCGACTATCACCGCCAGCACCGGCTCGAAATCAAGGTCGCGCGCATATTCAATACCTACGGCCCGCGCATGCATCCCAACGACGGGCGCGTGGTCAGTAATTTCATAGTGCAGGCCTTGCGCAACGAAGACATCACGCTCTATGGCGACGGCATGCAGACGCGCTCGTTTTGCTATGTCGACGATATGGTCGAGGCGCTCGTGAAGCTGATGGATAGCGCCGCCGAATTCGCCGGTCCGGTTAACCTCGGCAACCCGGTCGAAGTCTCGATGCGCGCCCTGGCCGAGAAAATTCTCGCCTTGACCGGCTCGCGCTCCAAGCTTGCCTTCAAGCCGCTGCCGCAGGACGATCCGCGCCAGCGCCGGCCGGACATCGCGCTCGCGCGCAAAACGCTCGACTGGCAACCGCGCACTTCGCTCGACGACGGGCTGCAGGCGACGATCAAATATTTCAGGACGTTATTGGCCTAGGTTCCCGCTTCGCTCGCGGGCGCACGACGGCTCGCCTGCGGCGATTCGCCGCCCGTGGGCACCGCGGCCGCCCTCACCGCCCGACCCCCGCCACGCTATGCCCCGCGCGCTCCGCCACCGTAATTTCGCCCTGTTCGTGGGCGGCCAGATTTTTGCGCTGAGCGGCTACTGGATCCAGCAGATCGCCCTCGCGTGGCTCGTTTACCGGTTGACCGGCAGCGCGACCTTGCTCGGCGTGCTCGGGTTCGCCGCCAACTTGCCGGTGTTGCTATTAGCACCCTTTGCGGGCCTGTGGTCGGACCGTTTCAACCGCCATCGCATGATGCTCGCGACGCAGGTGCTCGAGATGCTGCAGGCCATCACGCTGACCGTGCTCGCGTTCAGCGGCGCCATCGAGGTCTGGCATATCGTCGCGCTGACGACGTTTCTCGGCATGTGCGTCGCCGTCGAGTTGCCCGTGCGCCACGCGTACCTGCTCGAACTCGTCGACGGCAAGGACGATTTGGCCAATGCCGTTGCCACGACGTCGCTGGTCGCCAACTGCGGCCGCCTGATCGGGCCAGTCATTGCGGGCGTGCTGATCAGCCGCTACAGCGAGGCGACGTGCTTTCTGATCAATGCGCTCACCTATGTCGCGGTGCTGATCTCGTTTGCGCTGATTCGCGTGAAGCCCCGGCCAAGCACCGCGGCGCACCCGCCGATGTGGCGCGGGCTCGGCGAAGGCTTCGCCTACGCGTGGAGCGTGCTGCCGATCCGCCTGCTCTTGCTGTTGCTCGCGGCGGTAGCGCTGACCGCGGCGCCGTACGGGACGCTGATGCCGGCGATCGTGCATGAATTGTTTGCCGGCGACGCGCAGACGCTCGGCTTCCTGGTCGGCGCGGCAGGCATGGGTGCCGTCGCCGGCACGCTGCTCCTGAGCATGCGGCGCAACGTGCGCGGGCTCCTGCGCTTCATTCCGCTCGCCGCGCTCGCGGTCGGGCTCGCACTGATCGCGCTGGCGCTCTCGCGCTGGCTGCCGCTGTCAATCGCGTTCATGAGCGTGATCGGATTCAGCATTCTCGTGATCACGGTCTCGACCAACATGATTCTGCAGACCATTGTCGACGACGACAAGCGCGGCCGTGTCATGAGCCTTTATACAGCGGCGTTTCTCGGCGTGGCTCCGCTCGGCGCGTTGCTGGCGGGGGTGTTCGCCGACCGCATCGGCGCGGCGACGACGGTGCTGGCCGGCGGCGTACTCTGCGTGTTGACCGGCGTGGCAATCGTGCGCCAGCTGCCGGTGCTGCTCGCGCACATCCGTCCGATCTATGCAAAACTCGGCATCAACCTCGACTGACCAAGCCATGACAAAACCAGCCTATCCGCACGCCGCAGCGATCCGCGCCCAGGTGCTGCGCGGCCTCGCCGGCAACCGCACCCCGGGCCTGCATTTCCCGGGATTTTTTCTTGACATCAAGTGGCAGGAAATCGCGGGCAAGGCCGCCCGTATCGCGATCGATGACGGGCCGCACTGCAGCGACCCCAATGGCGAAATCGACATCGCCGCGCTCGCGATCATCGCGGATACGGCGCTCGCCACCGCGACGCGGCTATTGATCACGCACGGCGCGCGGCTCGCGACCACCCGCATGCAGATGCAGTTCACCGGCGCGCCCGCGACCGGCGAAGTCAGCGCCGAGGCGCAACTGCTCGGGTTCGGCGCCGGCGCCGCGCTTCATCAATCGATGACGAGCGGCACGCTGACGGCGAATGGCAAGCCGGTCTGTTACGCGAGCGGTGAATTCGTGCTGTTGAATCCCCCGCCGGGCGTGACGCTCGCACCACTGCCGTGGCAGCAGCGACCCGCGCCACCCGCGCCGCTGGATATCGCCCACCTCGATGCCAGCGAACGCTCGATACTCAAAGCCTGCGATGCTGCGCTCGCCAAAGCGTCCGCGGATATTTCCTTCATCCAGCACTTCTGGGGCGCCGTGCCGAAGCACGTCACCCACGGCACCACGATGCGCGTGGCGCTCGGCCCGCATCTGGGCAATCGCGTCGGTCACGTGCAGGGCGGTATTTCGTTCGGGATGGCCGCGGCCTGCGCTTGCGCGGCGGTCCCGGCGACGATGAGGTTGTCGAACATCTCGGCGTGGTACATCGGTCCGGGCCACGGAAAATCGGTCACCGTCCGGTCGCGCGTCGTGCACGCGGGCCGGTCGATCGCGGTCGTGCGCACGGAAATCAAGACCGCGGCAGGCGAGCGCGTGCTCGAAGCCGTCACCCAGCACCTCGCGCGCAAGCGCGGTTGAATCAAGCGGCGGGCGCGTCCGCGTATTTGCGAAAACGTGGATCGTTCAGCAAATGATCGTATGCGTGGCCGATGTGCCACAGGCAAGCCTGGCTTTGCGCCGGGATCCACGCGACCTCCGGCGGTGCCGCGTAGCGTTCCAGCATTTTCAGCACGCAATACAGCGCGGACTGATCGACGAGCCATGCCTCGGGCTCGCGGCGTAAAAACGCCAGCGCGTAATTTTTGACGGCCGCGAAGTAGCGGCGCGCCGCGGGCGTCGGGTTGGCGACGATGAGATTGGCGATCACATCCAGCCATGGCGAGTCGACCGGGTTACGCGCGTTGAGTCCGACGTCGCAGTCGCGCGCTGCCGCGATCAGAGGGTCCAGCGCGCGCTCGACGATAAAGTCGACATCGAGGCTCAGTATCGGGCAGCGATAAAGATCCAGCCAGTACGGCAGATGCACGAGCCGGCCGCACGCGTAGTAGGCTTTGCGCTGTTGCACCGCGTGCCCGGGAAACGGGGAGTTCTCCGTAGTGACGGCGTAATTGACGATGCCGCTGCGCGCGAGCAGTGCGGTCACTTCATCCAATATCGTCGCATCGGGATCGTAGACGTGCAGATGCAGCAGACTCGCGCCGCGATTGGATTCGGCAAACGAGCGGATAAACGGCACCCCGTATTTGCGCACGTACGGCGAGTTGCATGAAATGAGCGTGACGTAATCAAAACCGCCCGCGAGCACCTGCGCCGTAACGCGCGGGGGCGCTACCGACTCTTCCGGGCCGCTCACCGCGTCGAACGTCGCGCGGTCGAACGCGATCAGGCGCGGAAAACTAAAGCGCCCGGCCAGCTGCACCGCACGCGCGAATGCCTGTTGCGATTCGTCGAGGCGGCCGAGCGCGGCGAGAGTACACCCCAACCGCATCGGCACCTGATGCTCCGCGGCGTCCAGTTTGCCGGCGATTTCGAGTTGCGCGAGCGCCGCGTCGAACCGCTGCAACCCATGCAGCACATAGGCGAGGCTCACGTGCGCGCGCGTGAACGCGGGCTTGAGCTCGACGGCGCCGCGCAGGCAATACTCGGCTTCGTCGAGCCGGCCGACTTTCCAGTGGCACACGCCGAGATTGCCCAGGCTCCACGGATCGACGCGCACGCGCAGCAGGCGGTCGAAGATGGCGATCGCCTCATCCCAGCGAAATTCGTCCATCGCGATGCGGCCCAGCCATGCCATTGCGTCGGCGTGGGCGGGCTCCGTGGCCAGAAGCTGTTCGCACTGGGCGCGCGCGCGGACCAGCTCGCCGGCTTGCGCGAGCTGCGCGATTTCGCCGAGCGCACGGTCGGCGGCGGAGTCCGGGAATGCTTCATCCATCGCCGGTATTATCGCAGACCACGCGCCGCGGCTTGCCGCGCCGGCGCCCGTCGCACCCTGGTTACTCGGGGGCGATGCCTGCGTTCTTGATCACTTTCGTCCACTGCGCGATATCGGCTTTGATGAACGCGGCAAATTGCTCCGGCGTGCCCACCGTCGGCTCGGCGCCTTCGCCAGCCAGCCGGTCGCGCACGTCCGGCGCGGCCATCGTGCGCGCAAGGTCTGCATTCAGGCGCATCACGAGCTCGCGCGGCATCGCCGCCGGCGCCAGCACGCCGAACCATGAAATCACCACATAGCCCGGTACGCCCGCTTCTATTACCGTCGGCAACTCGGGCGCCGCCGCCGCGCGCTTTTCCCCGGTTACCGCGAGCGCGCGCAGGCGCGCCGTCTTGACCTGCGGCAGTGCGGCCACCAGGTTGGCGAACATGACCTGCACCTGGCCGCCGACCAGGTCGATTACCGCCGGGCCGCTGCCTTTGTACGGCACGTGCACGAGCTTGACGCGCGCCGCGCTGTTGAACAGCTCCCCGGCTAGATGCGTTGCGTTGCCGCTACCCGCTGAGGCGTAATTGAGCTGGCCGGGTTTCGCGCGGGCGAGCGCGATCAGTTCTTTCACCGACTTCACCGGCAGTGAGGGATGCACCACGATCACGTACTGACCGCTCGTGACCTGGCTGATCGGCGCGAAATCTCGCACCAGATCGTAATTCAGCTTGCGGTAAAGCCCGGTATTGATCGCGTGCGCCGGCGTCCCCATGAAAAGTGTGTAGCCGTCAGGCGGCGCCTTGGCGGCCAACTCAGCGCCGAGATTGCCGCCGGCGCCGGCGCGGTTGTCGATGATGACCTGCTGGCCGATCTGCTCGCCGAGTTTTTGCGCGACGATCCGCGCGACGATGTCGACCGCGCTGCCGGGTGACGACGCCGCTATCATCCGCACCGGCTTCACCGGATACGGTTGCGCGAACACGCCAGGCGCCGCCGCCACCAGCAGGCCGCAGCACCATAGGGGGAAAAACGACTTACGCATCCGCCTATTCATGGTTCACTCCGGCTTCGCGCCCGAGGCTTTGACCAGGGCCGATCGCGAGCTTGGCGATATAGCCGAGCAAGATCGTATAGCCGTCGGGCAGCGCGTGCGCGACCAGGTCGGTGCCGATATTGCCGTTGCCGCCGGCGCGGTTGTCGACGACTACCTGCTGGCCGAGCGCATCGCCAAGCTTGGTGCTCAGCGTGCGCGCCAGCGTGTCAGTGCTGCCGCCCGGGGCGAACGGCACGATAAACCGGATCGGCCGCGCCGGATACGCTTGCGCTGCGGCGACCGCCGCGAGCGTCAAGAGAATTACGGCCAGGAAAAGTTTTTGCATTCTCGCCTCTAGATGCGTTCAGTCTGCCTTGGCGCCCGCGTCGGTAATCAGCTTGCCGAAACGCGCCGCTTCCGACTGAATGTATTCCGTAAACCGTTGCGGTGTGCTGCTCAGCGCTTCGACGCCGAGCGCTGCGTAGCGCTCTTTGACGTCAGGCAACGCATGCACGCGCACGATTTGGGCATTCAGCTTGGCGACAATCGCGGGCGGAACGCCGCGGGGCGCCAGTATGCCCCACCAGTTTACGAGCGCATAGCCGCGCAAGCCCGCTTCTGCCACCGTCGGCATGTCGGCGAAGAGCGGCGTGCGCTGCGCGCTGGTCACCGCGAGCGCGCGCAATTTTCCCGATCTCGCGTGCGGCAGCGCGATCGGCATGTCGGAAAACATCATCTGCAGCTGGCCGCCAATGAGGTCGTTTAACGCAAGCACCGTGCCTTTGTACGAAATGTGCACGATGTTGACGCCCGCCATCGTTTTGAACATCTCACCGCCGAGATAGGCGAGCGTTCCCGCGCCGCCCGAACCGAAGTTGAGCGCACCCGGCTTCGCTTTGGCGACTTGAATAAGTTCGGGCACTGTTTTGGCGGCGACACCCGGATTTACGACGAGCAGCTGAGGCGCGCTGCCGACGAGACTCAGCGGCACGAAATCGCGCAACGTGTCGTAGCTTAATTTGCTGAACAGGCTTGGATTGATCGCGAACTGACTCAGGTTGCCGTGCATCAGCGTATAGCCGTCGGCCGGCGCGCGCGCCGCGACTTCAGTGCCGATGATGCCGCTCGCGCCCGGCCGGCTGTCGACCACCACTTGCTGGCCCCACGCCTCGGTCAGTTTCTGGCCGAGAATGCGCGCCAGCGTGTCCGAGGTGCCGCCCGGCGAGAACGGCACGATCATGCGAATCGGTTTATCAGGATAGGCCTGTGCGAGCGCGTGTGCGCCGTGCGCGATCGTGGCTGCCGCCAACAGGAGTACCCAGGTACGGCCGTCGATGACGGGCGAAGACATCACGGCTGCATCGCTACCGAACTAGGTTTTTTTAGTCAGGCGGTCTTCGGCGCGCCAGCGTTCCCACGCGAAGCGTTGATCGGCGCGAATTGTTTCATCTTCGAGCATCGTGCGCACGAGCGCCGTCACATCCGATTCGTAGCCTTTTTTGCGCTTGTTCAGGCTCCAGCGGTGGCTGGCCGGGAACACCGGCGATTTCAAGAGGTCTTTGAACTTCATGCGGAGCCTTTCGAGTGCGTCATTTTACCGCCGGCAGCACTGTGACGCCTATCATCGAATCGCGCGAGATAAGAGCGACGAGTTCCGCTTCGGTCATGTGATCGGTATGCGCGGGCCGCAGCGGCAACACCATGTAACGCATGTCGGCGGTTGAATCGACGACGCGTATTTCGACCTCATCGGGCAGGCGGGTGCCGAATTCAGCGAGCACCTGGCGCGGCTCGCGCACGACGCGCGCGCGATATTCGGAACTCTTGTACCACGCGGGCGGTATGCCGAGGACGGCGCGCGGATAGCACGAACACAAGGTGCAGCAAATTACATGATGACGCGCGGCTGTGTTCTCGACGACGGTGAGTTCCGGCGTAAGGTGCAGATCAATGCCGAGAAAACGCTCGATCGCGGGCTTCGCGTCGGCCAGCAGTTGCGCTTTATAGGCGGGATCAGTCCATGCATGCGCGACGACTCGCGCGCCGAGCTCGGGCGTGCGCGATTCGGTGAGCTCGATCTGACGCCTCAGCTCGTCGGCCGTGAAGACTTTTTTCTCGAGCAGGAGCTCGCGCAGTGCGCGTTCGAGCAGCGCTGACTCGGCTAAGACGCCGTGCGCCTCGTTGACCGGCGCATGCGGGTCGTGGCCATGCTCATGCGCGTGATCGTGATCGTGCGGATGATGATGGTCGCCGGACATCAGTTGTCACGCTCCAGCCAGTGTTGAAAGATGTCGGCGGTGATCACGGTCGCGCGCTCGGCGCGGCCCCACACTTCCTGGTAATCGAACTCGACCTGATAGAGAGGTTGATACGGCACGCCCAGCCGGTGATACGCGAGCTCTTCCGGATTGGGAAACGCGCCGAACACGCGCGCAACCACGCCGTGCTTGCCGCGCAGGTAATGCGGGGTGCGGCAATGCGTCGCGACTTCCGCCACGCGGACTTTGACTTTGTCGCCGAGTGCAAACGCGGGCTTCATGCGCGCGGAGCTTCGCTTTTAAGTGCCGCCAGCTTGCGATCCAATTCATCTTCGGTCAGCAGACCTTTTTCCACGACGAGCCGGCGGATCGCGCGCAGCCACCGCTCGTAATAGCCGAGCGCGAAATATTCATCGCGCGGCAGCGACTCGATTGCGCGGCGCATCGCGTCAACCGTGTAATAGCCGTGCTCGGGATGCGCGAGCAGCCGCATCATCGCATCGACGCGCTGGTCGAAGAACGTGCGTTCGTGCTCTGCGAGATCTACCGGGCCGGCGGGTTCGCCGCCCAGATCGTGTACGGCGCGGGTCATGATGTGGCTATTGAATGGATGCGCGCCCAGTATACTCCAGCGCCACCCGCCTCACGGACGCTGGCCGCCTGCGGCCGGCGGTTTGCGCGGCACGGCGACCAGGTCGGCGCGCGTCCTCAACAGCGGCTCGAGCGTCTTGACCGGTACGACGTAAACCCAGCCGGCGAGGCTTTTCTCGAAATTCACGCGGTCGTCGAGCTTTTTGAGCGTTTCTGCAAACTGCTTGTCGAGGCGCTCCTGGTCGGCAGGTTTCTCGGTTTTCTCCGGCTCCCGGGCGCGCGGCGGCTCACCGGAGAGCGTGAACGTCAGCAAGAAGTCGTCGCCATTCGGCCCGGGCGCGAATTTGACCGTATAGACGAGGTTGTCGTAGGTCTCGGCGGCGAAGGTGCGTGGCTTCGCGAGATCGTCCGGCTTGACGCCCGCGGCAACGTCCGTGAACGTCAATGCCGCGAGTGAGTTGACGGCTGCGACGGCCTTGCTCGGATCGAGTTCGCCCGCGCCGTCGGCAAATTTCCACTGCTCGAACTCTTCTTTACGGGCGATTTTCCACGCCGCGCCCTCGCCGCTGACGACGAGCGACTTGATGCGTTCGGCCTTGAAGAAATCCTTCGCCAGCCACGCCTCAGGCCTGGCGTGGGCGTTCTTCAATGCGTCCGACATTACAAGCACCGGCGGCGTGCCGGGGCTCACGACATAGCGGCCGACCGGCGTTTCCTGCTGAATCGGCAGCGGGCTCGGCTCTTTTTTGACCACGATCTTGCCGAGCAAGATGCTGCCGAGCAGTTTGCCGCCCTTGTCAGAGAGTTCGAGCTGCGTGCCCGTGCCCTCGGCATTGGCCACGGCGTTCGTTGCCGCCTTGGCGTCGTCTTTGGCCTCGTCTTTGGCGGCCGTTTTTGCGTTCAACACCGGCGCGACCAGGGTCAGGCGCGGCAGCAGGCTCGGGCCCACGTTTTCGGTCTGCACGACTTTCCAATCGGGCAGTTTCACGAGCAGATCGCCAATTTCCTGCACGCTCGCGCTGTAGTCGCCGCGCTGCTTGACCACCCACCGTCCGTCTTTCAGTGCCAGCGTGACTTCGCCTTTGCCATCATACAAACGGATTTGCGCGACCTCGGCGGCCGGCAGTTTTTCGAACGGCTTGTAACCGATCTTGCCGCCGGCGGTGCGCCACACGCCGAGGTCCTGCCAGAACAGCGCCAACCCCGCCCC
>JBKJMN010000037.1:0-17726 GCA_046596405.1 Burkholderiales bacterium
ATGCGATTTTGTTCTCAAGTTCGCGTACGGTTTTTTTTGCTCTTGTCTTCATGCTTAATTTACCTTGATGTTCGCCGCTTTGGCCACCTTGGCCCACTTCACGAGATCGGCCCGCACGAGTGCTGCGAATTGCTCCGGCGTATTGGTCACCGGATCGACGCCCAGGTCGAGCAAACGTTTGTTGGTCGCCGGGCTTTTGATGATCTGCACCAGCGCTTCGTTGAGTTTGGCCACGATCTCTTTCGGCGTAGCGGCCGGCGCGAGTATGCCGTACCAGGTGCTGATATCGAATCCCGGCAATCCCGATTCGTTGGCGGTCGGCAGCCTGGGAAACAGCGGATGGCGCGCGATAGTGCATACCGCGAGCGCTTTCAGGCGGCCGGATTCGACGAACGGAATGGCGGCCGGCATGGTCTGGAACAGCAAGTCCGCTTCGCCGCTGACGACCGCGAGCAGCGCCTGGCCGCCGCTTTTGTACGGGATGTGGACCATTTTCGTTCCCGCCATCAGGTTAAAAAGTTCGGCCGACATGTGGTTGAAGCTGCCGCTGCCCGAGGTCGAATAGCTGAAGCGTTCCGGCTTGGCCCGCGCGAGCACGATCAACTGCCGGACCGAAGTGACGGGGATCGACGGGTGGACGATCAGCAGGTTCGCGCTGTTGGAGACGAGGCTGACGGGCGCGAAGTCCTTGACCGGATCGAACGCGAGCTTGGGATAAATGCTGACGTTGATCGACTGCGTGCCCATCGAGCCGAGGAAGATCGTGTAGCCGTCAGGCGCCGTGCGCGCCGTCATTTCGGCGGCGATGTTGCCGCCTGCGCCCGGACGGTTGTCGATCAGCACCTGCTGGCCCCAGCGCTCGCCCAAACGGTCGCCGATCACGCGCGCGAGGATGTCAGTCGTGCCGCCGGGGCCGAATGGCACGATCAGGCGGAGCGGTTTGACGGGGTATTCCTGCGCGTGCGAGGACAGCGCATCGCAGGCTGCCAGCATCGCCAGCAGGTGGCCCGCGGATTTCATGCGTTGCGCTCCCGCACGCGCAATGTCGCGAACAATGCGTCGAGGTCGGCACGGTTCTCGAGATCCATCCACTCGTCGATTGCGCGGCGCGCGCGTTTCTTCGGCAGCATGCGCGTGGCGAGGCCGGTGAATTTCGCGAACACTTCGTCGTCCGTGAGCGGATTCTTGTGGTGACCGCGCGGATACTCGGTAGTCGCCACTTTCCTGGCGCCGTTGCGGGTGGTGATTTCCACGCGGCACGGGATGAAGTCGGGAAACTTTGCGGTCAGCGCGGGGTCCTCGGTCACTTTGACGCGATCGGCCATTTGATGCATCGCGGGATCCGTCAGATAGTCGAGCGCAAAAAACTCGTCGCTGAAGCGGCCTTCGAGCAACACGCCCGCGAGCATGAACGGCAGGCTGTGATCGGCGGTCTCGCGCGTGCCGGGGCGCCACTTTTCGGGCTCGCTGCCGATTTCGCTCCAGGCGAACCAGTAGGTGAACACTTCGACCGCGGCGATGTCTTCCGCCTTGAGTTCGGCGCGCAGCTTCAGCGCCAGCGCGATCGGCGCCTGCGAGTGATATTCGGACAGAAAGTATTTGATGTTCGCCTGCGTAATCGCATAGGGTCGGTCGCCGCCCGCGAATTCGGGCAGCTCGAACTTGCCGACGAGTTCGCGCAACCCATGCGCGCCTTCGATGACGTTGTCGGGCCCCGTCATGCCTTCGGCCGCCAGCAGCGCCGCAAACACGCCGTTGCGCGAGCCGTTGGCGGCAGCACAACCTTTCCACATCGAGAGCTTGCCGCGCCGCGTGACTTCGAGCGCGAGATTGGGCGTCACGGCGAGCGCGACGGCTTCGGCTATCTGGTCCCGCGGCAGACCCATAATCCTGGCGGAGGCGACAGCGGTGGCAACGGCGGTGTAGAACGCATGGTCCATGCCGCTCTCGCGCATGACCTTCGCGCGGAATAACGCCAGATAGATTTCATAGGCGAGCACCGCCGCGGTGATGACGGTTGCGCCGTCGGCGTTGCGCGCGTGAGCCATGGCGAACACCGCGGCGAGCGTGTCGCTCGGATGGCCGCCGCCGCCGGGATAGGTGTCGTTGCCGTCGAGGTAACGGAACATGACGCCGTTGGCGAACGCGGCGAGCTCCGGCAGCGCGCGCTGCGCGGTGCCGAGCACGTAGCCGCCATGCGGGTCCTTGACGCGCGCGGCGAGGCGGCGCGCGATGACCGACGGCTCGTCGTGGAACGCGCCGAGACCGCAGCCGAGGGTGTCGAGCATGCGCCGCTTGCAATCGTGCACGACGGCGGCGGGCAGGTCGGCGAACTTGAACGCGTGCGCGTAGTCGGCGATGCGTGAGACGTTGGGGTCCATGGGCGTGCGGCGGCCTATACAATCCCGGCGAAAAACTTGCTCATGTCGGGCACGTTCTCGATGTTGCGCACCCGCTCTATCAGCCGCGCCTTCTTTTCCGCGGTCAGTGGCGCGACACCTGCGCCGAAACACGCATCGAGTTTTTCCTGCAGCGCGGCGGCGGCCGGCGGATCGTCCGGGCTCCAGGGAAATTTTTCCGTCGTGCGCGCGAGCGTCCCGTGCTCGCGCGTCGTGATCTTGACCGAGGCCGGCGCGCGCGAGCTCGTCAAAGTGTCGTCGACGACGATGCGGATGCGCTCGGTGATGGGCCGGATTTCCGGATCGAGAATCGCCTTTTCTTCGAGGTCGGCGACACTCATGCGCCGGCGCAGCAGCGCGCACGCGATTGCATATTGCACGCTGAACTGGGCGGATACCTGCGGATTGTCGCCGGGATTGAACGGAGCGCCGACCAGGCGATGCATGAAAGTCGAGTGCGTGACTTCGATGCCGGTCACGTCGGCGGGCTTGAGATCGTGTTCGCGGATGAGGCCAAGGGCTGCCTCGAGTGACGCATGGCTGCACGCGCAGCACGGATATTTCTTGATCGCGGTGTTCTCGTGCTCGAAACGGCTACCGAGCCCGTCGAGGATTTTGAGCGGATTGCCTTCCTGATACAGCGCGTAGAGGCCGAACTTGCCTTCGATGGCCTCGCGCGGTGCGGTGATCCCGCGTTGCGCGAGCTGCGCTGAGAACACGCCCGCGCGCGCCGCGAACGCGCCCTGAAAGCGCTTGGTCAGCGCCTGCTCGATGTTCGACTGCTGGGTGCCGGCCGCCTGGCTCAGGCAGATGCCGAGCGCATTGCGGGTCGCCGTCGCATCCAGCCGCAACAGCTTGGCGGCGGTCGCTGCAGCGCCGAAGCCGCCGTAGATGGACGTCGTGAACCAGCCCTTGTGCGTGCCGGTGATGGAGGCGCCGAAGCGCGAGCACAGATCGCTGCCGATGACGAACGCCGCGAGGAAATCCTGGCCGCTCGCACGCTCGCGTTCGGCCATCGCCAGCGCCGCGGGGAGTGCCACGACATCGGCGTGCACGGTGTTGACGCCGTCGTAGTCGAGTGCGCCGCCGGAAATGCTGTTGATGAAAGTCGCCGCGGTCACCGGCAGCTTACCGCCGAAGCCCCAGATCGAGCTGTCGCCGCGGCCGCCTTCCTCGCTGAGCAGCGCGTGCGCTTCAGGCGCGCCCGGCGCGGTGGTGCCGGCCCATCCGACGGCGAGGGTATCGAGCATCAGGGTCTTGGCCGCCTGCACCGCGCTCGCGGGTAGCTTCGAATAATCAAACGCCACGACGTGATCGGCGATGCTTTGCGAAATCGAGCGGGCATCGCCCGCGACCGCCCGCGCTGTATTAGTTGTCATCAGATTTCCTTTCGGTGGGCCTTAACGCGCGCGCGCAGCCGCCGCGCCGGCGATTTTGCCGAACACCGCGCCCGACATTAGCCCGGTGCCACCGGGATAATTGGTATAGAAAAGCCCGCCGACCATTTCGCCCGCGGCATACAGGCCCGGGATCGGGCGGTCGTCAACGTCCCTGACCTGCGCGTCGGTGTCGACCTTGAGGCCACCGAACGTGAAAGTGATGCCGGCGGTGATCGCGAACGCCTCGAACGGCGGCTGGTCGAGGGTGGTCGCCCAGTTCGATTTGTTGACGGCGAGGCCGTGCGTGCCGCGCCCGTCCTTGCGGTTGGGATCGAACGGGACCGCAGCCTGCACGGCGGCATTGTATTCGCGCACGGTTGCGAGAAAACGGCCGCGGTCTACGCCCTCCATCTTGTCGGCGAGCGCTTCGAGCGTGTCGGCGCGCAAGCGGGTCGCCTGCTTCATCCGGTACTCGTCGCGCAACAGATGCAGCGTCTTGCTGTCGAATACCTGCCACGCGAGCTGCTGCGGCTGCTGCATGACTGCGAGCCCGCATTTCACATAGGTGTACATGCGGAAATCGGCGCCTTCGTCGAAAAACCGCTGGCCGCCCGAGTTGACCATGATGCCGAACGGATAGCTGTTTTTCTGGAATGCGTCGCCCAGCGTGATGTCGCCGTAGTTCGGCGTATTGATGTCGGTCGGCAGGATGTGGCAGCCCGACCAGTTGCCGTACGGCATGGCGCTGGCGTCCAGCGCCATGCGGATGCCGTCGCCGGTGTTGAACCGCGAGCCGCGCACCTTCGCGAGATCCCAGCCGGGACCGAGATAGCGCGCGCGCATTTCGGCGTTGGCTTCGAAGCCGCCGCACGCGAGCACGACGCTTTGGCTGCGGATCGCAACCGTCCTGCCGTCGATGCGCACGCGCGCGCCGTGCACGCCGCCGTCGTCGTGGATGAGGTCGAGTGCGCGCGCGTTGAAATGAATGGTCACCCCGCGGTCGCGCGCCAGCTTGTAGAGCGCTTCGATGAGGCCGGGCCCGCCGCCCCACACTTCGAGCACGACGCCGCCGGAAAACGTGAAGCGGCCATCGACTTTGTACGCCTGCTTGCCGTACTTGGGCATGTATCGAATGCCCATCGAGCGCAGCCACATGACCGTTTCGAAACTGCGCTTGGCCAGCAGCTCGGCGAGATCGGGATCGGTCCGGTTATCAGTGACGCGCGCGATGTCGTCGAAGAACTGCGCTTCGGGATAGCTGCCGAACTCGGTGATGGCTTTTTCGTCCTCGGTGAGATCGGGCACCACCTTCAGGATGTCCTCGCGGCCGTTGAACGCAAACCGCATCGAGCCTTCGGTGAAACGGCTGTTGCCGCCGCGCTCGTCTTCCGGCGCGCGCTCCAGGACGATGACCGAAGCACCGGCGGCGCGCGCCGACAGCGCCGCGCACAAGGCGGCATTGCCCGCGCCCACCACCAGCACGTCACAAGTCAGCTCCGCCATCGTAGTCGCGCGTCAGGCCGGAAAATGCCGGAACTCGACGTCGTCGTCGCGCTCGATCTGGGTGATGAGATCGACTTCCCACGTGAGATAGTCTTGCATCGCCTGCTCGCGGTTCTCGGTGCGGTCGTGGGCGCGCACCCATACATCGTCCATGGTGTCGGTCAAGCGCGTGTGGCCCTGCTCGAGCGGCAGGTTCTCGCGCTTCCACGCCGCGTTGCCGCCGCTCAATACCCTGACGGTCGCGCCGGTAATCTGCGCGACTTCGGGCGCCGCGAGCTGCGCGACAAGGCCGTCCGCCGACGTCAACACGAAAGACGCGGGCGGCGAAATTTTCTGCAGGTTGGCGGCGAGGTTCGCGCGGATCGCATGCCATGCGCCCGGGATATGGCCGGCGCCGTATTGCGGCTTGCTGTCGAGATCGATGACCGTGACGCTGCCGGTGGCGAGTTCGCGCGCGAGCGCGGCGGGGGCGATCAGGTCCGGTTTCATCTTCGCGATGCCGAGCGCTTCGACCGGCGCCGGCCCTTTGAGCAGCGGGCCCGAGCTCAATGCGTCTTTCGCCACGTAGACGTCCTTCCAGCCCATCTGGATCAGCCACGACGCGGTCATCGTCGCGCGCACGCCGTGATCGTCAACAAGCACGATGCGCGAATTGCGCACGCCGGCGAAACTGTCCGTAGCTTGTACGAGTTGGCCGCCGGGCGCAGAAATCGTCGAGTGCAGATGGCCTTCCGCGTATTCTTCGGGACTTCTGACGTCGAACACGTACAAGGTGCGCTTATCCATTTCGCGCGCGAACTCGGCGACTTTGGCGACGTTGATGGTTTGCACGCCAAAGCGCCTGGCGACGCGCGCAGCCGACTCGCGACCTTTACGCAGGCCGGTCGCCGTCGGTAGAGGCGCGACCAGGTCCTGGTCTTTCGCGACCTCGAAGCCGGCCAGATGCCAACCCATGGTGCCGTTCTTGAGCGCGACCACTCGATGCGCTATGCCCGCATTGATCAGCGACTGCGCGCCGATGATGCTGCGCGTGCGTCCCGCGCAGTTCACGACGACCAGCGTGTCCGGCGTGCCGATCAGATCGTGCGCGCGGTACGCAAGCTCCGCGCCCGGGCAGTCGATCCCGCCCGGAATGCTCACTTTCCTGTACTCGGGCAGCGGCCGGCTGTCGAGGATCACGATTTTCTCCCCCCGCTCGACTTTGGCCTTGATGTCGGCCGCCTCCATGCGCGGCGTCTGGTAATGGTGCTCGACGAATTCACCGAACGCCTTGCTCGGCACGTTGACGCCGCTGTAGATCTCGTAGCCCGCCTCGGCCCACGCGGCGACGCCGCCGGTGAGTATGGCCACGTCGGTATAGCCGTTGCGCGTCAGCACGTCGGCGGCGCGTAGCGCGACGCCGTCATCGTCGTCGACGAGCACCACGCGCGCGGAACGGCGCGGCACCAGCAGCGGCGCGCGCAATTCGAGTTGGGACAGCGGGGCGGTGCACGCGAGCAGCATGTGGCGCTTCGCAAACATGCCTTCTTCGCGCACGTCGAGCACGGCGATTTCGCCGCCGTCGTGCAGCATGCGTTTCAATTTTTGCGCGGTGACGGCAGGCGCGCCGCGCGGACGGCGCATGGCGTGGGTCGGGGCATCCAATTCTCAACTCCTCCAGGGTGGGCCCATCGAAGCGCCGCGCAGGTCTTGGTTTGCGCCGGCGTCAAACTCGGGTAGGCTAATGGAATCTCGTTCTAATATGTGGAACGCGATTCCAATTTACGTTAATCGCTGGCGCGATTTCTGTCAACGCCAGACGCGCCAGACGTGAAAAATAAGCCGATTGCCTCGCGGCGTCCAATCAGTTTTGGTTATGTCAGGAATTTTCAGTAAAACCGGCCATCCGAACCGGCGCGGTTTAAAATTCGACTTTCCGTGGAGCCCGGAGTGATATTGCTGATTCGAGGAGGCAGCTTGGCGGCGGCCATAGCGCTGTCGTGCACCGCAGCGGCGCAGACCTACCCGCTGAAACCCGTACGGTTACTGGTTGGATTTTCAGCCGGCGGCGGCACCGACGTGACCGCGCGCGTGCTGGCGCAGAAATTGTCGGAATTCCTGGGCCAGCCGGTGCTCGTCGAGAATCGGCCCGGCTCCGGCGGCATGATCGCGACGGAGGCCGTGGCGAAATCTGTCCCCGACGGCTATACCTTATTGATGGTCGCCGCCGCCGACGTGGTGCAACCCGCGCTGCGCGCGAAGCTCGCGTACGACCTGGAGCGCGACTTCGCGCCGATCTCGAACGTCGTGGTGGTGCCGTTCGCGCTGGTCACGCATCCGTCCGTCCCGGTGCGCAACGTCAAAGACCTGATCGCGCTCGCGCGGATGCGCCCCGGCCAGCTTAATTACGCGTCGTCCGGCATCGGCAGTTCCGCGCATCTGTCGAACGAGCTTTTCAATTCGATGGCGAAGGTGAAAATCACGCACGTGCCTTACAAAGGCGTGTCGGAAGGCGTAACCGCGCTCGCGGGCGGCCAGATCGAGATGATATTCGGTAGCTTCCCGGCGACGCTGCCGCTTAACGAAGCAGGCAAAATCCGGATGCTCGCGGTCAGCACGCTGAAGCGCACGGCCGTGATGCCCGCGCTGCCGACGGTCGATGAAGCCGGCGTGCCGGGCTACGAGCGCTATGGCTGGTACGGCGTGATCGCACCGGCCGGGGTGGGGAAAGATATCATTTCGCGGCTCAATGCGGGCATCGTCAAAGTGGCGGGCACCCAGGAAATGCGCGACACGTTCACGCGTCAGGGACTCGATCCGCAAACCAATACGCCCGAACAGTTCGCCGCCTTTATCCGCAGCGAACTCGCGCAGACGGCGAAATTGATCAAGGCGTCCGGCGCGCAGGCGAACTAGAAGTGGTCTCAATCCCCCATTTGAGCCGCGGATAAACGCAGATAAACGCGGATGAAACAAGGACTCAAAACTCCATTGAAAGTGCATTTACATTTTCATTCGTGGTTTGCCTTTCGAAGTATCCGCGTTTATCTGCGTTTATCCGCGGCCAATAGGTTTGCGCTTTGGTCGGTCTGCAGTTCAACTGCAGCCTGGTATCGTCGGGGAATTGTTGGAATGAGTCTTAGTGCCCGCTAGGCACTATGATCGCAGTACAATTATCAGGAGAACGACATTGATCATCGATGCAGATACGCACTTTCTTCCACCCGATACCTACGATTACATGGGTGCGGAATGGGACGCGCTGCGCCCGCGCTTTCAGTGGGACGACAAGGGTTTCGTCACCGACGTCGTGTTCCCGGGCGAGCCGCCGCTGGTGCCGGGCGCAACGCCGCTGCCGCCGCCGGGCACCGGCTCGAACTATCGCGGCATGTACTACATGGACGAGCGGTTGCGCGATTACGAGAAGCTCGGCATCGAGCAGCAGTTCCTGTTTCCGCAGCTCACCGCGACCGTGTTCACATACATGATCGAGCCGAAGCTCGCGGGCGCAATGGCGCACTCGTGGAACCTCGCCATCCTGAAGCTGATGCGCGAGCACCCGGGCGCGCTGATCGGCGGCGCGCTGGTCGCGCTGCAGGACGTCGACGGCGCGATCCGCGAGATGGAGTGGGCGCAGCAGAATGGTTTTCGCGCGATGATACTCGACAAGGTGTTCCCGGTGCTCGAGCATTGTTACTCGGAGCCTTTCGGCAGCCGCCGCGAGCTGTGGCCTTTTTTCAAGCGCGCCGAAGAGCTCGGCATGCCGCTCTTCCTGCACAACATCCAGCACGGCCACCGCATCACCAACCTGATGAACTACCAGTTCAACGGTCTCGACGTGCTGGCGCCGCAGGAAGGGCAGATGAGCCTCGTGTCGCTGATCACGAGCGGACTGCTCGATGATTTTCCCGGGCTTAATTTCGTATTCACCGAGGCGGGCGTCGCGTTCATCAAGCCGCTCGTTACGCACCTGAACGCATGGTTCGACAATTCGGTCGTCGATTACGAATCGGAAGACGCGGCGCCACGCTTCAATTACCGCAAGCTCGCGGGCGGCAAGCGCATCGTTTCGGACGCGGATTACAAGGCCAAGAACAAGAAATCCCCGGACCACTATTTCAAGAACAATTTCTTTTTCACCATTGAAACCGAGGAGCGCGAACTGCCGGAAGCGATGGAGCTGTTCGGCGCCTCCCAGTTTCTGTTCGCCACCGACTATCCGCACGACGACCCGGGCGGGCGCATGAAATTCAGGGATGTCGAGCTGCTCGCCAACAACCGCGAGATCAGCGAGACGGACAAGGACCTGCTGCGCTGTAAAAATGCCGAGCGGCTGCTTGGTATGGGCGACAGCAAGGCTGCATGAAGCGCGCGGAGTATGCGATCACGATCTCGGGGCGTCTGGCCGAGCATGTGATCGCGACGCGCCGGGAGGATATTCCGTCTGCAGCATCGGAGTCTTCAAAACGGCTGGCGCTCGATACGCTCGCGGTGGCATGGGCGGGATCCGCCGCGCCGGGGGTGCGCGAAGCGCGCGACCTGCTCGCGGAAGAGGGCGGCAAACCCGAAAGCACGGTATGGGCGTTCGGCGGCAAGCTGCCGGCGCGCGCCGCCGCATTCATCAATAGTGCGTCGGCGGCGGCGCTCGATTACGACGGCATGCGCGCGACCGAGCGCGGCAGCGTACATTCCGACAGCGTCGTCCTGCCTGCGGCGCTCGCGGTGGCCGAGCGCGCTCATGCGAGCGGCAGCGACTTTCTCGCCGCGCTGGTGCTCGGCAACGATGTCGTCACGCGGCTCGGCGCGGCGTCGCAACTGCCGCACCAGGGCTGGTATCACACTTCGATTTACGGCATCTATGGCGCGGTGGCTGCAACGGCACGCTTGCTGCGTCTTAATGTCGATAAAACACAGCACGCGTTCGGCATCGCGTTGAGCCAGACCGCGGCGACGCAGCTGCCGAATATCTCGCATAGTCTGACCAAGCGGTTCTCATCGTCGTTCGCCGCGCATGCAGGCGTGTTCTCGGCGCTGCTCGCCGCACGCGGCATCACCGCGCCGCGCGAGGCGTTCGAGGGCAAATTCGGTTTCTACGAACTTTATCAGCAGGGCGATGCCGCCGCGCTGTTTACCGAGCTCGGACGCACGTACCCGCACGTCGCGACGGCGATCAAGAAATACCCGAGCTGCGCGTGCAATCACACGGCGATCGAAGCGGCGCTGCACCTGGTGCGCACGAATGATGTAACGCCGGCGGAGGTGACGTCAGTTGAAGTGACGATTTCGCCTTACGTGCACCGGCTGGTCGGCGCTCCCTTCGAGCCCGGCGCCGATCCACAGGTCACAGCGCAGTTCAGCGTCCAGTATTCGGTGGCGTGCGCGATCCTGCGCCGCCGCTTGAGCGTCGCCGATATTCAGGACGCTGCGGTGCTGGACCCCGTCATCGGCGAACTCGCGCGCAGCGTGAAACTCATCGTCGACGGGAAGCGCGGCAACAGCCGCGGCGCGACCGTGCGTATCGCGAGCCGCCGGCAAGGCCTGCTCGAACGGCACGTCGAGAATATTCCCGGCAGTCCAGAAGCGCCGTTGACGGAAACGGACATGCAGGACAAGTTTCGCGAATGCGCGCAGGCGGGTGTGGCGCCGCTCGGCAAGGAACGCGGTGACCTGCTGCTCGCGCGGATTGGCAACATCGAGGATGTGCGCGACATGGCGAAGTTTTTTGATGGCATCAGCGCCCGTGCCGAAGGCGATTCGTAGGGCGCAATAACCGGCGGGCATTGCGCCGGATGTGACAAAAAGTACGGCGCAATGCCTTGCAGTTATTGCGCCCTACGTTAAAACGCGCCTGGCGTGTCCTAGCGCGCCGGCGCGCGGTAACCGAGCTTGACGGAGACGCGCCGCGCGACGTCGCTGACAAGCGTGGTCAGCTGCTTAAGCTTGGTTCGGTTGACGCGCTCCTTCAATGCGGTGACGCCGATCGCCGCAATCCCTTCGCGATGGCCGTCATGTACCGGCGCCGCGACGCCGCACACGCCTTCCACCCATTCGCCGTCGTTGATCGAATAACCCGCGCGCAGAATCGTATCGAGCTTATGCTGCACGTCTGCCAGGCGAGTGACCGTGCGCGCGGTATATTTTTCCAGCGGCTTCGCCAGGTACTGCTGGGCGATCAGCGGGTTGTAGGCGAGTAGCAGCTTGCCGCTGGCGCTGCAGTGCGCAGGCGCGGTGCCTCCGATAACGGAGTTGATGCGGATCGGGTAGCGGCTTTCGAGCACATCGAGATAGACGACCGTCGAGCCGTTCAGCGTGGCGAGGTAAACCGACTCGCCGGTGCTGTCATTGAGTTCCTTAAGGTAGGGCTTGGCGATCTGCGCGAAATCGAGCCGGTTGATGACGAGCGTGCCGAGTTCCCACGCCTTCAGCGTCGGCGCATACAGGCCGTCGGCCGTCTGTTGCGCGTAACCCAGGCCGGTGAGCGTGCGCAGGATGCGGTGGGCATTGCTCTTGGTCAGGCGCAGCTTCGCGGCAAGCGCGCTGACGCCGAGCGGCGCATCGGCGCGGCACAGGTGTTCGTACAAACGCAGCAGCTTGACGGCGGTCTTGTCCATGGGCGGCGCCGACTTTACACGAGCGTGCGGCGAGCGGCAATTCGCCCCTTGGGGGCACGATGCTAAACTCCGCGACTCAATTGGGAGGTAAACATGAAATCCTGCTGGATCGTCGTCAAGGACCACAAGGCCGCGCTCGAATGGCGCGACGTGCCGGTGCCGCAGCCGAAGGCGAATGAAATCGTCATACGCGTGCGCGCGACTGCGTTGAACCGCGGCGAGCTCGTCGTCGGCGGTGCAGTGCATGGCGGGCCCGAAAAGATCGGCGGCACCGAGGCGGCGGGCGAAGTGCATGCGGTCGGCGCGGGCGTCACTGGCGTGAAAACGGGCGACCGCGTGTTCGGCCGCGTGCGCGGCGGCTTCGCGGAATACGTCGCGATGGAAGCGCGGCAGATTATCCCGTTGCCGGTCAACCTCACGTTCGAGCAGGGCGCGGCGGTGCCGATTTCGTACATCACCGCCTATGAAATGCTTTATCCCCCGTACGGCAAATTAAAAGCCGGCGAATGGCTGCTGATAACCGGTGCGTCGTCGGGCGCGGGCGTTGCAAGCATACAAATCGCGAAAATGCTGGGCGCGAAAACACTCGGCACCTCGGGATCCGCTGCGAAGCTCGACAAGCTCAAGGCGATCGGCCTCGACGTGGCGATCGAGACGCGCGGCGCCGATTTCGCGGATAAGGTCAAAGCGGCCACCGGCGGCAACGGCGCCGACCTCGCCGTCAATCTCGTCGGCGGCTCGCAGTTTGCTGAATGCGTCAGCTGCCTCGCGCGCCACGGCCGTCTCGCCGTCGTCGGTTATGTCGACGGCTCGGTCAGGGCGGAGATCGACCTCTCGGCAGTGCACGTGAACCGGCTGGAGATTTTCGGCATTTCCAATGCCAGGCTCACTGCGGACGAAAAGGCGGCGGCGACGCACGGGTTCGTGCGCGACGTTGTGCCCGCGCTCGCCGACGGCCGGATAGTGCCGGTCATCGACCGCGTGTTCAAGTTCGACGAGTTGCCGGCGGCCAAGGCGCACATGGAAGCGAGCGCGATGGTTGGCAAGATCGTGGTACGAATCGATTATTGAGCATTACGTAATAGATGACAATGGCGCCGCTCGTCAAAACTTTCCCTCACCCTCGGTTCCTCTCCCGGAGGGCGAGGGAAGAAAAGCCCTTCTCCCTCCGGGAGAAGGGTGGGGAGAGCAAAGCGAGGGGGCCGAAGGCGGGAAAGTTTTTGTCATGAATAATGTAAAACTCAATAAACTGTCGCCGGGCGCGCACCGTGCACCTGGCAATGATGCGCATGCACAATTAGAACGTCTTTAAGACGGCGCCAGGGAACCAATCCGAGGAGGAGTGAAGATGATGCGTCAAATAACGTGTGCGGCTGCGCTGTTTGCCTGTGGCATGTTTCCCGTGCTGGCCCAAACGGGGCCGTCGAATTATCCAACCAAGCCGATCCGGCTGATCGTCGGTTATACGCCCGGCGGCGGCACCGACCTCGCCTCGCGTTACGTTGCCGGCGCGCTGTCCGATTTGTGGGGCGCGACGGTGCTCGTCGATAACCGGCCCGGCGCGGGCGGCGCCGTCGGCACCGAATTGACTGCGCGCGCCGCACCCGACGGTTATACGATCATGTTGTGCACGATAGGCTCGCACGCGATCACGCCGGCGCGCATCAACCTGCCGTACGATCACATCAGGGATTTTTCATTCCTGTCGAAAATCGGCGCGACGCCGAATCTGTTCATGGCGCATCCCGCGCAGCCGTTCAAGAACGTCGGCGACGTGGTGGCGTACGCGAAGGCCAATCCGGGCAAACTCTCGTTCGGTTCGTCCGGCGTCGGCGCGTCGCCGCATCTGTCGATCGAATTATTGAAATCGATGACCGCGATCAACATCGTGCACGTGCCGTATAAAGGCGCGGCACCCGCGCTTGCCGACGTGATCGGCGGCCAGATACCGTTAAGCGTAGGCAACCTGCCCGGCGGGCCGCTGTCGGCGGTAAAGTCGGGGCGCCTGACCGGCGTCGGCGTCACGAGCGCTAAGCGCAGCCCGCGCGCGCCCGAAGTGCCGACGTTCGCGGAGGGTGGCGTGCCCGGCTATGACGTCTCGTCGTGGTACGGAATCTGCGCGCCGGCCGGCCTGCCGAAGCCGGTTGCCGCCAAACTGACCGCGGGTCTCATCAAGGTGCTGAGCTCGCCCGAGCTCAAAGTGCGCATGGAAGACCAGGGCATCGACGTGATGCCGTCAACGAGCGAGGATTTCGTCGCGTTCGTTAAGACCGAAACCGCGAAATGGAAAAAAGTCGTGAAAGAGGCGGGGCTCGTCGGAGATTAAAGCTTGTTGAGCCGCAGATAAACGCAGATAAACGCAGATAAGTTCGAGAGCCATTCGTCACAAAGGCGATGATTCAGTTGTTGGGCGCGATTTGCTTTTTATTTTCATCTGCGTTTATCTGCGGCTGAAACGGTTTTGGTCAGTTGATGCTCTTGTAAAACCGCTCGTCGAAGAGCGCGCCGCTGACTGGTCCGAGTTTTTCACGGAACTGCTTTGTGTGTGGCGCGACCCCATGGGCCTCGACGGTCTTGTAGTCTTTCCACGCTTCGAACAGCGTCAGATGGTTCAGGCGGTTGTTTTGCTGGAGTCCCTCGAAGCGCAGGTTGCCGTCTTCCGTGCGGCTCGCCTCGCTTAAAGCCCTGGTCATCGCCCAGCCGTTTTCCTTTTCCGGCGGAACGAAATCGACGTGCGTGACAACGTAGACCGTGTCGCGCGTGGCGCCGGCGGTTTGCATCGCGCCCACCGACAACCCGGCGTGCGGACGCTCGTCATAGGGACTGCGCAATAAAGCCTGCAGTTGTTCGCGGAACTGTTTGGAGTGCGCGGCGGTCGCGTGGGCGTTGCGCGCATTGGCATCCTTCCACGCTTCGACAATCGAAAAATGATTGGTTTGGCCGATGCGCTGCAGCACGTCGAAGCGCAGGTTGCCGTCTTCCTTGCGGCTCGCCTCGCCGAATGCGCGCGTGAGCGCGGCGGCCTCGTTCTGCGCCGCCGGCGCGGTTTCAAAGTAGCTCACGACGTAAGCGGTGTCCTGGGCGTGGGCGATGCCGGCCAGCAGCGCGAATGCGAGCATAAGAGCGTATGACTTCAGCATGTTCTCTTCCTTCGTTTTATAGTCCGCGCGATGCTTGCGCATTTTGACATGTTAGGGCGGCGGCAGGGACGCTGGCAAGCCGCCGACAGCCGCGCGTATGCGGTGCGGCCAGCTAGCCGGATGATCGCTTGACGCGACTACGGCGTACGTGGAAGCTTCGCGTGAACCGTGGAGGAAGCGTGAAAATATTCGTCCTGTTGTTGGCGGCGCTGGCCGGCGGCGCGGCCGCGCAAACCGAAAATTATCCAGCCAAGCCGATCCGCCTGATCGTGCCTTTCCCGCCCGGCGGCAGCGTCGACCTGGTCGGGCGCCTCGTCGGCGCGCGGCTGTCGCAAATGCTCGGCCAGCAGGTCATCATCGACAATCGCAGCGGCGCTTCCGGCAATATCGGCATGGAAATGGTCGCACGCTCGGCGCCCGACGGCTACACGATCGCGATCAATACGCTGCCGTTTGTGACTAACGGGTTTCTTTACACGCGCGTGCCGTACGATGTCGTCAACGATTTCGCGCCGGTGTCGCTGGTCTCTTCGTCGCCGTCGGTGCTCGCGGTGCATCCGTCGGTGCCGGCGCATTCGGTGCGCGACATGATTCGCATTGCCAGGGCGCGGCCGGGCGCACTCAACTATGGCGGCGCCGGCGTCGGCACCAATCCGCACATCGCGGGGGAACTCTTCAACCTGCTGGGCATGACCAATATCGTGGTGGTGCAGTTCAAAGGCGGCGGCCCTGCGCTCGTCGCGGCGGTCGCCGGCGAGATCGGCGTCACGTTTACGGGGATTTCGGAAACGATGCCGTTCGTCGCATCAAAAAGGCTGCGCGCGCTCGGCGTGACCAGCCTCAAGCGCCAGCCCGTCATGCCGGACGTGCCGCCGATAGCGGACACGCTGCCGGGCTATGAGTTTGTTACCTGGCACGGCATCGTTGCGCCCAAGGCGACGCCGCGCGCGATCGTGACGCTGCTCAACGAGAAAATCACGCAGGTGCTGCGTGCGCCGGAGTTCTCGCGCCCGTTCGAACAAAGAGGATTCGACATCATCGCGAGCACACCCGACGAATTCGCGGCTCATCTGAAGAGCGAGCTCGCCAAATGGGGCAAGGTGATCAAGGAAAGAGGGATGCGGGCGGAGTAGGGAAGGTTGCGATCACGTCAGTACGTGCCGCTTGGCCTGAACATGAAAAATGGTAAAGCGAAAAGCGGACTTCATTTTTAGCTTCGCTCGACTCGTTCGGCCGGAACACGAATCATTTTCATGTTGTCGCAACATTGCGCTACGCTTTAATCCTTATTACGGAATTGCTCGATGTCCACCATCACCATACGCCTGCCTCAAGACCTGAAGATGCGAATTGCCCGCGCCGCGGAACGCGCCGGCACGACCGCGCACAACTTCATTCTGGAAGCGCTCGCTGAGAAGGCCGATCAGGAAGAGCGTGATGCCGAGTTCCTGGAAACGGCCGAGCGAAGGTACGCCCGGATTGTGGCTACCGGCAAGGCGGTGCCATGGGAAGAAACGCGCCGCTATCTTGGGCGTCGGATCGCCGGCAAGAAAACCATCCGACCCAAATCGCGGACGCTTGTGCGCTAGTCGTGTTGCTCGTCAAACTCGGACCCGAGGTTGGGGATGATCTCGATCGAGTCCCGGAGCAACTTGTATCGTATTACACCGCGATTGAGTTGATTCTCGCTTCCGTGGCGACCTTGCCGTCCTTGGCGAGACAGATGGCCTTCCACTGGCCGTCTTGTTCATCGACCATCACTGAGAAAGTATCGTCCCAGAAGAGCGGACGGCGGAAATAAATGTCCAGGTCGAGCGTCTGCGGCTTGAAGCGCCGCCATATCTCGGCGAGCACGAAGCGCATGCATTGGGTGCCGCCCATAATGGGCGCGCGATAGCCGTGGCGCGTCGCCACTTCGGGATCGAAGTGAATCGGATTGTGCGGTCCGCTGTAGGCCTTCACGATGTCGGGCGTCAGCGTATAGCGGCCAATCGCTTTCAAGGAGGGTACATCCGCGATGACCGGCACCGGCTTGTCACCGGCGCCGCGCAATCCCACCTTGGACACATCGGGGCGCAGCGACTTGCGCCGGGACGTCAACGCGCGCTGGCCGTCCTCTCCGGAGAACCAGACTTCGCTCGTAGCCACGCGCCCGCGGGGCACTTCCTCGACGTCCATGATCTGCCCGCTGACGGTGAGTTTTTCACCCAGCTTCATCTGCCGGTGCTGGATCAGGTGCTGCTCCATGTTGACCGTGGCGTTGGCATGGACTTTGTTGCGCACGCCTTCCTGGATCGCGAGAGAGATGAAGCCGGCCGGATCGATTTTGCCGTCGTACACCTGCGGGTCTATGCTGCACACGGAGAGCAGGCGCTGCTGCTCTTCGGCTTCTACCGTCATGACGCGGTCCTGAAATTTCAGGCCCTTGTAGGGCTCGATCCAATCACTTTCTTCGGTCTGGCTCATCAGTTCTCCTAAATCACTTCGCGCTTCGCAAGATCCGCGATGTCAGCCTTGCTGTAACCCAGCGCGGTCAGAACGTCTTCGGTATCCGCGCCCAGACGATGTGGCTGAAAGGCGGGCGCAGGACCATCGTGAGCATATTGAAACGGGGCGTTGAGCGTGCGGATGGTTTTCCCGGTTTTGTCGTCTATCGTTTCACGCACCAGCTCGCGGTGCCGGATCTGCGGCTGCGACAGCGCATCGGGAATCTCC
>JBKJMN010000136.1:0-30771 GCA_046596405.1 Burkholderiales bacterium
TCGTGCATCGACTGCGCAGTGTGGGACCTGCACGGCAAGGCGCTCGGAAAAAGTATTCGTCAGTTGCTCGGCGGCTATCGCACGAAGCTGCCGATCATTTCGATCGGCGGCTATTACGTCGACGGCAAGACGCTGGCCGATTACGGGCGCGAGATCGAGAGCTACCGCAAGGCCGGCATGGCGGGCTGTAAGTTCAAGGTCGGCGGGCTCACGCCGGAGCAGGACTTCAAGCGCGTGCAGGCCGCGCGCAAGGCGGCGGGCGACGACTTCATCATCGTGGTCGACGCCAACCGCGGCTGGAACGTGCAGGATGCGATCCGTTTTTCACGCCTGATCGAGCCGCTCGATATCACGTGGTTCGAGGAGCCCTGCCACTGGCACGATGACGTCGCGCTGATGGCGCGAGTGCGGCAGTCGACGCGCATTCCGGTCAACGCCGGCCAGTGCGAAATCACGAGCCAGGGCGTGCGCCGGCTGGTCGAAGGCGGCGCGGTCGATTTCGTCAACTTCGACGTATCGGAAGGCGGCGGCATCACAGACTGGAAACGTGCTGCAGCGCTGTGCTTCACCGCGAGTGTGCGTATGGCGCATCACGAGGAAGCCCAGGTCGCGCAGCATCTGCTCGCCGCGGTGCCGCACGGCACCTACCTCGAATGCTTCGCCGATCCGGAACGCGACCCGGTGTGGCAGAAAATGTGGCTGAACCGTCCCGCCATCAAGAACGGTGTCGCCACGATCGCGGATGAGCCGGGCCTGGGTATCGTGCTCGATCAGAAAATGATCAAGCGATACCGCGTCGCCTGAGCGTTGCGTGGTGCGCTCGCTCGAGCCGCACATTCGGTGCGCGGCTCCCGAATTAACGGATACGCCCCGTTTTAACGAATTCGAGCGAGGCCTGGAAAAGCGCGAGGTCCTTTTCGTAATCGGCCGCATCGGCGCGATTGATCTGGATCCATTCGCGTGTGCTGGCCATGCCGCTGGGCTGAAACGGCACCACGTTATCGCGTGAGAACTGCAGCTCGGTCGCGGTGGCAGCGGGCAGGCGCAGTCCGATGCCGTCGCCGCTGATGCAGGCGAACATCTTGTCGCTGACAAAGTAGGCGTCGAGGCCGTTGATCTTTCTGGCGCTGGCGCCCGGCAGCTTGAGCAGCAGCGCGTCGATCTGTGCTTTGCGGTCTGACTTGGCGGGGTCGATATTCAAAAAAGGTCCGTCGGTGTTTTTGCGGCGCAGATAGCGCTGGTCGCCTGCTTTATTTACCGCAATCGCCGCAAGTATACCCCGCACGGTGTCAAAATACCCCGCGCAGGGTTCACGCTGAATGGGTGCATGATCACCTTCTCGCGACATTTCACGTTCCGGCCGAAGCTCATTGACTGCCTCAGGAATTACCGGCGGGAGACCCTGCTCGCGGACGTGATGGCAGGGATCACCGTCGGCATCGTCGCGCTGCCGCTCGCCATGGCGTTCGCGATTGGATCCGGGGTCAAACCCGAAGCCGGTATTTTCACCGCCGTCATCGCGGGCTTCATTATTTCCGCGCTGGGCGGCTCGCGCGTCCAGATCGGCGGCCCCACCGGCGCTTTCATCGTGATCGTTTACGGCATTGTCGTGCAGTATGGGCTCGCCAACCTGTTAATCTGCACCTTCATGGCGGGCTGCATACTGCTCGCGATGGGCGTGCTGCGACTGGGCGTGCTCGTCAAATTCATACCGATGCCCGTAATAATCGGCTTCACCAACGGCATTGCTGTGCTGATCTTCCTGGCGCAAATCCGGGATTTCCTTGGCCTCGACACCGGGCCGCTGCCTGCCGAATTTTTCGCGCAGATTCGCACGCTCGGTTCGGCACTGCACACGACGAATTGGGCCGCTGTTGCAGTCGCTGCGACGTCTTTATTGCTTATCATGGCGTGGCCGAAGGCGTGGGCCGCGCGCGTGCCGGGGCCGGTGGCGGTATTGCTACTCGGCGGATGCGCTGCGGCATTTTTGCAACTGCCGGTCGAAACCATCGGCAGCCGCTTCGGCGGCATCCCGCAGACCCTGCCGCCTTTCCACGCACCGGATCTGAGCCTCGACCATCTGCGCGTTCTGATCGTACCGGCGATCACCATCGCGCTGCTCGGCGCGATCGAATCGCTGCTGTGCGCGGTGGTCGCCGACGGCATGATCAAGGACAAGCACGATGCCAACCAGGAGTTGATCGCGCAGGGCGTGGCAAATATGGTGGTGCCGTTTTTCGGCGGCATCCCCGCGACCGGCGCGATCGCGCGCACCAGTGTCAATATCCGCAACGGCGGCCGCACGCCCGTTGCCGGCATCGTGCATGCACTTACGCTGCTGCTGGTGGTGCTCGTGGCGGCGCCTCTCGCAAAACATATTCCGCTCGCGACGCTGTCGGCGATCCTGATCACGGTGGCCCTCAACATGGGCGACTGGCGGGAGTTTCTGTCGATGCGGCGTTACTCGCCGGGGCGCACCGGCACGCTCCTGTCGACTTTCGTGCTCACGGTCGTGTTCGATCTCACGATCGCGGTCGAGGTTGGCATCCTGTGGGCGTCGCTATTGCTGATTCGGCGGCTCACGCAGGTGACGGAGGTCACGCGCAGCCGCCGCAGCGACGAGGACCTGCCGCCGCGAACCGTCGTATACGATGCGCGCGGTGCGCTCTTTTTCGGCGCCGCTGATACGCTCGAGGCGCTCGCGCGCACGCGCGAGCCAGAACTGCGCACAGTGATCCTCGACCTCGACCACGTGATCTACATGGATTCCACGGCGACCCATTCGCTCGAGATCGCGCACCACGATTTGCATGCACGAGGCGTGACGCTCATTCTGTGCGGCGCGCATACGCAGCCGGCGTCGCTGATCAGACAGGCCGGGCTGCTCGATGTGATGGAGGCGCAGCAGGTGGTGGCCGACCGCGCCGCGGCGCTGGCGAACGCGAAGCAGATCGCGAAACGCGCATAACGGTGGCTCGCACCCGCCGCCGCGAGATCAAAATTCAGAGCGTTTGCGTCGCTCCGGCCGGTCGCGGCGCTGTCCGGTCGCGCGCTTGCCGGCGAGCGCCGCGGCCCGTGCCAGCTCGCGGCGATCCTGCCGGCGGCGGTCGGATAAATTCACTTTCTGCGCCGCTTTCGCTGCGGCCAGCCAACGAATTCCTTCCCTATCGATGTAATAACAATCTGACAAGTCGATATTCACGCTGCCTTCGCGCTCGAGCACGCGATGGTATGTCGATTCGATCAGCGGCAGTGAGCCGTAATAGAAATTGCCTCTGATCTTGAGTACGTTGCCGCGCACGCTGAGATTGGGATGGGCCTGCTCCCACTTCGAATAGGCGATCGCGAGAACTGATCCGACTATCACTGCGCCGAATAAATCGAGGAAAAGTACTGACAGAAACGACGCCATGAACACGATCGCTTCGCGGCGATCCTGGAAGTGGGGCTTGATGTCTTGCCAGTTAATCATGTTGGCGCCGAGCAGAATAATGACGGCGGCCATGGCAGGCATAGGAATTATGGCGATTGCGCGTGCGAAGAACAGTACCAGCAGCAGCAGCCACACCGCCGAAATGACAATCGCGAGCCGGCTGTGAATGCCTAGTTTATGCACGAGCCACATGCGGTTGAACGACGCGCAGGTGGGCAGCGAAGAGAGAAACGGCAGCAGGCAGTTGGACACTGCGTCGGAAAAAATCGCCTTTCGACTGTCGGTGAACCCGCCCGTCTTGCGGGTCATGCGCCGCATTGCCGCCACGGTTTGAAACAAGCCCAACAGGGCGAGCGTAAAAGCGCCGGGTACGATCGCAACGATGTCCGGCATGGACTCCTGATTGAATAACGGCAGCGACGGATACACCAACCCGACCGACGACAGATTGCCGATTTGCTCGATCAGCGTGTTTTGCAGTCCCAGCCGGAGGTTTAAGTACTCTGAATACAACGTGCCGGCGCAGATGCCGAGCAGGATGGCCCAATTGCGCATTTTGTCGAACTGCTGCACGATTACGCAGGTACCTAGTGTAATGAGCCCGACCTCGATCGCGTGAAGGTTGCCGATTTCCAACACGGCCAGAAGCGACTGCCACGCGATCCACAGCGGCCATTCCACTTCCGTATTGAGCGGCAGTCCGCCGAAGGTAGTCAGCGACCTGAAGATAAGAAACAACCCGATGCCGCAGATCATGCCGTTGATGACCGGCTCGCTGATGAGATCGAGCATTCTGCCCAGCGGACGAATCAGATAAAACAGCATCTGGATGATTCCGGCCATCAGGCCCAGCGTCAACGCATACCCCATGTACTCGGCGCCGAATGGTGGCGCCGTTGGCAGCAGCGTCACGCCGATGGTTGCCGACATCGCGGTGTTGGGGCCGCCATGAAAGACGCGCGAGGGGTTGAGCATCGCGCAGAACAACACACCCCAGACGGCGGCGTAGATTCCGAAATGCGGCGGGACCCCGGCCAGCGTTACAGAAAACGCGACCGCTTGCGGCAAAGTCACCAGCGCCAACGTGAGGCCGACCAGCATATTGCTTTGGAGCATAGGCCAGTGCTGCCAGAGCGGGAGCCTAAGGACGGCCGCCAGCGACTTCATTTATCCCGCTCCGGCGTCCGGTCCGCCGGTACACCACCTTTGCGGGTCGATTCCATCAAGCGCATTAGCGGCGGCATAAACGTCATCAGCGCCTGATGCTCGAGCGCGACAACCGGCCCCTGGCGGTCGCCCGCGGGTCGCGGAAGATTACTGATGTAATACGCGATATCGCGGCATTCCTGATTGCTGAGCGTGTTTTCTGCGCCCAGCGGCATGTTGCGGCAGATAAAGCCGGGCAAGATGGTCGAAACATAATAGAAATAATTGCGCGATTGCGTGTTCCAGGCATTGGGGCCCGCAAGCGCGGGCCCGACGAGTTGCCCGTTCGCCTCATGGCCAATTGCCTGACGGCCATGGCAAACTTGGCATTTCTCCTTATAAAGGAACTCGCCGCGCACATAGTCGTCGCCCTGCTTGGGTGTGGCCGACGCGGCAATTTCATCGATACCCTGTTCCTCATAATGGTTGCCGATCTTGAGCGCCAGAGCAGCGGATAAGAAGCGACTATAAGCGGTGACGTCTCTCAGCACGTCGTCGACGAGATTCGGCTTGTACCCATTGGATGAATTGATGAAACACTGCATCTGCCGCAGCTCAAATGGCAGCAGCATACCGGTGAAGCGGTCGTACATGTCCGCCATCACCCAGGAAGCACCGAGGCTCAGCGAACCCTTCAATCGGTCGCCGTGGGCATCCTGCTTGTCGCCTATTCCCTGATGACAGTGATCGCAGCTCGCATGGGTGCCCCGGATGAAACGGGTCGTGTTCCAGCGCTCGCGCGCTGGGTCCTGTGCGAGCTTGCCCTGCGTGTCGTCGATGATGTTGCACCCGCGCTGAATAGCGCGAACGTCCTCCTCGCTGTATCCGCGCGCCGCGACTGACGCGCCGGTACGTTGCAAGACGTATGGCGAGCGGTATCGCTCGCCGCGCACGAGTCCGTAGCGGCGGAGCTTTTCTTCGCAGCCGGGCGTAAGCGCCACCGTGGCCTGCCGAATGTCTTCTCTTTGCTTATGCTTTTGCGTGGCAAGCACATAGAAACCCGCCGATGCCGCGAGCAGCAGCGCCACACTGATAATTTTTCGGGCTGTCTTCGACATCGGCTAGTCCTTGCTCTTTAGCGCGCCTTCGCTCAGTTGCAGGTGATGTGCAACGGCACGCGCGAGCAGTCGGATATCGCGGACCGCCGGATCATAGATCGTCGGCACGAATCCATCCATCGAATTGGCATAGCACGATCGCACGCGGTCTTCGAATGAAATGCGCCTCCCGAGCTTGGGGTCGACGCGGTCTGAATTGACGAAACCATAAGCGAGATCCTCAGGCGTGTGACAGGACGCGCAGGAATTGACGCGGTCGCCTGCAGTCCTGCGGGTAAACCGCGGTGCGTATTTGTAAGTGTAGTTAACGAGGTTATAGCCGTTTTGGACCGCCCTTACGAACTGGCCGTCTTCGCCGAAGTTATTGATCCGGTAGTCTGCGCGGAACTGCTTCCAGCCCGGCTCGGATGTCGATTCCGAGCGAAATACCCGCACGCCGGACGCGAGATGAGCCCATAGCACGAACCCGACGATGAGGCTCACCATCAGGGGTATTTTCCATGCCATCGTGCGGGACCGCGCAACCGGTTTTTCTTCGCCCCGGGCGCGGCCCTCAGAAATGGTTTGCTGGCTCATATCGCGCGCAACGCCTATTTTAGGATGCTCTGCTTGCCGAACACCGCGGTCGTCATTTTGCGATGTGGATCGTAGTCCTTATCTTCGGCCTTTCCCATTCCCGTAGTCATCGCCGACTTCAAAATATCTTTACCGACATCGGTGCGGCCGAGATTCACAATAATTGTCTGGATGGATTCCGCCAGCTTCGCCGGCATCGTGCGCTTCACGGCCCATGGCAGAAAAAGCAGCGGTTCCGTCGCTGCCAGCAGTTTCAGTTCTTGCGTATTGATGGCGTTCTTTACCACCGGCAAATCGATCAATATGTCTCCACCGCCGGCCGCATCCGCCTGCCTGTTATAGAGCGCCAGCAGCGTATTCGGCGGATTAACGGCGAATTCAGTCTTGAAATCCTTCTCTTTTAATCCAGCCTGCATTAAAAGAAAGCGCGGCGCGATATAACTGAGCATCGCGTCCTTGCCGCCGCCGAAAATAATCGTGCGCCCGCGCAACTGGGCCAACTCGGTTATGCCGCTGTCCTTGCGCACGTACAGCGCACCCGCAACCGCGTCCTTTCCGAATTCCTGGTTGTGCGCAATCACCCTATACGACTTCGCCGACTGAATATAATGATATTGGTTGTAATGCACGATATCGTACTGGCGTTGCATCACCCCGTTCCAGAAGGAATCAAAATCCTTCGACGTTACCAATATGACTTTGCGCCCGAGCTGCTCGCTCAAATAATCTGCCAGTGGCGTGTATCTGGTGGTTGTTTCGGTGGCTTTATTCCGCGGAAATATTCCCATCACCAACGGTTCCTGTGCGGCCTCGGCCCAAGGTGCGACCAACGTAACCGCGAATAATCCAAGCAACGGCGTGATTCGACACAACCTGTCGATCCAGTCGAGGCTAACCCGAATTTTCATTTGATGCTTTCCGCGTAACAGCAACGTTGTTTTCGTTGGTTAAAACCGCGCAATGCCGCGTCGCCGTATTGCCAGACCGGACAACGTATCGATACGCCCATGCCTATCTCCCGGCGGCTAATCTTGGCCTCGCACGGATATTTTATTTGCGGTTCCGGCCGTTCCGAGTACCGCATTTGCCATCTTGCGATGCGGGTCATAATCTTTGTCCTCCGCTTTTGCCATGCCTGTCATCGCAGCCGAACTCAAGACTTGCCTGCCCGCATCGCTGTTTTTCATTTCCACCAGTATCGCCTGAATTGAGACGCGCAGCTTCGCCGGCATCTCGCGCTTCACCGCCACGGGTAACTGAAGCAAGGGCACCGAAGCCGCCAGCGCCGTCAGTTCATCAGCGTCGATGGCAGCTCTGACTTCCGGTAGATCTATGATGCCCTCGCCCGCGCCCGCCGCATCGGCCTGGTGGCGAAAGAGGGCCACTAACGCATTGGGGGGATTGACTGCAAACAGCGATTTGAAATCATCCTTTTTCAAGCCGGCCTGCAGAAAAAGGTATCGGGTCGCGATATAGCTGACCATCGCGTCCTCGCCACCGCCGAACATGATCGTGCGCCCTCGAAGCTGGGCCAGGGAAGTGATCCCGCTGTCTTTGCGCACATAGATTACACCGGCAATGGTGCTTTTGCCGGACTCCTCGATGTGTGCGACGACTTGGTAATTCTGCGCCGACCGGATGTAGTGAAACTGGTTGCAGTGCACGATGTCGTATCGCCGCTCCTTCACCGAACTCCAGAACGAGTCGAAATTTTTGGCTGTGATCAATTTCACCTTGCGGCCGAGCCGTTCACCAAGATAGTCCGCCATTGGTGTGAACGCCTTTGCGGTCTCCGCGGTACTGCGTCGCGGGAAAACACCCATCGTCAAAGGTTCATCCGCAGCGTGAACTGCAGGCGCCACGGCGGTTGCCATTGCCCCTAACAGGCAGATCAGGAGAACTATTCTCCCGCTGCGGCGCGGGCTGCCGGCAGGGCGAATCAGTTTGTTTCCTCTCATTTCAAACTGCCGACCGTTGTTTCTCATCGGGCACCGCCGGCGCCGCGAGTCCGGCGCCGGCGTGCAGGTTTTGCAGGTAACTCCGATAAGCTTCGGCGCTCATCGGTTTGGCGAGCAGATAACCTTGAGCAAAGTCGCAGCCCTGAACGGCAAGGAAGCGCAACTGCTCATTATTCTCCACTCCTTCGGCGACCACCTTCAAGCCAAAGCCGTTGGCCATCGCCAGGATTGCCTTGACCAGCAACACATCGTCCGAGGTGTCGGGCAGGCCCGAAACGAAGCTGCGATCGATCTTTAGCACATCAAACTGGAAACGTTTCAGGTAGCTCAGCGAAGAATAACCGGTACCGAAATCATCCAGTGACAACACAACCCCGGCGGCACGCAGGCTGCCAAGCTCCTCCGCGACCTGCTGGTGGTCGTCCAGCAGCACACTCTCGGTGATTTCGAGCTCGATCGCGTGGCGCGGAATGGAGTAAGTCGCCATCAGCTCGGCTAACCTTTTGGACAAGCGCTTGCGGAACTGGATGCGGGAGATATTGACCGCCAGCGATCCCGCATCGATGCCTTCGTCGCGCCACGCGGCCCAACTGCGGCAGGCCTCTTCGAGCACCCAGTCGCCAATGCCGACGATCTGCCCGGTTGCCTCGGCCAGCGGAATGAAAACGGCGGGGCTGATGGCGCCCTTCTCGGGATGATGCCAGCGCAGCAGCACCTCGGCGCCGCGATGCCGCGGTCCCTTCGTCTCGAAGATCGGCTGAAAGTGGAGCGCCAGTTGACCCGACTGCAGCGCGAGGTTAAGGTCCTGCTCCATCTGCATGCGCTCGCGCAGCCGGATATTCATCTCGTCCGTATAGAAAATGGCGGAGCCCTGCCCGGTCGCCTTCGCCTGATACATGGCGTTGTCTGCATTGGCCATGAGCGTCTGCACGCTGTCGCCATTATCGGGGAACAGCGCGATACCAACACTGCAGCGCGCGACGACCTTGCGGCCATTCAAGTCCTGCGGTTCCGAGATGGCGTTGATCAGACGTTCCGCGATCTCCTCCACCTGCGCTTCGCTCGATATGTCGGGAGCGAGAACCAGGAACTCGTCGCCGCCCAGACGCGCAACCGTGTCGGCATCCCTCAGCGTCGCCCGCACGCGAACCCCGGTCGCGACCAGCAGGTCGTCTCCCACCGCATGACCGAGCGAATCGTTGACGTCCTTGAAATTGTCAAGATCGATGAAGAACATCGCAAACCGCTGGCGCGAGCGTCTTGCCCGGTTGATTTCCTGGCCGATTCGATCGAGCGCCATCATCCGGTTGGGCAGGCCGGTCAACATGTCGAAGTTGGCCTGCCGGTGCAGGTTCGCCTGCTCCTGCCGGATGTCTTCGATCATGGCGTTGAATGCGAGTGCGAGCAATCCAAGCTCGTCCGCGGATTTGACCTCCACCAGCGCGTACTGGCCGCGGCCGACCTTTTGCGATGCCGCGATCAGCTTGCGGATTGGAAACAGCACGTTGAACCGGAACACCGCATGGATGGCGGCGCTTAAAAACAAAACCAGGGCCGTCAACACGAGTATTTGAATAAGCAGTTGCCGGCGAAATTCGCTTTGCAGGGAATGCCGGCTGATTCCGACCAGAAAACGCCCGAGGAGCACTCCGTTGTGCGCAATCGGAAATTCCAGCTGAATCAGTTCGGCTTGTCCATTCAGTTTTTCGAGCAGTTTGGGAATGTCGGGCTTTGCCTCGCCACTATGCTTCTTGATCAACGGGTCCGAATCCTTGATGTAAGAGCTTATCGGCACGCCTTGTGGATTCATGATCACGCCGTAAACCACGTCCTGCTGGGACGAGACCTCACGCGTATAGTTGTTAAGCAGCAGGTAATCGAACCCCAGTATCGCTTCGGGGCTGACCAGCGAAATCAGGCGTCCGAGCGCGCGGCCGCGCTCGACCAGTTGCTGTTCGGAGAAGCGACTCGAAGTCTCGAGATAATAAAGGGTGTTTACCGTCATGGTGGTCGCCAGTATGGTGAGCACCGTGAGCGTGAATTTTGCGCCTAGACCGAGCCGCATCACACGCACCCAGCCCGATGATCGTATCCGCGCTGCGATTTCCGGGTTGGTGTCATCGCAGTCAGGTTAAGCGGCCGCAGTTTGAAGACGGTTGGCGCACGGAGGCTTAATACCTGAGCAGATTGCACAGGCAATCACTCCGCAGTTCAGATCGCGGGAGAAAACGCTCGGACATTTCCTAGCATTTACCGTAATCAACCCTTGTTACCCCTTGTTTTATTTAAAGTTCCCTAACCATTAGTCTACCGCAAGCGGCGAAATTACACATCTTAAGATTGACTTTGAGGGAAACCGCTATCCCAAGGCGGTCTGGCTAGTTGTATTCCGGTGCCTACTCATATAGCGCGCTTGGAGTTGGCCCCTATGACGTTGTATTCTAAGGTTTTGCGTTAGCGAATCCATAAGATGGGCAAGTGAAAATTACGCAACACTTGATTGTGACCGGCCGAGTGCAGGGGGTGGGTTTCCGGCAGTTTATGGTCCGCACCGCCCATGAGTTGCATATCAGCGGGTGGGTTCGCAACCGCGCCGACGGCAGCGTTGAGGCGACGATCGCGGGCACACCGGATGCGGTGCAAACAATGATTGAACGGACACGGCGCGGACCTTCGTTTGCTGCGGTGGCGGATCTCAAGCTTGCCGACGCGCACGGGAGATTCGACCGATTCGAGATGCTGCCGACCCTATAATTGCATCACAGCGCAGAGGCAGGCGCGAGCCAATCGGATCATTCAACTCAAGGATAAACCGACATGAAACTTTTCTTCAATATGGCTTCACCGTTCGTGCGCAAGGTGCGCGTGTTCGCGCGCGAGACGGGGCTGGACAAGAACATCGAGGAAATCACCACCATGGTGTCGCCGGTCCAGGACAATACGAATCTCGCGCAAGCCAACCCGCTCGTAAAGATCCCCGCGCTCGCGCTCGACGATGGCACTACGCTGTTCGATTCACCCGTCATCTGCGAATACCTCGACAGCGTGCACGCGGGCCGCAAGCTGTTCCCCGCTGCGGGCTCCGCGCGCTGGACGGCGCTCAAGCTGCAGGCAACCGGCGACGGCATCCTTGATGCGGGCATTCTTTGCCGCTATGAAATGGCCGTGCGGCCCAAGGAATTCCAGTGGGCAGGCTGGATCGCGGGCCAAAAAACCAAGTGGCACGGCGGACTCGATCTGCTCGAGCGCGAAGCGGCGGCGCTCGACGGTGAACCCACCATCGGCGGCATCACGGTCGCGTGCACGCTCGGGTGGCTCGACTTCCGCTATGGTGACGACGAGTGGCGCAAGAATCGTCCGCAACTCGCAGGCTGGTACGAAAAATTCTCGGCGCGGCCTTCGATGAAGGCAACCATTCCGCAAGCGTAACGCGCGGTCCCGGCGTTTCGTGCCAATACGGAATCCATTTAGCGGGAGGCGCCCCACGCGGCAACTCATCGTTGCAGCGCTGTGCGGGATTTTGACGACGGGTGCGAGTGCGGCCGCGGACGAAACCTACACGCTGCCGACCGGCAAGCTGTTGAAGATGGTCGTCGTTAGCCGCCACGGCGTCCGCTCGCCCCTCCAATCGAACGAAGCGCTCGCCGCCTGGACGGCCGGGCGAGAGTGGCCGGAATGGCCGACTCGCCGGCCCGGGATGCTTACGGACCGCGGTGCCGAACTCGCAGCGCTGATGGGGGGGTACTACCGCGCACACGCAGCACAACAGGGATTGTTGCCCTCCGGCCGCTGCCCGGCAGCGCATGCCGTATTCATTCGCGCCGACGTTGACGATCGTACTGTCGCCACCGCGCACGCGCTCGCCCGCGGCTTTGCGCCGGATTGCGAGGTCGAAGTGCGTCGCGCCACACCGTCGCCGGATCCGCTTTTTCATCCGGTCAAGGCGCAGGTGTGCGCGATCGACGCGAAAAAGGCCGAGCAGGCGATCCTCGTCCGGCTGCCCGACGGCTTTGCCGGGTTGGAGCGCCGGCACCGCGCCGCGCTCGCCACGATGCAGGAACTGCTGCAGTGTTGCCGGCCCGATATCTGCCAGCGGGCGGACGCGGATGCGTGCTGTCGCGCCAGCGCCTGCGCGAACTCAGGCGCAACGGGCGGCTGCACGCTGACTGATATTCCGACCGGATTGACTGCCGGCGCGGCGGGACCGCGGATGTGCGGCGCCATCGGCATTGGCGCGACGGCGGCGGAAATTTTTCTGCTCGAATACGCGCAGGGCATGCGCGAGCGGGATGTTGCGTGGGGTGCATTGAGCGGCGCCCGGCTAAGCAAACTGCAGAACGCGCTTACCCTGCACAATACGCAATTCGATCTGATGGAACGTACGCCTTACCTCGCAGCGCGCCAGGGCTCGATGCTGCTGCGCGCCGTGCTGAACACACTGCAGGGCCATGCCGCGGGCGGACTTTATGGCGGCCCCCTGCCGCCCGGTCACGCGGCGATGGCTGTATTCGTGGGCCACGATACGAACCTGGCGAATCTGGGCGCGATGATGGAGGCGACCTGGAGTTCGAGTGCGCAGGTGCCCGACCAGACCGCACCGGCAGGCGCGCTAGTCTTCGAGCTGCGACTCCAGGCCGGCGGAACCCGCGACGTGTACGTTTACTATCAGGCCCAATCGCTTGCCCAAATGCGCGATAAAACCAGGCTGACGACTGCGCAACCGCCGGTCAGACAATCGTTGCGTCTGGCGCGGTGCAGCCGCCCCGAGCCCGGCGCCCCTTGCGACCTTACGAAGTTCGGCGCTGCAATCCGGCACGCGCTCGTGCCGGATTGCCTGAAGTAAGCGCGCCGCCGTTAAGCGCTGCGCTGTCCGCTGTAAAGTATGGTGACGTTCGGCTCGGTAAGCCAGGCCGCCAGCGATTGCAGCAGATTTTCGTGCAGGCTGATGCGCCAATCGTCGCCGAGCTCGATTTCGCAGCTCGCGGTGCGATTGTGATAAACGATTGAAACCGGACACGGGCCGTTGCGATAGGGGGCCAGCAGTTCCTTCAGCTTTTGTGCCGACGACTGGCCGTTGCAGGTAAGACGCACGCCGCGCGCAAACTTGTTGCGGGCGGCGTTCAGGTCGTAGATTTTTTCCGCGGTAATGCGCGTGAACGACGTTTCCGGCTCGTCGCCGCCGCCGCTGCGCGTAATGTTGCGCACCTTCACTTCCAGCACCAGCACCGCGTCTTCGACGATGATGCTGCGATACTGGTCGAAAGTCTCGCCGTAAACCACCACTTCCTGCGTAGAGTTTCCGTCGCTGAACGTGACGATTGCCATGCGGGATGATTGCGATTTCGTGAAGCGCATGGACTCCACGACGCCGGCGACCGTCTGCAAAGGCGCGCTGTTGGCATAACCCTGGCTCGGCTGCAGGCGGTCGAGTGTGAGCGGCACGAACTGCCCGATCTCCTCGCGATACGCTTCGTAAGGATGACCCGACAGGTAATAGCCGAGCGCGACCTTCTCCTCCTTCAACTGCGTGCGCTGGTCCCAGCGCGGCGCTTCCACCAGCGGCGGACGCGCGTGCTCGGCAGCGTCCGCACCGCCGAAAAGACTGACCTGCTGCGCGTTGCGCTCGGCCTGCTCGGCGGCTCCCAGCGCGATGCCGACCGAAGCAAGCAGGCGCGCGCGATGATCGTCGATGGCGTCGAACGCCCCGCCACGAATCAGCGCTTCGATCACGCGCCGGTTGACGATGCGTTTGTCGACGCGCTCGCAGAGGTCGAAGATATCCTTGAACGGCCCGCCCGCTTTGCCGTCCTTGCCGTCGCGCGCAGCGACAATGGCCGCAATCGCCGATTCGCCGGTGCCCTTGATCGATCCCAGTCCGTACGTGATCGTTTTGGTGTCGAGCGGAACGAAGCGGTAATCGCCGCGATTGATGTCAGGCGGCCGCACAGTCAGCCCGCTGACGCCGACGTCCTCGTAAAACTGCTTGACCTTGTCAGTGTCGTCGGCGGCGGCCGACAAGTTGGCAGCCATGAACGCAGCAGTGTGATGCGCCTTGAAATACGCGGTCTGATACGCGACGAGCGCATAGGCGGCCGCATGCGATTTATTGAAGCCGTAACCCGCGAACTTCTCCATCAAGTCAAAGAGTTCATCGGCCTTCTGTTCCGTCAGGCCGTTGTTGCCCGCGCCCTCGCGGAAAATGCCGCGCTGCTGCGCCATCTCCTCGGGCTTTTTCTTGCCCATCGCGCGGCGCAAGAGATCGGCGCCGCCCAGGCTGTAGCCGCCGACCAGTTGCGCCATCTGCATCACCTGCTCCTGATACACCATGATGCCGTAGGTCTCGGCGAGCACGGACTCAACGCGCGGCTCCGGATACTCGAACGGCTTGCCGTGCTTGCGCGCGATGAAGTCCGGAATCAGGTCCATCGGGCCCGGCCGGTAAAGAGCGACCAGCGCGATGATGTCCTCGAAGCGGTCGGGCCGCGCCTGTTTCAACATGTCGCGCATGCCGCGCGATTCAAACTGGAACACGGCGGTGGTCTTGGCGCTTGAAAATATGCGGTAAGCCTCCGGATCGTCGAGCGGAATGGTTTCAAGACAAACTGTCGATGCCGGGTCGAGACGCTTGATGTAGCGTAGCGTCCAGTCGAGTATGGTCAGCGTCGTCAAACCCAGGAAGTCGAATTTCACGAGCCCCACCGCCTCGACGTCTTTCATGTCGAACTGCGACACGACGCTGGCCGAACCCTCCGCGGCGTACAGCGGACAAAAATCCGTAAGCTTGCCCGGAGCGATCAGCACGCCGCCCGCATGCATGCCGACGTTGCGCGTCATCCCTTCGAGGCGTTCCGCCAGCTCCAGCAGTTCGCGCACTTCCTCTTCCTGCGCCTCGCGCTGGTTGATCAGCGGCTCGACTTCCCGCGCGTAGATCGTCTGCTCGTCCGTTCTATCGGTGCGCCGGCGCAACGTAATGTGGCGGCCGGGCTGGAACGGAATGAGTTTGGCTATCTGGTCGCAGAAGTTGTAGCCGAGATCGAGCACGCGCCCGACGTCGCGCACCACTGCTTTCGCCGCCATGGTGCCGAACGTAACGATCTGCGAAACGCTGTCGGTGCTGTATTTCTGCCGCACGTATTCGATCACGCGGTCGCGCCCGTCCTGGCAAAAGTCGATATCGAAGTCGGGCATCGACACGCGCTCGGGATTCAAAAAGCGCTCGAACAGCAGGTTGTAGCGCAGCGGATCGAGATCCGTTATGCCGAGCGAATATGCGACCAGCGAGCCCGCGCCCGAGCCGCGGCCGGGCCCGACCGGCACGCCGTTCGACTTCGCCCAGTTGATAAAATCGGCGACGATCAGGAAATAGCCGGCGAAACCCATTTGCAGGATGGTCTTGATTTCGAATTCGAGCCTTTGCTGATAGACGGGCAACTTGTCCGCGCGCTGCGCAGTGTCCGCATAAAGCTGTTCGAGACGCCGCGCGAGGCCTTTTTGCGTGTGCTCGCGCAGATAATCGTCAAGGCTCTCGTTGTTCGGCGTCGGAAACGGGGGCAGCTTCGAAACGCCGAGTTCGAGCGTCAGGTTGCAGCGTTTGGCGATTTCCACGCTGTTGGCGAGCGCCTGCGGGATATCGGCGAACAATTCCGCCATTTCGGCCTGCGTCTTGAAGTACTGGTCGGCGCCAAAATGCCGCGGGCGCCGCTGGTCCGCCAATACATAGCCTTCGGCAATACAGACGCGCGCCTCGTGCGCGCGAAAGTCGTCGGCCTTGATGAACTGAACCGGGTGTGTCGCGACCACCGGCAGCTTCAATTCGGACGCGACTTGCAGGGATTGCTGCACGCAGTTTTCGACCTGCGCCGCCGCGCCCGCCTGCGGACGCTGCAACTCCAGGTAATAACGCTGCGGAAAAATTTTTGCCCACGCGCGTGCCGCCGCAATCGCCTGCTTGTAATTGCCGGCCACCAGCGCGCCGCCGACGTCGCCGTGATGCGCGCCCGACAGCGCGATCAGTCCGTCGTTGGCGGGCGCTGCAAACCATGCCTTTTTGAGTTCGGCGCGTCCGCGATACTGGTTGGTACGGTACGCGCGCGTCAGCAGTTCGCTCAAATTACGATAGCCCGCGCGCGACTGGCACAGGAGCAGCAGGCGGTGCGGCTTGTCGCGGTCGGTTTCGTTTTCAACCCACAAGTCGCAGCCGACGACCGGTTTCAACCCCGCGCCGCGCGCCGCTTGGTAAAACTTCACCATGCCGAACACGTTGGCAAGGTCGGTCAACGCCAGCGCCGGCATGCCTTCCGCGACAGCGGCGGCCACCGCGTCGTCGAGGCGCACGATGCCGTCGCTCACCGAGTACTCGCTGTGCAGGCGCAGGTGAACGAAAGACGGTATCGACATGCGTTTCATTTTATCGCGTTCGGCGCGAACCGTGAGCGCGAACCACGCATGTGATTTACATCACGGGGCCACCCATGAATCGTGCCAACGGCCGCGCATCCAAACGCGACGTTCGTCGGCTGCGACTTGACAGCGCGCGAAATCGCCGCCAAATTCAACGCAGTCTTGTTTAACCAGCGAGGTTGCCGATGCCCCGATATATGCTGCTGCTTGCCCTCACGCTCGCCTTGCCGGCCGCGCACGCGCAGGAAATGTACCGCTCGGTGATGCCCGACGGCAAGATCGTCTACGGCGACAAACCCGCGCCTGGGGCGAGGGAGAGCAAGAAGCTTAACCTCGCGCCGCTGAACGTGGCGTCGCCGCCGCCGGCGCCCGACCCGGCCCAACCCGTGAATCCGGTCGATGGCACGAAGGGCAACAACACCAGCGCCGAAATCGCGGCTGCGAAGCAAAGACTCGAAGCCGCGCAAAAAGCGCTGAGCGACGGTCGCGAGCAGCGCGAAGGCGATCGCGTCGGCCTGGCCAAGGGCGGTGGCGGTACGTCGCGCCTGAGCGAATCGTACCTCGATCGCGTTAAGGCGCTGGAAGACGCAGTCACCGCCGCGCAGCAGCAGTTCGATGCCGCGCAACGCGGTGCCGCCGGGCGCTGAACAAGCGGGATTCGCTGGCCACGTGACGGCGATACGTTGCAAGGCTTAGGGATTTAATTCGCACCTCCCCGCTTGTTGCCTATCGCCTTTGCGTCAATAGACCCTGGTTACGCGGTAACCCTCGCGGGCAAGCAGGCTCAGGAGTCCGCGGTCACCGTACAAATGCAGCGCGCCGACCGCGATGAACGCCGCCCCCGCTTTTAGCTGCGGCTGCATGCGTTCCGCCATCCGCGTGTTGCGGTCGTACAGCAGACGTTGATCGAAAGCCCGCTTGAGTGGGCGCAATTCCGGCCGCTGCGCGATTTCGGCCTCGCCGATTTCCCACATCCGGCCAAGATCGCGTTGCAGATAGGCCTGAAGCATTTTTTCCGTCTGCGCCTTCAAATCGTGATGCGTCTCGACCGCATGCTCGAGCAGCGCCAGCTGATCGCGGTCGGACATGCCCTCGAACGCCGCGACCTGCTCATCGACGCTCTCGAGATAAGACAGCGCCTTGCCTTGCTCGGCCGCCATGCGGTGCAGGACGAAGTCGAGCACCCGGGAGGAGTCCTGCTGCGGCATCTGCAACAGCAGCACCATGGCCCAGGGCTTGAACAACCGCGCCATCTCCGCCGGCACGCCGAGGCCGGCAGTCAACGGCACGATTTTGCGGAACAACGCCGCGCCTGCGACGCCGGGCAGATCGCGGCCGTCCAGGTACACCATGCGCGCGGCGAGCGCCGCGATATTCGACTGGTCGAGCGAAACCTCCATCGCGAACGAGCGCGCCGCATTCAACGCATCACGCACCGCGTCCGGTAAAGTGGTCACGCGCGCATCGGCAAGATGCACGGTGCCGAATAGATGGCTGGGCGCGCTGCCCGCTTTCTCGATGCGCCACAGCAAACCCTTGTCGAAGGTAGCGCCGGACTGCGCGTAAACGCGCGCCATGCCCGCTGGCGTGAATTGCGCGAGCGCCAGCGCACACGTGAAGAAAATCAGATGCGCCAATAGTCTTCGTGCCCGGTCGGCTGCAGAATTTTGCCGCATAATCCATCCCTCTTGCGAATGACCTAACCTACAGAGTGCCTGAGCCAATGAAACCCGTGTGCGTTGCATTCTGTTGGGCACTCTAAGCTAATTTCACGCCCGAATGCCACTGCCCGCATCTTCCGCCCGCCGCGCGATCGCCGCCCTTGGCTTGTTGTCGCTGATCTGGGCCTACAACTGGATCATGCTCAAAGAAGGCCTGCAGTTCGCCGATCCATTCGACTATGCGGCGCTGCGCACCGCGCCCGGCGCGCTCTTGCTGTTCGCCGCCATGGCGTGGCTGAAAAAACCGCTGGCTCCGCGCGGATTGCCGCGCCTCGCGCTGCTCGGCTTGTTTCAGACGACGGGCTTCGTGTGTTTCGTTTGCTGGGCACTGGTCGCGGGAGCCGTCGGCAAGACCACCGTGCTCGTCTACACGTTCCCGCTCTGGACGCTGCTGTTCGCGTGGCCGCTGCTCGGCGAGCGGATTCGCGACTTGCAGTGGCTGGCGGTGCTCCTGGCAGCGGCAGGATTGACGCTCGTGCTCGAACCGTGGGACCTGCGCGGCAGTTTTGCGAGCCGCATCTACGCGGTGCTCGGCGGCGTGTGCTGGGCGGCAAGCTCCATCCTCGTCAAACGCTGGCGCAACGAAGGCAATTTCGACCTGCTGTCGGTGACCGCGTGGCAAATGCTGATCGGCGGCATCTTCGTCATTGTCATCGCGTTGCTGGTGCCGTCGCGCCCCGTCGTATGGACGGGTTATTTCGCGCTGGTGCTGATTTATGGCATCGTCTTAGGCTCGGTCGCGGGCTGGCTGTTATGGCTGTATATACTCAAGCACCTGCCGGCTGGCATCGCGAGCTTGAGCATGATGGCGGTGCCCGCGCTGGGCGTGCTGTTGTCGAAAATGCACTACGGCGAAAATCCCGGCGGCCTTGAAATCGCCGGCATGCTGCTCATCGGTGCGAGTCTGGCGTTGCTCTCCTGGCTTACGCTGCGTGGACAGCCGAGCGTCGCGCCCGACGTCGGGCAAGAGCAATTTCCGGGACCAAAGGACCGACCGCAACCATGAGACCCAGCCAGTCGCACATCCATACCATCCGCAATCTGCGTTATCACGTGCGCACGTGGGGCGACGCGCGTGCGCCAAAACTTTTTTTGCTGCACGGGTGGATGGACGTATCGGCCTCGTTCCAGTTCTTGGTCGATTGTTTCGCGCGCGACTGGTACGTTATCGCCCCCGACTGGCGCGGCTTCGGGCTGACAGCGTGGGCGCCGGGCGGCTACTGGTTTCCCGATTATTATGCCGACCTCGACGAATTGCTCGATCTTTACGAGCCGGACGCGCCCGCCAATCTGGTGGCGCACAGCATGGGCGGCAACGTCGCATGCACCTATGCCGGCCTCCGGCCGCAGCGCGTCGCCAAATTGATATCGTTGGAAGGCTTCGGCATGGGCCGCACCAAACCGGACGACGCGCCGGCACGCTACGAGCGGTGGCTCAACCAGTTGCGCGAGCCGCCGCAGTTCAAAAACTATGCTTCGTTCGAGGCGGTGGCCGGGCGGCTCCGGAAAAGCAATCCGCGCCTGCCGGACGAGATGGCGCGCTTCCTGGCCCAGCACTGGGCGAAAGAAACCGGCGACGGCACCGTCACGCTGCGGAGCGATCCGAAACACAAAATCGTCAACCCGGTGCTGAACCGGCTCGAGGAACTGCTCGTGTGCTGGCGGCGCATCAGCGCCCCCGTGCTGTGGGTTTCCGGCGCGCAGTCCACGGCGGCGGGATGGCGCGGCGATTCGGCGGACCAGCTGGCCGAACGCAAAGCCGCATTCCGGCAATTCCGGGAAGTGATGATCGAGGATTGCGGCCACATGATGCACCACGACCAGCCGGCGCGCCTGGCCGCCATCATCGAGCAGTTTCTCGCGCCGGGCACGGTCTGAAACGTTCAATTTGCGCCGCCGTCCGACTGGACGCGGCCCGGCAAAACGGGCTTAATTGTGGTTCGGATTCGCAGCGTTTGCGTGTCGGGACTACACCAACAAGCGGTAGCCCGTGCGGATTACGTCATTTTTCGCCATCGAGGAGGTTGTATGAAACGGTTCATTGCGTTCGCAGTCGCAGTTATCGCGTGCGGCATCAACATCGCGCATGCGCAGGACTATCCCAATAAGCAGATTGTCGTCGTCGTGCCGTTCGCCGCCGGCGGACCCACCGACACTCTGGCGCGCAACCTCGGCGTGACGCTGACCGGCTCGCTCAAGCAGCAGGTCATCATCGACAACGCAGGCGGCGCCGGCGGTACCATCGGCATCAACAAGGTCGCGAAGGCCAAGAACGATGGCTACACGCTGCTGCTGATGCATATCGGCATGTCGACATCGCCGGCGCTTTATCGCAAGCTGCCTTACGACACGATGAACGATTTCGAATTTATCGGCCAGGTCGCCGACGTGCCGATGACCATGCTCGGCAAGAAAGCGCTGCCGCCGAACAATCTCAAGGAACTGCTGCCGTACCTCAAGGCGAACAAGGACAAGTTGAGCTACGCGAATGCCGGGCTGGGCGCGGCGTCGCATTTGTGCGGCCTGCTTTTCATGAGCCAGAACGAAATCGATCTGACAACCGTGCCGTACAAAGGCACCGCGCCGGCGATGACCGACTTGATCGGCGGCCAGGTCGACCTCATGTGTGACCAGACCACCAACACCACACAACAGATCAAGGCTGGTACGGTCAAAGTCTACGGCGTGACCTCCGCGCAGCGGATCCCGACGTTGAAAGACGTCCCGACGCTCGCCGAGCAAGGCATGAAGGGTTTCGAAGTCGTCGTGTGGCATGGCCTCTACGCGCCGAAAGGCACGCCGAAACCTATCCTCGACAAGCTCGTGGCCGCTTTGCAGGCCGCCGTGCAGGACGCCACGTTCACTTCGCGGCTCGCCGAGCTCGGCGCCGTGCCAGTGCCGGTCGCCAAAGCGAGTCCCGAAGCGCTGCGCACGCACCTGCAGGCAGAAATCAAGAAGTGGGACCCAATCATCAAGAAGGCGGGACAGTACGCGGACTGAATACGGCTCACTGTATTAAAAGGCCACGGCTATTGCCGGGGCCTTTTTTTTCGCCAAAATGCAACACGCGAACGCGCGTTTTAGCCGTCGGTCCCGCCCAGAGTCTCGCGCGACTCGAACCAGCGCATCACGACGAGGGCGCCGAGCGCGCCCGCCAGCTGCGCAAGAATAAATGCCGGTGCATCAACGGGCCGGATGCCGGCGAATGTATCGCTCGCCGCGCGCGCCAGCGTGACTGCCGGATTGGCGAACGAGGTTGATGCGGTAAACCAATACGCCGCCGTCACGTAAGCGCCAACGGCTGCAGCGACGGCCGGAATGCTTTGTCGCGAGCTTCCCAGGATGACCATCAACAGGCCGAACGTCGCGACGCCCTCGGCCCACCACTGAGCAGCACCGGTGCGTTGATGCTGAGACGCGAAAAAAAGCGGCTCGCCAAACATCGCATGCGCCGCGGCAACGCCGACGAACGCACCGGCGATTTGCGCGCAGACATAATAGATGGCTTGCCTGCCGGACAATTGCCGCTTCAGCGCTGCCACGAGGGTTACCGCCGGGTTGAAATGCGCACCGGAAACTGGCGCAAATATCAGTATCAACGCATACAACGCGGCGCCGGTTGCGATCGAATTGGCAAGCAAAGCGACGGCGACATTCCCGCCGGCGAGGCGCTCGCCCATGATCCCGGAGCCGATGACGGTGGCCAGCAGGAACGCGCTGCCGAGCGCTTCCGCGGCGAGGCGCCGGCCCGGCGTCACGCCGACTGACCGATCGCCGCGAGTTTTTTCTGCAAGCTCAGTTGATCGAGCTTCGCGAACGGCAAACTCGTGAAGATTTGAATGCGGCTCGCGAGATGCCGGAAAGTGCCTGAAAACGCGCGGCGCTTGTCTTCGTCGCTGCCTTCGACCGCGGCGGGATCGGGCAACCCCCAATGCGCGGTCATCGGGTGCCCGGGCCAGACCGGGCATACTTCGTTCGCCGCGTTGTCGCACACCGTAAACACAAAATCTATTTCAGGCGCGCCCGGTTGGGCGAACTCGTCCCAGTTCTTGCTGCGCAAACCGTCGATTGGCAAGCCCACACTTTGGATCTGCGCCAGCGCGAACGGGTTGGGTTTACCTGACGGATGGCTACCCGCGCTGTAACCTCTGAAATTGCCGCCGCCTGCTACCGGATTGTTGAGTATCGCTTCCGCCATCAGGCTGCGCGCCGAATTGTGGGTGCACAGGAACAATACGTTATAGATTTGATTATTCATATCAGGCGCTCGCCTTGTGGCGTTTCCTGGCGCGCTCCGGCCGGCAAGCCGCCACCGGCGTGCACGGATTGCCGCCGCAGCAGTTGTCGGTGAGAAAGACGACAAGATCGTTCATGCCGTGGAAGTTCGCGGAATAAATTACATATCGCCCCTGGGTGCGCGCCGCCACCAGCCCGGCGTTGGCAAGCTCCTTAAAGTGAAAGGACAGGGTCGCCGGCGCGATGCCCAGCCTGGCGCCAATAATGCCGGCGCTCAATCCCTCGGGCCCGCGCGCGACGAGCAGCCGATAGACCGCAAGGCGTGACTCCTGCGCGAGCGCGGCCAGCGCCTTAACCGCCTGGATTGATTTCATATTTCGAATAATATCGAAATATTGTGACAAGCGAAAGACAGAAATCGAAACGTTCGGGAAGTGCCGTTCATTGTTCCCGCCGGCAATGGGCCGATCGCCGGGGCGGCTTCAATCACTTCGAATCGCGATGACCCACCGCGCGGCCCTTGGCGTCGATGCAAAAGGCGCGGTGACCGGCGAGATCCGCAGCGCTTAAATAACTTCGCTCAGCGCTTTTTCACCCGCCACTGCCAGGGCGGCACCGCGCGTGCCGCATCCGCCCAGAGGCCGCGCCCGCCAGTGCGCGCCGCCTGCTCGGCGGCAGCGTAGCGCCCGCGATCTTCGGCGGACTGCTCCTGCTCCGACTCCTTGGCGTACCACGCGAGACCATCCCGAATCTGCTGGAGCCCGACATCAAGCGACTTCAAGCAGGAGCGAAACGCGCAGTCGGCGCCGGTTTCGTCGAGCAGGACTTTGGCGAAAATCCGCTTGTTCCGGGCGCGCTTTTTCACTTCGATGGCGACTTCCTTATGCAAAACCAGTTTGGTCAGGTTTTGCTTTGCCTCTGTGCCAAACGGCTGATTGCGCTCGGGCGCGTCGGTGGCGATCAGGGTGATTTTGTAGCGTTTCTTTTCCGCATCCAGGACAGTGATCGTGTCGCCATCCGCAATGCCGACTACGGTGCCCAGCTGAGTGGCGGCCCACGCTGCGTTTAGAGGGCTCAACAACGCGGCGATGGCGATGACGATAAGTTTCATGGTTTTGATATTTCCAGACGCCGACATCATACCCCGCGCGGCATTCAATATCGGAAATCCGACCGTGCTTGGCGCAGGAACTCTTAGGGTGACAACTGCGGCTCGATCAACTCGATCGCGGTGGCCATAGGCTCTCGCCGATGATCACCGCGACCGTAGATGGCCCCTGATCGCCATAATTGCACGGTATCTGTGGCTGGTAATGCCTTAAGCAGGAAACACCACCTTCTTGCTCTGCGTATACCCTCCCAAAGCACCCCACCCTGCACACAAAGCGCAAAAGCCCGCGCCCGAGCCCCAACCGCCGCTGACGACGATCGTTAAATTGCCCGGCTCGCGCACCCACGGCACGCGCGCGTCGTCGTCGTTCTCGTCGACCACCTTGCTCCAGTGCATCGGATGCGTGGGCGAAATCGAACGGCGCGATTTGACTTCGCGTACCGGGCGCGTCGCCAGTTTCAGCACGCCGTCTTTGACCTGCTGCTTCGTGTAGCCCGCATCGCCCAGCGCCTTCGCGGTCATCGGCCCCAGGATGTACACCATGTCGCCGCCGGTGATGTTGTTGCTGCCGAGCGTGACGATCGAATCGGCGAGCAGATACAGCACGTCGTCGATCGGGCTGTAACCCGAACCCGTCGCGACCGACATCGGCGCCGTCACACCCGTGACCGTGACGACCGTGTCGTCCGCGTTGAAACCGCGTCCGACGTGCAAGGGCTCCCAAGGGTTCGCGTCCTGGTCCTCGGCCATGCAAAAGCTGAAATAGCCGGGATGGCCGAGCGTCGTTTTGCACGGCTCGCCCGGAAACCCGCCGCCGACATTCCACAACACGAGCCGCAGCGCGCGGCCTATCGTGGCCGACCCGCGACAACCGTGCCCGAGCGAGCCTTCCTTGACGTTGAAGCCCAGCCGCTTTACCGCGGGGCCGCTGACGACGACGAGCGGCGCGCACGCGTGCGTCGTCGTCTGCACGCCGTTGAGGTTGAAGCCTTCTTCGAGCACTGCCTCGACCGCGGCGATCACGATGGGCACGTATTCGGGCTTGCAGCCCGCCATCACGCAGTTGATCGCGATTTTCTCGATGGTCGCCACGCCGTTGCGCGGCGGCACCACGCCGACGACTTCGCCGGGATCGCGCTTCAGGTAATTGAGGATGCGCTCGATCGCGCCGCGCGTCGGCGGCACGACCGGCAGGCCGTCGGTCCACTTCTTTTCGAAACAGACTTCAATCGCTGCTTCGAGGTCTGCGGCTTCGACGATGCGTGAGGCTAATTCCATGGTGATTTCTTTCTGGTTGGGCGCCTGCATGCCGAGCGCTCTCATCCCCCCGCTCGCGTCTATGCATCCCGCTCCTGCCGCGCTAATCCACCTTCGCGCCCGACTCCTTGATGACCTGCGCCCATTTTGCCATTTCGGATTTGAGATAGGTGCCGAACTCGGCCGGCGAATTACCGACCGGGTCGAACCCCACGTCCGCGAGGCGCTTTTGCACGTCCGGCAAATTCAGGATGCGCGCGATGTCCGCGTTGAGTTTGGCGATCAACGGCTTGGGCGTGCCCGCGCTGACCAGCACGCCGACCATATTGTCGACCTCGTAGCCCGCGAAGCCCGCTTCGGCCACCGTCGGGGTGTCAGGCAAGGCGGTCGAACGCTTGCGGCTGGTGACGCCGAGCGCTTTCAGCGTGCCCGCGCGCACATGCGGTACCGGCGGCGGCAGCGCGGTGGAACCGATCTGCACCTGCCCGCCGAGCACATCGGTAATGGCGGGTCCGGCGCCTTTATACGGAATGTGCAGCAGCGGCACGCCGTAAGCGGTGCGCAATATTTCGCCGGCGAGATGCGCGGTGGTGCCGTTGCCGGCGGAGGCGAAATTCACCGGTCTGGTTTTGCCGCTCTGCAGAACGTCGCGCATCGTTCTGCCGGGAAACGCCGGATGCGCAAAAAACAGGATCGGTGAGTTCGCCGCATTGGTAACCGGCGCGAAATCCCTGATTGCATCGTAGCCGGGCCGGGCGAACAGATTCTGGTTGATGACCATCGACGTCGTGGTGACCAGCAGCGTGTAGCCATCGGTTGCCGACCTCGCCACCATTTCGGTGCCGATGTTGCCGCCGGCGCCGGCACGGTTGTCGACGACGACCGTGTGCCCCCACGCCTCGGTCAACTTCTGCGCGAGCGCGCGTGCGATGTAGTCGGTGGGGCCGCCCGGCGGGAACGGGACGATGATGCGCACGGGTTTCACCGGATAAGCGGGCGCCGCGCTGCCTTGTGCACCGGCATGCGACGCGAACGCAGACGCAACCGCGAGTAACGCCGGCGCGAGATACCCTTTTCTACCCGCTTTTCTACTCATATCTTCCTCCGTAGCGAGACCGGCTTTAACCGGGGTGCAGCAGTTTTGCGCCTGCGGGTCGGCCGCGAAGTGCGGCTACGCCTTGTGCTTGCCGATGCGCCAGCCTTTTTTCGCGAGATGTTTTTCCCCGATCGCGATGGGTTCCTTCTCGAGCGGGCTTGCCATCGTGTCGTTCCAGCGGTTCAGAAAGCCGAACAGCGCGATTACACCCGTGATCTCGACGACTTCGCTTTCCGTCCAATGCTCGCGCATGCGCGCGAATAGTTCGTCGGTGACCTCGTTCGGCTGCGCCGACGCGGCAATGGTGAATTCTATCGCGATCCGCTCTGCCGCCGTAAACAGCGGGCTCGAGCGAAACTCCCACACCGCGTCGAACTTCGCCTCGTTAATGCCGAGCCGGAGCGACGCCCCGGCGGTGTGGGCCATTCAATACGCGCAGCCGTGCACCTTGCTCGACACATGCCCGAGCAGCCGCTTGAATCCCACGTCAACCTCGCTGTCCGGGCCCCACATCGACCACGACAGCATGGCGAAGCCTTGCGCCATTTTCGGTTTGCGCTGCATGATGAGCGCCGCGTTGGGCACGAAGCCGAGCGATTTGACGAAATTGTCCAGCGCGGGCCGGAGTTCGGGATCATCTGAAATGGGCAGCGGGGCGATGCGGGGCATGAGTTTCCTCCGTTGTGTTACAGGACCGGCGGCACGGCGCGCGATGGATCATTATGCGCCGCCATCATGCGACGCCATATACCGCACCGCGCGAGCCGGACGTTCAATGCTGCGTGGACAGCATCAGCGGTTACAGCGCAAATGATTCGCCGTTGATTTTAATCGTGCTGACCAGCGGCACCGGCTTGACCACCATCTGCTCCGCGAAACACCCGAGCTTGGCGCATTTGACGACATGCCGGATCTTCGCGGGATCGTCCGCCGAATCCACTTCCAGATGCGTCTCCACTTCTTTGCAGCCGCTCTCGACAGTACCTTTGATTACCGATCCCTTCAAATACCAGTGAATGATGACTCTAATCCTGGCTTTCTCGATCCTGGTCTTGGTCATGGTCGCGTACCGCGACACCTGGGTGAGCAGTCAGGCGCCGATTCCGGCGGCGACGTAAATGAGCGGCTGCGGATAGTTGTCGTCGCCTTTGAGATGGGCGGGCTCGCCGACGTGGATCTCGAACTTGCGGTGGCGCGCGACCTTGTGCATTTTTTCCAGCGACTCGACCTCGGTTTCCATCACGAACTCGTACGGTCGCTGCGGCAGTTCCGGCTGATCGAGGCTGGGCCGCTCGCCCAGAACTTTAACGCCCGGTCCGCTTTCTTTAGCTTCATTCATACCGTTCTCCTCCATGGTAATGATTGCGTCGTTCGAATTATCGCGCGCCGGACGGACAGCGCCCGTCGATTATCGCCCACGGCTGCCGATGCAACGCGCGCTGCCGCGAAAATGGAGGCGGGGGATGGAATTTAACCACCGTACGTAGCTTTGCAGGCTACGGCATAAGACACTCTGCCACCCCGCCGTTGCTGGTTCCGCAAGTTCGTGCTGCCGGAAAATTCAATTATTGATCTTTACATAACCTTATGACAAATGCGTAGCGTGCCTAAGGCTTTCCCTCACCCTCGGTCCCTCTCCCGGAGGTAGAGGGAAGGTAAGCCCTTCTCCCCCCGGGAGAAGGGTGGGGATGAGGGAAGGTTTATTGTCACAAGGTTATGTAATTCTCAGTAAGCGGCGCGTTGCACGTTCTGCGGGAACAAGAAACGCCGCGCCTCGTCGTCCATCTCGGCCTTGAACGCGTGTTTTTCTTTAAGCGCATTCGCGCGCACTGCCGCCGGACGGGCGCTGATCTCGTCGAACAGGCGCTTGAGGTGGGGCATTTTTCCCCACGCGTCGTCGCCCAAAATAAAAGTCACGACCCGCGCCCACCCCCACACGGCCATGTCGACGATAGTATAAGTCTCGCCCAGCATGTAACGCCGGGTACCCAGCCGCGCGTCCAGAATTCCATAGTGGCGCTGCGCTTCGTGTGCATAGCGATTGATTGCGTACGGAAGTTTTTCGGGTGCGAAGTGTTTGAAATGCACGGCCTGCCCGGAGTACGGCCCGATGCCGGTCGCGACGAACATCAACCACGACAACATCTGCGCGCGTTCAGCCGGCGTGTTTGCGGGCAGGAATTGGCCGGTTTTTTCGGCGAGGTAGAGCAGGATCGCGTTGCTGTCAAAAACCGTAATGTCACCGTCGACGATGGCGGGCGTTTTGGCGTTCGGGTTGATGGCCAAATACGCCGACGCGAATTGCTCGCCCTTGCGGGTATCGACCGGCATGAGTTCGTACGGCAAGCCGGATTCTTCGAGAAACAACGCGACTTTCGCGGGGTTCGGTGACGGGTGGTAATAAAATTTGATCATTGGGCTGCTCCGGTTAATGTCATTGGGCGGCCGACGGGCTCGACCGCATTACGTTAAGCTTGGCGGGAAATTCTCAATAGTGCCCGCGATTCACCGGCGCATCACGCCGTGCTGCGCGCCTGCTCCTCCACCGCATGCGCAATCGCCCGCGGCACCAGCGACAGCTTGGCCAGCGGCATCAGCGACTTGTCTTCGCTGCGCAGACACGTCTGCTGGATCGCCAGGAAAGCCTTGCCCGTCGCGGTTGCAAACCAGAACCAGCGGTCGATCTCCGGCGCCGACAGGTTGCCCGGTTGCGCGGCCACCGCTTCGTAGTGATAAGTCTTCAAGTCGTCGCACGCGCGCTTCAGCGCGACGCCGGCGGACAAGCCCTCCGCGTAAACGGGCGCCGGCGCGCCTTGCGCGTAGCTGCCCGCATAGGCCGCCGCCGCTTCCATCGTCAACCCCGACACGCCCACCGTCGTGCGGCCGCGCCGCCTGCGCGCAAGTTCGTACCACGGCGCGAGCTGCGCAATTTCGCGTTGCATTGCCGAGACGTGATCATCGCCGCCGGCGTCCGCGCGCGCGAAGCTGACCGGACACGCGAAGCTCGTCTCATCCGCTGCGGCAAAAGGCGCGTCCTCCGCGAAATCTTCGAGCACCGGCCCCGCGGGCCGCTCGAACAATCCGAGCAGTGCGCGCAGCACCTTGCGTTGAAAGTCCGGCGCGTTGGGCGCGCCGAACGGTCGCCCGAGCATGAACGGCACCCACAGCGCGCGCGGCGGTTTGATGGCGGCGGTCTGCTCGCGGATCAGGCTGATCTGCGCGGTCGCAACGCCCGCGCGTTCGATAAAATGGCCCAGTGCGCCCACGGCGCACGTGCAGTTGGGTCAGACCGGGGTGAGCAAAACCGCGTCGACTTTGTCCTTCTTCATCAACCCGGCGAGTTCACGCGCTTTGGTTTCCAGCGTGTGTCCCTGCGACGCGCCCATGAATGAATAATGAAAGTCCGAGATCGAGCCGATCACGCCTTGCGCCTGCAGTTCGCGCAGGCGGTCGAGCGGAAACACGACGTTGATGTCTTCCTGAAAGCCGCTGCGGTCGTAATTGACCGAAATGTGGCTCATCACCACGTCGGCGGCAGGCGCGTCGCCCGGAATGATGCGGTAATCCGCCGAGCCCATTTCAAACGGCCGGTCGCCGAGCACGTGCAGTCCCGCGGTGGTGACGATCGCGACGCGCCGCTTGTTCAGCGAGGGGCCGGACACGTACGGCGTGACGCCGTAATCGGGCAAGGCGGCAATCTTGTCAAGATGATGATGACGTTCCCATTCCGGCAGATCGGACAAGCGTGCCATGCGAGGCTCCTCGTTGCAGACCATTCAATCCGAACGGTCATGGTTGGTGAACGGCACCGTGGCGGTTCGTCGCGCCCGTGCCGGCCTGCCCTTGCGGGCCGGATAATTATGTACCATTCAGTCTAGAATGGGTAAAAAAATCAGGCACGAAGGCAATTCAGCATAACGGCGGCGATATCGTCGAGCGCCGCGCGCTCGGGCGTGGCCTTGCCCACCAGACGCAGGCCCTGAATTCCGGCCACGATAAACCGCGCCAGCGCATCGACATCGGCGTCCTGCGCGATCTCGCCGCGCTCGCGCGCCCGCTCCAGCGCAGCGCGAAACGTCGCCTGGATCCGTTCCAGGCTCCGCCGCACGCGGGCCGCCGCGGTTCGATCGCCGTTGGCGAGTTCGGCGGCGCAATTGCCGATAAAACAACCGCTGCGCCCGGGTCCGGCGACGATATCGGTAATGATCCGGTCCAGCAACGCGCCGAGTGCTTTGCGCAGGGGCGCCCTGGCCAGGGCTTTGGCAATGCGGATTGCGCCGGCGTCCTCATAGCGGTCGAGCGAGCGCAGGTAAAGACGGCGCTTATTCCCGAACGCCGCGTACAAACTCGAACGGCCAAGGCCGGTCGCCGAACACAGATCGTCGAGCGAGGTCGCCTCGTAGCCTTTGGCCCAAAACACCTGCATCGCGCTTTCCAGCGCGGCGCCCGAATCGAATTCGCGGGGCCGGGCCATTCATGAACTTATCAGCGTGCACATAGGAGCCGACTATACGAGTGGACACGCCAAAACACAAACGACACGGCGCCTTTTCGACGCTCACAGCCGCGCATGCAGTGCAAAGAATCGATGTCGTGCGGCGCGGATGCGCACCTTCCCGCGTTCCTCAATACGGATGATTCAGTCACCCTTTAGCGATCCGGTCTCTTCGTTGCATTCAACCGCTGCCGCAATCCCTGAATATCGTTGAGCAAGACGTG
>JBKJMN010000158.1:0-22518 GCA_046596405.1 Burkholderiales bacterium
AGAAAGCCGCCGGCATCACGCGCGAGGTCCGCCGGCGCGAAATCGCAGGTCGGCTGCAGGCCGACGTAGGCGAAGAAGCCCGCGCAGGCAATGTCGTTCGCCTTGTTCGCGGCGGTGTCGCGCACGCGCACTTTTTCGACCATGGCGCTGCCGAGAATTTCTTCGGCAACGCTGTTGAGGACCTGGCTGATATTTGCGTGCTGCGCGAGCGCGTCGACGAGATGCTGTTGCGCGCGGAATTTGGCGCTGCGATGCACAAGGTGCACGCGTTTGCAGAATTCGGCCAGCACCAGTGCTTCCTGCAGCGCGGAGTCGCCGCCGCCTACCACCACGACTTCTTCGTCTTTATACATGGGGCCGTCACAGTCGGCGCATTGCGACACGCCCTTGTATTCGAATTCGGCCTCGCCGGGAATGCCGAGGCGTTTCAGCTTGGCGCCGGACGCGATGATGACCGCGCGCGCGCGGTGCGTGCCGGCGTCGGTGGTGATGGTGAATTGCTTGCCGTCGTTGGTAATCGTGGACACGGTCTCGGACAGGTTCTCGACGCCCAGCTCGGAAATTTCCATCATCAGGTTGGATGCGTAGTCCGTGCCAGAGCCGGCGGGCTCGCCGTCGAGCTCGTTGATGTTGACGACCAGCCCGCCGAACATCAGCGCTTCGATGTTGGCGACCTTGAGGCCGCTTTGCACCGCCTGCTTGGCGGCCGTAAGGCCGGTGATGCCGGCGCCGATGACGATTAGGTCGTATCTGGAATCTGACATGGTGTTGTCCTCTTAACGTTTAAAGGTGGGCGGCGGGTTGCGCCGCTGCGGTTGCGGATTGGGTTTGGCCGCGGCGGGCGGCTGCTTGGGCGGTGGCGGCGGTGCAGTCGCGGCGCCGAGGATGGGCACGAAATCCTTGCGCATCTTGCGCACGTCGCCGATGCGCTGCGTGATGCCGAGCCGGTCGAGGCATTCGAGTATCTCGATGGCGAGGCCGCGGCCGACGCCGCTGCGGTCGCGGAACTGCGCCGCGGTGAATCCGGCGGGAACGGCTTGCGCAACGACCTGGGCGACGGCGGCGAGCTGCGCCAGCGTCGCCCGCGGATAGAAGCGCTCGGGCGTGACGCGGATCAACTCGCCGGTGCGCGCCTTGCGGTGCAGGAAGTCCTTGAGTATCGGCTCCTTGATGCTGGATGCCGGGGCGAGCTCGCGCAGCGGCAGCACGTTGAAGCCGGCGTTGTCGAGGATCGGCTTCAACGCCTGCCACATTTTCTCGTCGGCGGGATTGTCGGTGGCGACGTGCCGGGGCAGGCGCACAGTCGAGCTCGCGACTTCAATTTTCTTGTCGTCAGCGAGTTCGCGCAGCAGCGCCGTGAACGTCGCCGCGGTAAGGGCAGGGGCGAGCTGCTTGCGCAGTGTGGAGATCTCGAAGCCGGTTGCTTGTGGCGAGTCGCGATGAAAACGCGTCAATGCGTCGATTACACTCTGCTTGACGCCATCGACCGTCGCGCGCGGCAGCGCTACCCGCTGCTCCTTGCCAACGATCGCAATCGCCGGGGTTGCCGCGAGCCTGGAGGCGCGGTCGGGGGTCAGATTGAATGCGCGCTCGAATTGCGTGAGATCGACGCCGGCGGGCGAGCATACGAGCAAATTCGCAAGCGCTGCGTCGGGGTCGGCATTCTCGAGCGCGGCAAGCTGGGCGGCGCGCGTTTGCGCGTTGCGCCGCGCCGGCGCGACGAACGGGTCGATCACGATGCCGCCGCCGATGGTGCGCATGGCCGATTGATCGCGCAGGATGAAGCGATCGCCATTCAACGCGGCTAATGGTTTGTCGGCAATCACCTGCACGAGTGCGGAAGTGCCCGGAGCGATCGAGGCGCCGCGCCGGATCGCAATGCGCGCGGTAACGTCCGCGGTGCCCAGATGCAAATGCACCGGCGTCCAATGCTTGAGCGGCTGCGTTTCGCTCGCGAGCATATGCAGGCGCACGTCGAGCCGTTGCGTTGGCGCATGGATGGCCGGCGCCACCACCCAGTCCCCACGCTGAATGTCCGCGACCTCGGCGCCGGTGACGTTCAGCGCGCAGCGTTCGCCCGCGATGGCCTGCGTCGCCGCCTGGCCGTCTTTCTGAATGCCGCGCACGCGCACTTCGATGCCGCCCGGCGACAGCATGAGCTTGTCGCCGGCGGCCACTGCGCCGTTGAAGACGGTGCCGGTAACGACGGTGCCGCTGCCGGCGATGGTGAACACGCGGTCTACCGCATAACGCAGATTGCGCCCGGCGTGCTCGCGATCGCCGAATTCGCGCGCGGCGGATGCCAGCATGTCGCGCAGCTTGTCGATGCCGTCGCCACTGATCGCCGATACCGGCAGCACGTCAATCGACGCCAGTGCGGTTGGTGCGAGCAGCGCACGCACGCTGGCGGCAACTTCCGCGACGCGCTCCGCAGGCACCCGGTCGGTCTTGGTGATGACGGCGATGCCGCGCTGGATCGTGAGCAGATCGACGATGTGCAGATGCTCGACCGTCTGCGGCATGACGCCATCGTCCGCGGCGACGATCAGCATCACGTAATCGATGCCGCACACGCCGGCGAGCATGTTGCGCACGAAACGCTCGTGCCCGGGAACATCGACAAAGCCGATCACATCGCCGGCGTCGGTTTTGCGGTACGCGAAACCCAGATCGATCGAGATGCCGCGCTTCTTCTCTTCGGGCAGACGGTCGGTGTCCACACCCGTCAACGCTTTGACGAGGGTCGTTTTGCCATGGTCGATATGGCCTGCGGTGGCGACTATCACGTGATCATTCCCAACGCAGGATCAAAACCTATTTGCCACAGAGGGCACAGAGAACAAAGAGAAAAACAATGCAAAAAACATTTTTATATAAGAATGGAACATTGGTTTTGACTTTCTCTGTGTCCTCTGTGCTCTGTGGCTAAAGCTTTTGAAGTTTTAGCTGATTGAGCTGTGTAATAAAGCCGGCTTCGTCGTCGAGGCACCGCAGGTCGATGATAAAGGCGCCGTCGCGGATATGCCCGATGACCGGCACCGGCAGCGCGCGAAATGCGGTGGAGAGCGCGTCGGCGGCGCCGCTCTTGCGTTTCGCCCGCGGGGTGATGGCGATGCCGGCGCTCGGTAATGCGTCGACCGGCAGGGCACCGCTGCCGATCTGGCTCGAGCATGCGATGACTGCGGCGTCGGCATGGCTTGCGACGGCGGCGGCTAACGCCGGCAGAATACGCTGCACCTGCGCTTCGATATCTTTTTGCGGCCGCGTGAGCAGCCGCAGCGTCGGCAGTTCGCGCACGAGCCGCGCGGGGTCGGCGTAAAGGCGCAGCACGGCTTCGAGCGCCGCGAGCCGCACTTTATCCACGCGCAGCGCACGCTTCATCGGATTCTTGCGGATTTTCGCGATCAGAGCCTTGCGGCCGACGATCAGACCGCATTGCGGCCCGCCGAGCAGCTTGTCGCCGCTGAACGTGACGATATCGGCGCCGTCGGCAATTGCTTCACGCGGCGTCGGCTCGTGAGGCAGTCCGTAAGCTTCAAGGTCGATCAGCATGCCGCTGCCCAGGTCGTTGAGGAACGGCAGGTTATGCCGATGCGCGATAACGGCCAATTCGTTTTCCGGCACGCTGGCGGTGAAGCCCTGGATTGCGTAATTGCTGGCGTGCACTTTCATGATCGCGGCGGTGCGCGCGCTGATCGCTTCCTCGTAATCGCGCGCATGCGTGCGATTGGTGGTGCCGATCTCTTTCAGCCTGCAGCCCGCGCGCGCCATGATGTCCGGAATACGGAACGCGCCGCCGATTTCAACGAGCTCACCGCGCGACACGATGACTTCCTGTTTCGGCGCGAGCGAATTCAATACGAGATAGACCGCTGCGGCATTGTTGTTCACGACGATCGCGGCTTCGGCGCCGGTCAACCGTTGCAGCCAGGCTTCGACGTGGCTGTCGCGCTCGCCGCGCGCGCCGCCGCCGAGATCGAATTCGAGATTCACCGCGCGCGTCATCGCCGCCGTTGCCGCGGCCGCTGCCACTTCCGGATATAGCGCGCGGCCGAGATTGGTATGCAGGACGGTGCCGGTCAGATTGAAGACCGGCCGCAGCGACGGCTGGCTCAGCGCGTGCAGGCGGGCGCCGCACCGTGCGCTTAGCTGTTCTTCGCCCGGCGCAGACGGCGCCGTGTCGGCGGCGAGGAGTGCGCGCTCCTCATCGAGCACGGCGCGCAGCGTTTCGACTACGAGCGGACGGCCGTGGCGCTCAATGAGGGCGACGACCGCGTCGAGCCTGAGCAGACGGTCGATCGAGGGCAACGCGCGACGCGCGGCAGCGGCAGAATTCAACATGACCGCGGTGGCGGGCGATGGATTGCAGCAAACGGGGAAGGACGTGTCGACATGGGCAGGATGGCGCACACGGCGCCGGATTGCGGCCAAGACAGGGCACGTAGTTTAGCGCAATTCAGAGTGTCTAACATGATGAAACACGTGTGCGTTGCAGCCAGAATTGGTGATAGCAAGGCGCCCGGTGAAGGCAATAGTCGTTCTATTGCCAAGACGAGCAACGCGGCCATCGCCGATTCTGGCTGCAACCCTTCGGGCTGGCACGAGTTTTGGCCTGTAGCCCCCGGCTCACGGCGAAAGGATTTTGTTGTTGGGGCGGAGACGGGGGCCAAGTGGCGCATATGAAACCGGGTGCTACGGCACCGTTCCCGCAAACGGGCCTGCGGCTAACGAGTCTCGGCGCCGCGTCGTCGTTCTCCTTGCCCCTATCGACATAGGGGCTGCCTCGGACTTCTAACCCTGAGCCAAAATCGTGACAGCGCATCACGCGTTTCATCATGTTAGACACTCTAAGGCCATGCTATTCTGGATTTGCAAGCCGCACGAGCGATGAATGTAACTGAACAGCCCGCTGCGCCCGCGTTGCGTCATTCAAGGAGGAGCGATGAGGTCTACAGCGATTGCGGCCTGGCTGCTCGCGCTTGCCGGCGCGGCCCATGCGCAGGATTATCCGGTGCGCCCCATACGTTTTGTCGTTCCGTACACTGCCGGGGGCGCGGGCGACATATTCGCGCGCACGCTCGGTCAGAAATTCTATGAAGCGATGGGACAAACCGTAGTGATCGACAATCGCCCGGGCGCAAACGGCATCATCGGCACCGATCTGGTGGCGAAGTCGCCGCCCGACGGCTACACCATCGTGATGGGCAACAGCGCGCCTTTCGTGCTCAATCCGAGCCTGTACAGCAAGTTGCCGTACGATCCGGTGCGCGATTTCGCGCCGGTCTCGCAGGGCACTTACTACGCGTACGTGCTCGTCGTGCATCCGTCGGTGCCGGCGAAAAATATCCAGGAACTCGTCGCTTACGCAAAAGCGAAACCGGGGGTCGCCTACGGCTCGACCGGGCTCGGCGGAGCCAATCATCTCGCGGGCGAGTTTCTTGCCGCGATGACGGGCATCAAGCTGACTCACGTTCCGTATAAAGGCAGCGCCGCGGCGCTCGCCGACGTGCTCGGTGGACAACTGCCGATGATGTTCGACACGCCGATCACCTCGATACCGCAATTGCGCGCGGGCAAACTCAGGGCGATCGGATTTTCGGGCAACCGCCGCGCGCCGCAAATGCCCGATGTGCCGACGCTAGACGAAGCGGGACTGAAAGGATTCGAAGTCAGTTCGTGGCAGGCAATACTCGCGCCCGCCGGCACGCCCAAGGCGATCGTCGACCGGCTTTATCGGGAAACCGCGAAAGCGCTGAAGTCGCCGGAAGTGATCGAACGTCTGAGCACGCAGGGTGGCAACGAGCTGGTCGGCAGCACGCCCGCGGAATTTGCGACGGTCATCAAGGCTGAAATTGCCAAGTACGGCAAAGTCGTTAAAGACGCAGGAATCCGCTTGGAGTAGCAGGACGCAGGAATCCGCTTGGAGTAGCAGGATGCCCGCATCCGCGTCGAGTAAGTCAGGCGGGCGGCTTGCGTGGCGTGCGCATGGTGACGAATTCCTCGGCGGCCGTGGGGTGGATGCCGATGGTCGCGTCGAACTGCGCCTTGGTCGCGCCGCACTTGAGCGCAATGGCGACGCCCTGGATGACTTCGCCCGCGTCCACCCCGACCATGTGCGCGCCGACGACGCGGTCCGAAGCGCGCTCGACGATGAGCTTCATGAAGACCTGTTCGGCGGTATCGGACAGTACATGCTTGAGAGGACGAAAGCGCGTCGTATAGACGTCGATTTCGCCGTAACGCGAGCGCGCGTCTTCCTCGCCCATGCCGACAGTCGCCGCATTGGGGTCGGCAAATATTGCGGTGGGGATGTTCGTGTAATCGACAGCCGTCGGCTGCTGGTTGAATAGCGTCTTCGCCACTGCCATGCCTTCCGCGGTGGCGACGGGCGTTAGATTGACGCGGTCGGTCACGTCGCCGATCGCGTAAATCGACGGCACCGAACTTTGCGAATAACCGTCGACGATGATGGCGCCTTTTTCATTGAATTTAACCCCCGCGGCTTCGAGGCCGAGGTTGCGCGCATTCGGCGCGCGTCCCGTGGCGTAAAGGATGCAGTCGGTTTTGAGCGCGGCGCCATCCGCGAGCGTCGCGCGCAGGCAGTTGCCGTGGCGCGCAATCCCCGTAATGTCGGTGTTGAGCCTGAAATGCACGCCTTTTTTGTGCATTTCATCGACCAGCATGGCGCTGAACTCGCGGTCGAAGCTGCGCAGGATATGGGGGCCGCGATAGATGAGATTGGAGTCGGCGCCCATGCCGTTGAAGATGGAAGCGAACTCGAGCGCGATATAACCGCCGCCGACCACCAGCACGCGAGCCGGCAAGGCGTCGAGAAAAAACGCTTCGTTCGAGGTGATTGCGAGGTCGGCGCCCGGGATGGGCGGCTTCACCGGCCAGCCGCCGGTTGCCACCAGTATGTGGGCCGCGGTGTAGCGCTTGCCGCCGGTTTCAACCGTGTGCGCGTCGGCGAGCGTTGCTCGCTCTTCGAGGACGGTGACGCCGGATGACTCCAGCAACCGCCGGTAGATGCCGTTCAGCCGCAGGATTTCCCGGTTCTTGTTCGCGACCAGGTGCGCGAGATCGAAGCCCGTCTGGGCCGCGCTCCAGCCGAACCCGGCGGCGAGATGGATCTCCTCGCGGACGTGCGAGGCATAGCTGTAGAGCTTCTTGGGGATGCAGCCGACGTTGACGCAGGTGCCGCCGAGATAGCGCTCTTCGGCTACCGCGACACGCGCTCCGAACCCGGCGGAAAAGCGGCTCGCGCGCACGCCGCCGGAGCCGGCGCCGATGGTGAAAAGGTCAAAATCGTAACGCGGCATCGGGGTCAGAATGCCGCTTCGCCGGGCGGTAAAATTATGCCGGTCAGAATGAGCACGGGCGGGCGCCCGTCGCCGCCGCTATTCCCACAGCCGCTCGGGAAGCGGCAGGCCGGCCAGGTCTTCCTTGGTCAACGGCCGGTCGGGCTTGATCCCGAAGCGCTCGAGTACTGCGGCCAGCTGGCGCGCATGCTGCGCGGAATGCCAGGTCGAACGCTCGTAGAGCAGATGCAGCGCCTGCATGCCGAAAAAGGTCTGCACTTTTTGCCCGCACGATTTGTCCGCGAGTTCCGTCCACCATTGCTCGAGCCGCGCAATGACGGTGTCGCCGTAGCGCGCGATTTCCTCGCCGGTGGTGAATGTACCGTCCTTGGGCGGGATGTTGGCAAGCTGCGTCGCGTATTCGACGCCGTCGACAGCCGTTTCGAGATAGGCCTCGCCGATGCGGAATACATGATGGCCCATGAGCCGGATCGAGCGCGGGCGGTTGTCGATCACGAGTTCGTTGATGCGCGCATTGGGCATCTGGCGCATGAAGCGTTGCGCGGCGCGCAGCACGTTAAGCCATTTGCCGATCAGCTGGTCGGGCGGCAGCGGCGTGTGCCCGGTGCCGCCCTGCAGGCCGACAAACTCGGCGACGTCCTCGAGATTCTGCCCGAAGACGAACTGGTCGCCGCGGGCGACCACCGGCACGTTGCGCACGCCGTAGGCGAGCAGCTTCTCTTTGCCGCCGGGGTCGTTGAATACGTCGATTGCGACGAAGTCGATATTTTTTTTCGAAAGAAACTCTTTCGCTCGGAGGCAGCTACTTCATCCGGGCTGAGTAAAGAGTATGAATTTGTCAGCGATTGTGCCCATGTGTGCGTTAAGCGTTGGGTAATGTAGGAGGGCGCAGCCTACTACCTGCGGCGGCGGAGCGTCAAGTGGGCGGTGCGCGTTTGCGCGAAGCGCACGCTGCTATAATCAAGAGTGAATTGTCGAGGCAACCATCGCTACATTAGCTGGAAACAGACCCCACATGAAGTTAATCGCCGGACCGGTCAGCCCGTACAGCCGCAAGGTGCGTATCGTGCTGGCGGAAAAACGCATGGAATACGATCTTGTCGTCGACAGTCCGACCGACCCGGCAACCCGCGTGCCGGAATTCAATCCGCTCGGCAAGATTCCCGTGCTCGTGCTCGACGACGAAACCACGTTGTTCGATTCGCGCGTGATCGTCGAATATCTCGACAGTGCGAGCCCGGTCGGACGGCTGATTCCGGACGATACCCGTCAGCGCATCCAGACGCGGCGCTGGGAGGCGCTTGCCGACGGGTGCACGGACGCTGCGATCGCAGTCGTGATGGAGCGTCGCCGGCCCCCCGAATTGCAAAACGGCGAGTGGATCGCCCGCCAGCAGGGCAAGGTCGACCGCGCACTCAAGGCCATGTCCGATGAACTCGCCGGGCGCGCGTGGTGCGCAGGAGATTCCTATAACCTTGCCGACGTCGCGGTCGGCTGCGCGCTCGGGTATCTCGAGCTGCGCATGCCGGACCTTGGCTGGCGCGAGCAGTATCCGAACCTCGTTAAACTGTTCGACAAGCTCTCGAAACGCGCATCGTTCAAGGCGACGGTGCCGCCCAATAACTAGGATTAGGGAACGAGGATTGAGGATCGAGCAAAAGCTTACGGCCTTAGACTTCAATCCACAATCCTCGCTCCTCGATCCTACTGAATGATCCCGCCGCCCAGGCACACGCGGCTCTCGTAGATCACCACCGATTGGCCGGGCGTGACCGCCCATTGCGGTTCGGCGAATTCGACCTCGCAGCTTTGTTCGTCGACGCGCACCACCGTGCACGGCGCGTCTTTCTGGCGATACCGCGCCTTGGCGTTGTAGACCCAGTTGCAATGCGGCGGCGCCCCGCTGACCCAGTTCAGGTCGATGCCGGTCAGGCTGGTTTTAAGCAGCGCGTCGTGATCGCGGCCCTGCACCACCAATAGTCGGTTGTTTGGAATGTCCTTGGCGGCGACGTACCAAGCGTCGCCCCCGCCCTCGGTTGGCGGGTTGCCGCGCGGCTGCCCGCCGATGCCTAGGCCCTGGCGCTGGCCTATTGTGTAAAACATGAGTCCCATGTGACGGCCGACCAGGTGGCCGTCGAGCGTCCAGATTTCACCCGGATCTGCCGGCAGATAGCGGTTGAGGAACTCGCGAAACGGGCGCTCGCCGATGAAGCAGATGCCGGTTGAGTCTTTCTTGTCGTGATTGGCCAGGCCGTTTTTTCGGGCGATTTCGCGCACTTCGCGTTTGTAGATACCGCCGAGCGGGAACAGGGTTTTGGACAGCTGCGCCTGGTTCAGGCGGTATAGGAAGTAGCTTTGGTCCTTGGTGCCGTCCTCGGCCTTCAGCAATTGATATAGGCCGTCGACTTCGCGCACCTGCGCGTAATGGCCGGTTGCGATGCGGTCGGCGCCCATCGTGAGTGCGTGCTCGAGAAATGAGCGGAATTTGATCTCGGCGTTGCATAAAACGTCCGGATTGGGCGTGCGGCCGGATTGGTACTCGCGCAGGAATTCGGTAAACACCCGCTCCTTGTATTCGGCCGAAAAGTTGACCGCTTCGATCTCGATGCCGATGCGGTCGGCGACCGACACTGCGTCGACCAGGTCTTCGCGCGAGCTGCAGTATTGATCGTCGTCGTCGTCTTCCCAGTTCTTCATGAACAGGCCGACGACGTCATGCCCCTGTTGCTTCAGGAGCAGGGCGGCGACTGCCGAGTCGACACCGCCCGACATACCCACGATGATGCGCTGCCTGATCACGGTCAGACGTAATTGGATAGGATGTTGGCGTTCATAACGGCAATTTTACGGTGTAAGTGCGTCAGTGCCTAAAGCTGGGTGCAGGTCAGCGGTTGCAAGGAGTGCGGGGTTACTGCATATTCCAGACGAGTTAAAAACATAATTCCTGCCCAGCCATGGCTTCGCCGCCTTTTTCCGCCGGTCCCATCGTCATCGCGGCCAACCAGCCACTCTGGAAAATCTGGTGGTTATGGGGTATCCCCGTCGGCTGGACCACGAGTGGCATGATGATAGCCGCCTTGCTCATCCGCGACGCCGGTTACTGGGGCGGCGGGAACCTCCTTGATGTGGCGCGCCTGCTCGGTTATTCCGGCTGGGCGCGCCTTGCGTGGCGATGTTCGGGCAACGTGGAGAACCGCCGGTGGACGCCGGTCGCGCGATTCGCGCTTGGCGCCGGGGTCGTTTCGATGGCGATGTTTTAGCGTCTATCCGGCTCGCGCAGCACCTCAAGTCCAAGGCATAAAAAAAGGCAGGGTCGCCCCTGCCTTTTTGAAAAATAGAAGAGATATTACTTCTTCATTTCGTCTTTTTTCATCTCTTTCTTCATTTCGTCTTTTTTCATGTCTTTTTTCATTTCATCTTTTTTCATGTCTTTGCCGTCTTTCGCGGGTTGTGCACCGGCGTGAGCAGCAGCGAACGCGCCAACCGAAGCAAACGCAAAAGCACCGGCAACTAAAGCAGCAAGCAATTTCTTCAAGTGAATCTCCTCTTAGAGTTTTGACTATGGGTCCCAAAAACCAATATGGCCGCATGCGTGGCCAAAGAGCATATACGCACGAGCCCTCAATTGGTTGACGCCACTATATAACACGTTGTTTACATTTGCAAATCCAATTATCATCACAGACCGTGCCGGTGTCGCCGGCGCCACCCCCGTTTTAGTCAGGCAGCCACCGTGCACTTCTCTTTGCTATGCAGCCGCGCAATCCTGTCCGTCCTGATGCTGCTGGCGTCCGCCGTGTTAGCGGCGCCGCGTATTCCGCACAACGACAGCGAAGTGCTCGAGCGCCTACCGGCGCGCCCCAACGATCCGGTAATGCGCGAAATCAAGGATATGCGCAGCGCCCTGGCGCGAGATCCGCGCAACCTCGAGCTCGCAGAGCGGCTGGCGCGACGTTATTTCGAGCAGGCGCTGGCGCAGGGCGACCCGCGTTACGTCGGTTATGCGCAAGCCGCGCTGAAGCCGTGGTGGGATTTGCCGGAGCCGCCGACGCAGGTACTGGTGATGCGCGCGACCCTCGTCCAATACCGGCACGATTTTGCAGCCGCACTGGCCGATCTCGCGCGCGTGCTCGAGCGCGATCCGGAAAATGCGCGCGCCTGGTCTTTACGCGCGGTGATTCATCTGGTGCAGGCCGATTACGCCGCATCGCGGCGCGATTGCGCGTCATTTGCCCGACTCGTCGATGAATTGAGCGCGGCCGGCTGCGTGGCGTTCATCGACGGCATGACCGGCCGCGCGCGCGCTAGCCTGGAAACGCTGAACCTCGCCCTCGCGCGCGCCAGCGATGTCAGCGCCGAGCAAAAGCTGTGGGTGTTCCTGCGGCTCGCAGACATGGCATGGCGCCTGAACGACGCTGCGCTGGCGGAACAATATTTCAAGCGCGCGCTGGCCCTCGGCCTCACCGACGGCTTCCTGCTGGCGGCCTACGCCGATTTTCTGCTCGACTACGGGCGCGCGCAGGAAGTCGTTGCTCTGCTAAGGAACTGGACGCTCGCAGACCCATTGCTGCTGCGGCTGGCGCTCGCCGAACACGCCCTGAAGATGCCGGCGGCGCGCGAGCATCAGGCCACGCTCGCCGATCGCTACGCCGCGGCGCGTTTGCGCGGGGACACCACGCACGAGCAAGAGGAATCGCGCTTCTGTCTGCAGATTTTGAAGCAGCCCGCGGATGCGTTACGCCTCGCGCAGAGCAACTGGAAGGTGCAGCGGGAACCGCGCGATGCGCGCGTGCTGCTCGAGGCGGCCGTCGCGACGCGCCAGCCGGAGGCCGCGCAGCCGGTAATCGACTGGATGAGAGAGACGCATATCGAAGACTGGTACTTGCAGCGTCTCGCCGATGAGCTAGCGGCGGTGCGCAAAGGCGCAACGTGATGCGCGCAGCGTGGTTGCTGCTGTTCGCCATGCTCGCGGGCGCGGTTCATGCGCATAAGCCGAGCGACAGCTATCTGACGGTTGCCGTCGATGGCAATGCGCTGCGCGGTCAATGGGACATCGCGCTGCGCGATCTCGATTTCGCGATCGGGCTCGACACCAACGGCGACGGCGAGATCACGTGGGGCGAGCTGCGTGCCCGGCAGGCGGAGATCGACGCTTACGCGCTGGCGCGGCTCACCGCTGCGCTCGATGGCGCGCCATGCCCGCTGCGCGCAACCGAACACCTGGTCGACTTGCATAGCGACGGCACCTACGCGGTGATGCGCTTCGAAGGGCAATGCGCGAAGACGGGCGCGGCGCTCGAACTCGGCTACAACCTTTTTTTCGATCTCGATCCGCAGCACAAAGGCCTGTTGCGGCTCGAGTACGCGGGCGTTACGCGCACCGCGATCTTCAGTCCGGAAACTGCCCGCCAACGCTTCGAATTGACGCGGCCGAGCCGCGTCACGCAGTTCATCGACTATGCGCGCGAAGGCGTGTGGCATATCTGGAAAGGCTTCGACCACATTCTTTTTTTGTTGTCGCTGCTGCTGCCCGCCGTGCTGGTGCCGCTGTCGCGGCGCACGCGCGACCCCTCCGCAACCATCGCCGGCTGGCGCGCCGTCGACCGCTTCAAGCCCGCGTTCTGGGAAGTGTTTCAGATAGTCACCGCATTCACGGTGGCGCATTCGATTACGCTGAGCCTCGCCGCCCTCGGGGTGATTTCGCTGCCGACGCGGCTGACGGAAGCGGCGATTGCGCTGTCGGTGATTCTGGCCGCGCTCAATAATATCTATCCGCTGTTCCAGCGCCGGCGCTGGATGGTCGCGTTCGCGTTCGGACTGATACACGGCTTCGGTTTCGCGAGCGTGCTGGCCGATCTGGGCCTGCCGCGCGATGCGTTGCTGGTGGCGCTCGTTGGTTTCAACATTGGCGTCGAAGTAGGGCAACTGGTGATTGTCAGCGCATTCCTACCCTCCGCTTACTGGTTGCGGCGCGGCGTCTTTTACCAGCGCGTGGTGTTTCTCGGAGGCTCGGTGCTGATTTGCGGGTTGGCCACGGTGTGGTTTATAGAGCGCGCGTTCAACCTCAAATTGCTGGAGTTTTAGTGGCATAATTCGCTATTGGGACCTTCGCCCTCCCGGCCGATTTCGCTGATTACCGATGCCTGACGGTTTTACTCAAACATTGCAGCTTCGCCGCTTTGCGAAGCCGGCTCTTACGCCCGCGCTGCTGATTTCGCTCGCCGTGCATGCGGCGGCCGGCGGCCTGCTGTTGCAGGGCTGGCACCAGGAAGCCGTCGAACTGCCGCGTCCGTTGACCGTGACGCTTGAAGCGCCACCTCAGGTTCAGCTACAGCGCCCGCCTGCGTTACCGGTCGAACACACGCATGAAATTCCCTTCACGCCGAAAAGCCGTGCGCTTCCCGTGAAGCCGCTGCATCACGTTCCGGCGCCGAGCCTGATCGCAGTCGAAAGGTCTGAAGCGGCGCCAGCAGTGACGGTGCCCGCCCCAGTGGCAGAGGCGCCGCCTGCTCCAGTGGTCGTCGCAAAAGCACCTGCCACGGTTAGCGCGCCCAGCCGCGCGGACGCGGTCGAGCCGCCGCATTTCAACGTCGCTTATCTCAGCAATCCGCGGCCTGCCTATCCGCCGATCGCGCGCAAGCTGGGGCTCGAAGGCGTCGTGCTGCTGCGTGTGGATGTCAGTGCGCGGGGCGCACCCGAAAAAATAGTGATCGCGCAATCCTCGGGCGCAGCTTTGCTCGACGAGGCGGCGTTGAAGGCAGTCCAGGGCTGGACGTTCGTGCCGGCGCGCCGCGGCGATACGCCGATCGCGCACCCGGTCGACGTGCCGATCCGGTTCCATCTCCAGAACTGACGTGAACTGCTGTGGGGTTTTTTGCCAGCCCGGCGGTTTCTTGCGTTGAGCTTGATACTATACTGGAGGATAGTATAGCGTGCTCGCTATCGTAGATTAAGGGCGTCTGTCATGTCACACTTCATTCACGATAATAAAAAAGTGCTTGCGCGCGTTCGCCGGATTCGCGGTCAGGCCGAGGCGTTGGAAAAAATCGTCGCCCAGGAAACTGATTGCGCGGCCATTCTCCAGCAAATCGCGGCAATTCGCGGTGCCGTCAACGGACTCTTGACGGTGATACTCGAAGAACAGATTCACGAGCACGGCGATTCTCACGTGCGAGGGAAGCAACATCATATCGAGCACCAGCAACTGATTCATTTATTGAAAGCCTGCCTGAAGTAATCCTGCGACCCGTGCGTCGCTGCGAGTCCAAAGCGGAAGTATCAAACATGAAAGGGAACGATCGGCATTGGTACGTAATCGCAGTTCGCGGCATTTGCATGCTCGCCACGGCGTTGGCGATATGTTTGCCGGCAGTCGGGTTCAGCGCAGGCGTGCAAAAGCTCGACACAATCGAGGTCACCGAAGATCCAGAGAACGTATTGGGCACCGCGGCTTCGGCCAACGAGGGTACGGTCACCCGCAAGCATCTCGATGCGATTCCCACTTCGCGACCCGGCGAGATACTGGAAGCAGTCCCCGGGCTCATAATCACCCAGCACAGCGGCGAGGGTAAAGCCAACCAGTATTTCCTGCGCGGCTTCAATCTCGATCATGGCACGGACCTGGCGATCACGGTCGGTGGCATGCCGGTGAACATGCGCACGCACGCGCATGGCCAAGGCTGGAGCGATCTCAATTTTCTGATTCCTGAACTGGTGTCCGGTCTGCAGTACAAGAAAGGTCCGTATTACGCCGAAGAGGGAGATTTTTCAGCCGCCGGCGCGGCGCATGTACAACTTTTCAACCGGTTGGACCGCGGGATAGCCGAACTTGGCGGCGGCACCCTCGGTTATCGCCGCGCGCTCCTTGCCGGCTCACCGGCGGCCGGCAGCGGCAATCTCACCTACGCGCTTGAGCTCTTTCATAATGACGGCCCGTGGACCAATCCGGATGACTATCGCAAGATCAACGGCATGCTGCGCTACGCACAAGGCACCGCGCAGGACGGCTTCGACATCACGGCCATGGCGTATCGGGGCAAATGGAATTCGACCGATCAGATCGCGCAGCGCGCCGTGAATAGCGGGCAGATAGGCAGATTCGACGCGCTTGATCCGACTGACGGCGGCGAATCGCATCGCTATAGCCTCTCCGGGGCGTGGCGCCGCAGCCAGACCGGCGGGTTCTCGGAAGCCAATGCCTATGTGATCAGCAGCCGGCTCAACCTGTTTTCGAACTTCACGTACTTTTTGAATGATCCGGTGAACGGCGACCAGTTCGAGCAAAGTGACAAGCGGGTGGTCTCGGGCTTTAACCTGAAACACACATTCCTCGGCAAGTGGGGGGGGCGCGACACCGAAAACAGCGTAGGCATGCAGTTTCGCAACGACAACATATCTGTCGGCCTCTTCAATACGGCCGCCCGGCAACGGCTGTCTACAACGCGCGAGGATCACGTAACGGAATCGAGCGTGGGCGTCTACTTTCAGAACAGCCTGCGCTGGACCGACAAATTCCGCACCGTGGCGGGTTTGCGGGGTGATTTTTTCCGCGCCGATGTGGCAAGTGACAACGCCGCGAATTCGGGGAAAGCGAAGGATCATCTAGTCAATCCGAAACTGAGTTTGATCTTCGGACCGTGGGCCAAGACTGAGTATTATGTGAACTACGGTCGAGGCTTTCACAGCAACGATGTGCGCGGCACAACGATCTCGGTCGATCCAGCAACGGCTATGCCGGCAAGCAAAGTTCCCTTGTTAGTGCGGACTTCAGGTTACGAAATCGGCCTGCGCAGCGCGATCGTCCCACACCTGCAGACGACTTTTACCGTGTTCCGTCTTGATTTCGATTCGGAGTTGCTATTCGTCGGCGACGCCGGCACCACGGAACCGAGCCGGCAGAGCCGGCGGGTGGGCTTCGAGTGGACTAATTTTTACACGCCGACGCCGTGGCTGAGCATCGACGCCGATATTGCATTCACCCGCGCGCGGTTCACGGATACCGATCCGGCGGGCAATCGCATTCCGGGCGCGGTTGAAGGCGTGGCATCCCTGACCGCCGCGGTCGACAATCGTGGACCTTGGTACGGCAGCGGACGTATACGCTATTTCGGGCCGCGTCCGCTGATCGAGGACAATACCGTGCGTTCGCACTCCACCACGCTTGTTAGCGCCCGCGCCGGCTATAAGTTCGATAAGAAGGTGCGTCTGCAATTCGATGCGTTCAATTTGTTGAATCGCAGATCATCACAGGTTGATTACTTCTACACTTCGCGCCTGCAAGGCGAACCGGCCGCTGGAGTCAGCGATGTTCATTTCCACCCGGTCGAGCCGCGCTCGCTGCGCCTGGCCCTGATAGCCAACTTCTGATCGGCGGGTGGCCGCTTCGCCAATAAAAAAAGGTAGGTACGCTAACCCTGCCTTGTTTTTATCGCACTGCGCCGGCTTATTTAGTGGCGGCGGCTTTCCTGGATTTCGTCGATTTCGTGGACTTCGATTTCTTGACCGGCTTGGCGGTTTTTTTGCTTTGTGCTTTCGGCGTGGCGTCCGCAGGTGCGTCCGCGGCCACTGCGGCAAACGAAAATGCCGCGAAAATTGCGGCGATCAAAGTGGTGAAAAGCTTGTTCATGTTTACGTATCCTTGGCAGAGTGATTAATTTGAAGAGATACGCTCGGCATCCCTCACGCGTTAACGCTCGGCGTATGTGACGGTTGACAGCGGTGTCGCCGTGAATATATCCGACTCTGCAACGGTTATTAACGACTAGGCGGGAGCGGCCGCGCCAGGCCGCGATTGGCCCGGCGCGAGTCCCGCGAGATCCCACGCGCCGACGCTGCAGCGGATCAGGCGCAAAGTCGGATACCCGACCGCCGCTGTCATCCGGCGCACCTGGCGATTTTTGCCTTCGCGCAGCGTCACCTTGAGCCAGCTCGTCGGGATGTTTTTGCGCTGGCGTATAGGGGGATCGCGCGGCCACAACCATGCCGGCTCGTCGGCCCGTTCGGCGAGTGCCGGTAGCGTGGTGAAGTCGCCGAGATCGACGCCGCGCGCGAGCCTGGCGAGCGCCTCATCGGTCGGCACGCCGTCCACCTGCGTCCAATACGTCTTCGCGAGCTTGTGGCGCGGATCGCTGATGCGGTGTTGCCACGCGCCATCATCCGTGAGAACCACCAGGCCTTCACTGTCGGCATCGAGCCGGCCTGCCGCGTAAACGGCCGGGACCCGGATGAAATCCTTCAACGTTTGCCGCGGCGGCGATGGGCTGAACTGGCACAGGACGCCGTACGGCTTATTGAACAGCAGAATGGTGCTCATCGGCCCAAGAGTACAAAAAAATGCCCGCTCAGGCGAGCGGGCATTGCGGCGGCGAGTGCTTTTCTCAGGCCGCCATCGCGGTACTCGGGGCCGGGGCGAGGTCGCGGGTGATCCAGTCGTAGGCGGGCAGGGTGAGGAATTCGACATATTCCCCGGTGCACATGGTGTCGAACAGGCGCGCGGCTTCGACGTATTTGCCGGCGTCCCAGGCTTGCGCGCCGAGATAGGTTTCGATTTTCGGCATCTCGTCGGCAAGCAGCTCGCGAAACAGTTCGACCGTTACTTTGCGCCCGTCGTCGAGCACGCCTTTCGGACTGCGTATCCATTGCCAGATTTGCGAGCGTGATATTTCCGCGGTCGCGGCGTCTTCCATCAGGTTGTAAACCGGCACGCAGCCGTTGCCCGCCAGCCACGAGCCCAGATACTGAACGGCGACACTGATGTTGTTGCGCAGGCCCGCCTCGGTAATCGGTTGCTCGGGCTGAAAATCGAGCAGGTCGCGCGCCGTGAATTTTACGTCCGGCAATTGTTTCGCATACTGGTTCGGACCCGGCATGTGCTGATCGAAAATGGCTTTCGCAATCGGCACCAGGCCCGGATGCGCAACCCACGTGCCGTCGCAACCGTCGGTGACTTCGCGCAGCTTGTCCGCGCGCACTTTTTCCATCGCCGCTTCGTTGGCCGCGGAATCGTTCTTGATCGGAATCTGCGCGGCCATGCCGCCCATCGCCGGCGCGCCGCGGCGGTGGCAGGTCTTGACCAGCGCCAGCGCGTATGCGCGCATGAACGGCGCGGTCATCGTCACCTGCGCGCGGTCGGCGAGGCAGAAGCTCTTGTTGACGCGGAACTTCTTGATGCACGAAAAAATGTAATCCCAGCGCCCGATGTTGAGGCCCGCCGAATGCTCGCGCAGTTCCCACAGGATTTCGTCCATCTCGAACGCGGCGACCACGGTTTCGATCAGCGCCGTGGCTTTGATCGTGCCGCGCGGGATACCCAGCTCGTCCTGCGCGACATTGAATATGTCGTTCCAGAGACGGGCTTCCAGATGCGACTCCATTTTCGGCAGGTAGAAATACGGTCCGCTTCCGCGCGCGAGGGTTTCTTTGGCGTTATGAAAGAAATACAGCGCGAAATCGAAAATTGCGCCGCCGACGGGCGTGCCGTCGACGAGCAGATGCTTTTCGTTCAAATGCCAGCCCCGCGGACGCGGGATCAGGACCGCGATTTTGTCGTTGAGCCGGTACTGCTTGCCGTTTTGCTCGAGCGTAATGGTCCGGCGCACGGCATCGCGCAGGTTGCGCTGCCCATCCACCATGTTGTCCCAGGTCGGGCAATTCGCGTCCTCGAAATCCGCCATGAAAGTCGACGCGCCGCAGTTGAGTGCATTGATGACCATCTTGCGATCGGTAGGGCCGGTGATCTCGACGCGGCGATCGAGCATGTCCGCGGGCTGGGGCGCGATCGTCCATGCAGCGCCGCGGATCGTGGTGGTTTCGGCTAGAAAATCGGGCAGCGTGCCCGCGTCGAACTCGCGCTGGCGCGCCGCACGTTTCGCCAGCAATTCCTGGCGGCGGCCGTCGAACTGCCGGTGCAGTTTCGCGACGAAAGCCAACGCCTGCGGGGTCAGGATGTCCAGATGGTGGGGCGCGATATCGGCGCGCAGGGTAATGCCGGCGGGCAGAACGGGATTCATAACCATGAGGCAAGCTCCTGAATAAACACACAAAATATCGCGCTGCAACAATGCGCATAACATTCATTTGACGCTGTTCAGCCTGGATAATTCCCTATGTAAAACTTGCAGGCTCGCGAACGGATGAATTGCGGTGAACCGTGAGTATACCAGCCGTATATTGCGTTGCAACAACCGATGAAAAATGGCGCGTTCGTAACGAAGGGTGCGTAGGAGCCCAAATGACAACGCCCGCATAAGCGGGCGTCGTTGTTGGCAGGGCGCCGAGCAGGCGCGGGGCGGAAAGTTGCCTACTTGCCCCAGGGTTTTATCGCAGCCTTGAGCTGGTTATAACCGTCGATGTACCGGGGCCGCTTGTCGCCGTAGAGCTTGTCGAACGTCGCCAGCTGCGCGTCGAGCCACGTGGCAAGCCCGGTGTTGCCGGGATTGGCGGCTTTGTAGGCTTCGTTGATCAGCACGAAGTGAATGCGTGGATCGTACGGCTGTTTTTCGCCGCCGACTGTTTCGTCCCCGTCTAGCAGGCGCAGCAGCATCGCATCGGCTGAGCCCAGGGTCTGCTCGAATATCGGCTCGCCTTCGATCCGGTACATGACGCTCGTCATGTCCTTGCCGTTCTTCATGGTGAAGCCCATCTCGCTCCAGACCTTTTGCATGTCCTTGCCGGTTTTAGCAAAGTCGAGCACCATCTGGCCCCACGCCCGCAGCATATCCGGCGCATCCGCCATCAGGTCGGTAAGGCGGTCGCCGTCGAGGTCCGTTGCATAGACGATGCATTTGCGCTGGTTGATCATGTCGTGCAGCAGCAAGCCGAAATTAGTATCGGAAATGTGCTCGTAGACGTCGCCGCCCCAGTTTTCCATGCCGGCTTTGAAATCTTTCGGCAACACCGCCGCAATCGCATCAACGTTGGTTTTCTCTTCGGCGTAAGCGTCGACGGTGTATTTGCGCTTGAGCTTGAATTTCGTGCCCTGGAGCAGCCAGCGCATTATGCCGGCATTGACGGTGTCTTCCTGCGCCTGCGTCGGTTTGGTGGCGACGCGCCCGATTTGCCCCGTCTCGTGGACCATTTTCAGGAACAAGCGCGCGGCGTAGGCCATGCGCACGCCGGGCGTATTCATTTCCGAGTGGATATTGCCGGTGGCGCGGTCGACGTTGAATTTTTTCTTGTCTTGCGAGTATGGCAGCCCCGGCATGAAGCGGATGCTTGTGATGGTGCCGTACGGGCGCACGTTGCAATACACCCCGGCGGCCGTGCGCAGCGGCGCGTTCGCCGACTTGCCGGCAACCACGACCTTCTTGCCGTTTTCGTTGACCATGAAGTCGCCCGCGGTCGACCATTTCAGCGACGTGTAATCGAGCTTGCCGAACCAGTCGAGCGATTTGAGTTTGGTGTCGTGACGGAATTGCGCCATCATCGGCACGCCGAGGAAGGGCAAGCCGAGGACGTCGAGCGCCATCAGTGTGCCATTGAGCGCGAACATGTCGGTGAACGCATGCGCGACCGGCTTTACGTCGCCCGACGGGTTACCGCCTTCCCAGATGATGGCGTCGGCAATGCCGCGCGGCTGCACCTTCGACCGCTTGTAGACGCTGTCCAGCAACTTGAATAGGTCGCCGTTTTGTTCTTCCTGGGCAATTTTCAGCAGGTCGAGTTTTTCAGCCATGATTCTCTAGTCTCCGTTCGGATATGGTGGGTCAAATGATGGGTGTGCTTCGGATCTTGTAGGAAGGGTGCGAGGGCGGGTTCGGCGCGCGCGGTGCGGGCCCATGACCTTCGCATGTCGTTGCGTGGCGCAATTATCGCATTTATCGAGCGCCGTATAAACGCCAATCCGCGCACCACCAGCCGCTGTGTACGCCGCGCACGCGCGCCTTCGCGGACCCGGCGAGCGCGAAAAAAAGCCCGTCCAGCGGATGCCGGACGGGCTCTTGATTAAATATTCTGGGTTTCGCGGTCTCTAGACACCCTGTATATTGGATGCCTGCTTGCCTTTCGGGCCCTGGGTCACTTCGAAAGAAACTTTTTGACCTTCTTTGAGGGTTTTGAATCCGCCCATCTGGATCGCCGAGAAATGCGCGAACAGATCTTCACTGCCATCGTCCGGCGTAATGAAGCCGTAGCCCTTCGCGTCATTGAACCATTTCACAGTACCTGTTGCCATATTGCTGTTCCTTATTCACTTAAAAAATTACCGGAAAAGGCTTCCGGAGACTGTTTGAGTTTCAAGGACGCACACGGCAAAACGACCGGACCGGTACTGCGATCGAGCTTGAAGCCAAACACCTTTCGGCTTTCTAGGCTATTTGCCGGGGTAAGTCAAGTTTTTGTGTATGAGGCGCGAAGTTTTTGTATAAGGGACACGATTTTAGCACTTGAAAATTCTGGAATTATGGTCAAAATAAGAGTTGATTGCAGGCGCATGAACGGTGGTATCTAGAATGGCAACAAGGCATCGCGAAGGCACGGTTCTTGAGGCGAAAAAGGCGAAGGTAAAGTCGCCTCCGATGTTCAAGGTTCTGCTCTTAAACGACGATTACACACCCATGGACTTTGTCGTCCTTGTGCTGCAAAAGTTTTTCTCTCTCAGCCGCGAAAAGGCAACGCAAATCATGCTCAAGGTTCATCGCGATGGTACTGGTGTATGTGGCGTTTTTCCGCGCGATGTGGCGGCGACCAAGGTGGAACAGGTCAGCGCGTACGCGAGACAGCATCAACATCCCCTGTGCTGCGTGATGGAGGAAAACTGATGATCGCCCAGGAGCTCGAAGTCAGCCTGCACATGGCGTTCATGGAGGCGCGCCAGAAGCGCCATGAATTCATCACCGTCGAACACCTGCTGCTAGCGCTACTCGACAATCCATCCGCGTCCGAAGTGCTCAAGGCCTGCGCGGCCGAAGTCGATGATCTGCGCAAGCTGCTGTCGGAGTTCGTGACCGAGCACACGCCGATTTTGACGACCGAAGATACCGACACCCAGCCCACGCTCGGTTTTCAGCGCGTGATCCAGCGCGCGATCCTGCACGTGCAATCGTCGGGCAAGAAAGAAGTCACGGGCGCCAACGTGCTGGTCGCAATCTTCGGCGAAAAAGACTCGCATGCGGTTTATTTTCTGCACCAGAAGGGGGTCACGCGTCTTGACGTCGTGAATTTCATTTCGCACGGCATCAGCAAAGTGCCGCAGGCCGCGCCC
>JBKJMN010000212.1:0-6383 GCA_046596405.1 Burkholderiales bacterium
TTTGGCCATGAGCTTGCTCATCTAGTAAAACAGCATGGAGCCGAAAGCGCAGCCCGACAAGCTTTTCTGCAGGGACTAGGATCCATTGCGGCACTTGTCATTGGTGCGCGAATCCGCATCAATGTAGGAATGGTGGCAGACCTCGGAGTAGACATGATCAATAAAATCGACTCATCCGACTTTCGTATGGGTCACGGCAGTCGGGTATAGGTTGAGACCGCCGCAGTGGAAATAGACGGCGATCTTGAAATGGTTTGGGTTGCGATAACCACAGGCCCGTTTCTGGACGGTGGCGATCTTGGAGTTCAAACCTTCGGCGACCGCGTTGGTGACACGATGGGTGAAGTAGGTCAGCACATTTCGCAGGTGACGCGCAATCAGCTTGGCCGCAGCGACCATGGGTGCCAAACGACTGTGCGTCGCCCAGAAGTACCAGCGCTTCCAGAACTTCGTCGCCCACGCTGCGGACGTATAGCTCCACAGTTCCCGCAGCGCCTCCTTGAGTGCCCAAGCGCGGCCCGTCTTCAGTTCAAGGCATTTCAACTCTTCGAAGCGATCCCGTGCTTTGTCGTTCATGTTCGCCGGGTTGGTCAGCCACAGGTACTTACTACGCACCAAGGTGTCATCGCCACTTTTTATCAGCGCCTTGTGTTCCCGCTTCCTGACCTTGTCCACGGCATCGAGGACATGCCGCATGATGTGGAAGCGGTCGAAGACCATCTTGTCATCAGCGCCGCCTACCTTGTCCCGGCAGGCGTTAATGTAGGCTGGCCACATATCCAGGCTGATCGCCTCGATATTGTCCCGGCTCTGCTTCGGGAAGGCGTCGAAATAAGCGGTGAGGCTCGTCTCCTTACGGTCCTCGCCGACGTATTCGACCGTCGCCTCTTCCAAATCGCACACCAGAGTCATGTAGCGGTGACCCTTCGCAATTGCCTTCTCGTCGATGCCGATCTTCTTCGGGACCTCATCGCTCTTGGCCGCACGCCCACGCAGCACCGCACGTTCCATCAAGTGCCAGGCTTCATCCCAAGTGATCCGCAGAATCTCGCTCGCCTTCTTGACGTTCGCCGCCAGCAACACGTCGATCGCCAGCGCCTCAAACAGGTTCGTGAATCGGCTACCCGCTTGCGCCCATGGCAGCGTCACTTGATGCACCCCGTGTTCCGGACACGACACGCGCGGCGGACATGCATGCAGGTAGGTGAGAAACTGGCAACTGTCCAAGTGGCGCCAAACGCGTTCACCCAGATGGTCGTAAACGCCCAATTCTCGCTCGCACTTGGGACAACCAAAGCGCTGCCCCGCCGGGTGTCCCACATGAACTTCAACACGTTCCTTGACCATGTCCAATTCGACTCGTTCAACCGTCCAGGGCGCCGTCAGCCCAAGCAATTGCCGGTACAACTCCACGCTGTCCATCGCACGTCCTCCTTGAAGACCGTGCGCGATAGCGTACTATCAACCCACAGAGATGTCTGAAGGACCATAAATACATTATGCAATCACGGAATCCGCACGGATTCACGGCCGGCTGCGCTCCGGCAAAGGAATTCTCACGCGTCTGAGATCATTAATCGTCCAATAGTTCCGCCCGTTCGCGCATCGCGACGCTCAACTGCAGGTCGCCGCACTCGTCGATGAGCATAACGTGGGATACATCGAGCCGCGCGGCCAAGTCGCGCCATCCACCTGCGCCCGCAATGAAAAGCGGACCGGACGCTGCGTCCGAGCGCGTGCCGGCGCCGTCACTGCGCCGCACGAGCACCGTGGCGGATTGCGTGCCGGCGGCGGGCCAACCGCTGCGTGGATCAATCAGATGCGAATAGCGTTTGCCGTTCAGCATGAAATAGCGTTCGTAGTCGCCGGAAGTGCTGATCGCCTCTCCATCGTGCAGCGGCAATTGCGCAATCTGACCAGGGTTTCTTGGATGCTGAACGCCGACACGCCATGGCTGCGCGTGTTTTTCGCCCATGGCCATAATGTTGCCGCCGATATTGATCAACGCACCGGCGAGATCATGTCGGCGCAGAAAACTGATGGCACGGTCGAGCGCATATCCTTTTGCGTAACCGCCGAAATCAAGCTGCACGCAGCGGTTGCTGCAATTGACGATATTGTTTTCCAATGCAAGGTCGGTCATACGCGGTTGCGCGTCGAGCACACGCCGGATTGCCTGCGCATCCGGGGCTACGGGCCGGAATTCCGAGGCGTGGAAGTTCCACAAGGCAACGAGCGCGCCGATGGCCGGGTTAAATAAGCCATCCGATTGCGCGCTGAATACGGCTGCATTTTGTATGAGCCGCGCCAGCTCCGGCTTGACCGCGATCGCCTGTTCGCCGGCGGCGATGGCGCGGTTGAGTTTTACGAGATCGCTCTCTTTCCACGCGTGCAGCATCCAGTGCAAGCGGTCGAAGTCTTCGAGCACCGTGGTCGCGAGGTGCCGGGCCAGGCGTGCGTTCGCGCTCGAGATTGTGACTTCGACCAGCGTGCCGAAAACATAGGACCTGGCTTTGTGTAGCATGCCTGAATTCGCATCGTTGATCTGCAGCGGGAAATGAGTGGTCAACATATGCGGGAGCGTCTAATCCTTGCGGCGGTTCGCTGCCAGCGACGGGTGACGGCGATGGGAGCGAAAAAACACGATAGTCCCGCTAACCGCCAGTCCCGTCAGAACCAGCGCGATGACATCGAACAGCAATGGTCCCCACGCGCCGAATATGCGTCCGCTGTGAATGTCCTGCAACAGAGTTTCGGCGGAAATTCCCGGAGATAATCGTTCTACGGCACGCGCCCGCATGGCCGCGGGAATGGCAACGGCCTGCGACCACACGACCGTTTCGTTTACGGCAGCTTTCCAGTTGGCACCGTCGTTGCCTACGTAGACGCCGGTATTCGTGCGCAGCGCGATGCGGGATTGCGTCGTGCCGATGCCGGTAAAGGGCGGTGCGGGAAGCATGGCGCCCGCGAGTTTTTCAATGAGCGTTCCATCGGCCGCATACAGATACAGCTTATCGGCGCCGGCGACATATAGTATTCCGTCCGTTTCGACCATGCCCAACGGGGGCGTGGCGTTGTCCGCGATCATCCTGTCGTTGAGTAACCACGCGCCGTTGGCGGCCATCAGGAAATTGTTCTTTGCGGCGAAACCGTGCGTGGGATGTTCTGTCTTCAATCCGTACCAGCGCACAAGCCACGACGCGTGGATATGGCTGGAATGCAGTTGCAGCACTGCTGCGTGATTCAGCATGATTCCGGTTATCGCCAGAAATACAAAAAAAACGCTGGCGGCGACGCCGATACGGCCATGCCACCGCCGCAGCCACAGGAGCAGCAAAAGTCTGGGCGTCATGGCAGCCGGCTCAGCCGGTCAAAGTACAGCGCCACGCGGGCAAGCCGTTCCAGCGCAGAAACCGACAGCGTTGCGCCCGAAATGCCATCGACTTTCTGGCTGAGTCGATGGTCCGCGGCAAGCGTTGCGCCGGCGAACTGCTTGAGAAAAGCCGGGTAGCGCACTTCGGACCCGCGGCTTTCGCGATAAACCAGCACTCGCACATGATCAATGCGGTCGTTGGCAACGACGAAGCCGGCGGTGATCGGCTCTTCCTTGCCGATTTCCTCCAGCACCCACACACTGCGTGCGCCGTCCGACCAATAGCGTTGCCGCAATTGCGGCGGCGGGTGCCCGAGAATTTTCTCGACCTCCGCCTGCATATTCCGGGTGAGCCACAACACTCTGGATTGAAGGCTGGACCCCAGAGCTTGCGCAACGAAAAGATCAGGCTCCTGATAAATCTGCTCCGCCGCGATGGCACACGAGGACGCGGCAAGGAATAAAATCAGGATCCAGGCTGACAGTTTGGGCATTGGCGGGCGGCGGGATGAAGTCGATAAAAAATGCGTCAGAGTCGCCGACTCAGAACATGTATCCAAGACCGAGATTGAACCGGTCTTTGGTGCCGTCGGTGCGGAATTTCTGGTAGTCGGCCTTGATGACCACCTGTGGATGTAACTTGAAACTCAAGCCGGCCGTGATGACCCGTTCATTGTTTAGGGGATCCGCAGTAAAACCGTCCGCTACTTCTTTTTGGGTGTTGAATTTCTCGTATCGGATGAACGGGGTCAGGCTCAGGTCGCCGCGTTTCCACACATGATAGGCGGCTTGGGTGTACCAGCCGTCGAAGACCTTGGGCGCCAGCAGGTTCGGATTTCCCGATGCGGCTATCAGCGCATTGGACACTTGGGCGGCATCACCTAGAGCGCCGCGCGCGTAGAGCGCTTGAAGGTCCCAATTGCCCCTGAAGTATTTCGCATGCATATCCCACATGGTCAGGCGCGCAGACACGCCTTTCAGCGCGGCATTGGTGGCACCGTTTTGCCCCGTATTCCCGGTAAATACGCCACCGCCGACCAGAACGCCCGGGGCGCGGTAATTCAAGGCGCCGTGCACGCTCAGATCGTTGGCATTCGCGAGCTGAAGTTCCTGATGTCCGCTGCGTATCCCAAATGCAGGGTCGTCGATCTTGCCGGCATCGAACCCCGTGGTAATGCCGAGGTTGTACTTGAATCCCTGCGCAAGCTCCCCGTGAAGTTGCAGACCGCCTTCGCGCCACGTGCTGGGCAGAATGCGCGTTTCCACGAAGTTGCGTTCGACTCCGTAGTAAGTCGGCGGCTCGTGTGTTTCATTGAGTATGCCCAGCGGCATGAGGAATAAACCGGCCTTGACGTTCACTGCGTCATTTATGCGGTAATCGAGGTAGGCTTGCTCTAATTCAACTTCGCCGCGGTCGCCGCTACTGGCCACCGCATGCTCGACTTCGAGTTCGGAAAAGAAACGCAGGTTATCGTTGAAGCGATGGCCAAGGAACAGGACGAAACGCCGTAAATCCGCCTGGTTGTTGTTCACATCAGTATTGCGGTATTTGTTGTAGGCAAATTCACCGTAGCCGCCCACAGTGGTATTGCCGCTGCCGAACATGCTTAAATTGCTTGCGGTAGACGTCGATGCTTGAGCCACGGCTGGTGATTGTGATTGCGCCGGTTGTTGTTGCGTCGTTGCTTTCGATTTCTCAGGCGCCTGCTTGGATGGCTGGTTTGCCAGTTGAATCTTGATAGCGTCAATTTCCTGCTGAAGGATCTCGAGCCTTTCTTCGAGGGTGGGCGCGGCCGTTGCGTTGCCGGCTATGCAAAGGCTGAGCATGAGGACGCGTGCAATATTACAAACAATGGGATTAGACATCGGTAGCCTTTCGTAAGCATGATTATTGGCTGGCTACCTAAGCGCGCTCGCTTATTCTGGCTGGCTGATTAAAGATGTAACTTCGTTATTACTTAGTCAGAATCAATTTTCCTTTGCTGGTCTGGCGCAGTGAATAAATTTCTCCGGAATGTTCGATCAGAACTTCGCGCTGCTCACCGAACAGATCGTCGCTGCGAATTTGCCGGCGTTTCGACTGGTCGGCCGATAAGCCCGCCCGCGCACCGGATTCCCCTGCAATGGCCGCGGGCGAGGAGGGGGATTTCATAGGCGTGGCGATCCGCACCGTAGATTTTTATGCATCATGCGTTGCTGGCAATTGACGACCGGCTCTTCGCGTGACTCTTGACCCCGGCGAGCGCGAGCCATGCAGCGGGAATCAACACCAGCGCCAGGGAATAAATTTGCGCGTAAGCGCCCTCGGCGTACGCTTCGGTCGCCTCGTGCCAGTATTCATTGTCGAGCGGCAGTGCCCTGGCCTCCGTCAGCTCGTGAAAACTATAGAGCAGCAGCTGCACGGCGAAGAGCAGCAGAAAGATCGACGTGACCTGGAAAAACAGCCCGAGATTCACGCGATGGCCGTAACGCGACCACGCCCACGCCAGCAGCGCCGCGAGCGCCGTGCCGGACAAGGCGCCGGCGGCCAAATCAACGGATCCGGTGCGCAACGCCACCGCGTCGATCAGAAATGCCGTTTCCATGCCTTCGCGCGTAATCATCAGCACGGTGAACGCAAAAACCCCGAGCCAGGCCGCGCTGCCCGCTTTTTGCGCCGCGGCTTCGAGCCGTGCGCCGATGTGGCTGCGCAGGTGTTTCGCCGTGCGCAGCATGTAGACGACCATCGATGTGACGAGCACGACCGCGACGATCGCCAGCACGCCTTCCCAGAACGGCTGCACCGCGAACTCGGCGAGCTTGATGCCGAGTATCAGCGACAGCGTGACGCCGGCGCCCGTGCCCCAGAATACCGCGGGCGCCAGCGCGTTGCGGCCGGTCTTGCGTAAATAGGCGAGCGCGATGGCGACGATCAAAAATGCTTCGATGCCTTCGCGCAAAGTGATGACGAACATTTGCAGCATGCCAGTCTCCTCAGTTGACGCGCGGATCGGACACGAATCCGATGCGC
>JBKJMN010000276.1:0-14863 GCA_046596405.1 Burkholderiales bacterium
TCGTCCACGGCTCTCGGCGAAAGGATTTTGTTGTTGGGGCGGAGACGGGGACCCGGAGGCGCAATTACGATCCGGGGGCTACGGCACCGTTCCCGCAAACGGGCCTTCGGCTAACGAGTCTCGGCGCCGCGTTGTCGAAAGATCCCTTGCTTAGAATGACTAAGCCGCGGGACTTTCTTCTAGCCCTGAGCCAAAATCGTGACAGCGCATCGCGCGTTTCATGGTGTTAGGCACTCTGAATAAGGCGGCGTGAGCCCACTCCCGACCGGCGCGCGGTTCCGCACCCTCCTCCTGCCGCTGGCGGCTTTCGCCGGCGCCGCCGGCGTGCTCGGGTTCGAGCCGTTTGGCTTTTTTCCGGTTGCGATCGCCTCACTCGCGGCACTGCTCGTGCTGTGGCGGCATGCCGCCAGCCGGCGCCAGGCCGCGCTCATCGGCTTCGTCTTCGGACTCGGCTATTTTCTGGTCGGCGTGAGCTGGGTATACGTGAGCCTGCACGACTTCGGCGCGATGCCGGCACTGCTTGCCGGCGTGCTCACGCTGGTGTTCTGCTGCATCCTGGCGTGCTATCCGGCGCTCATCGGTTATGCGTATTTCGCGCTCGGCACGCACTCGGTGCCAGCAACGCTCGTGATCGTGCCCGCGTTGTGGGCGCTCGCGGACTGGGTGCGCGGCTGGCTGTTCACCGGCTTTCCGTGGCTCGCGTTTGGCTATTCGCAAGTTCCCGCGAGCCCGCTCGCCGGCTATGTGCCGGTGCTCGGCGTGTACGGCGCGACTTTTGCGACGGCCCTTACCGCTGGCCTCCTCGTCACGCTCGTCACACGTCCCGCCGTCAAGAACAGCCGTGTACGGCTCAACTCGTTGTGCGTGCTCGCCGGACTCTGGCTAGGCGGTTACGCGCTGCATCAAGTGAACTGGACGACGCCTGCCGGCACGCCGCTCAGCGTGACGCTGCTGCAGGGGAACATCGCGCAGGACATGAAATGGCGCGCCGACCGGATTGCGCCTACCCTCGAAACCTATCGCGACCTGGTGGTCGCCAGCCGCGCGCGGCTCATCGTGCTGCCGGAGACCGCGCTGCCGTTGTTCCTGCATGAAACGCCGCCCGACTATCTCGCGCTGCTCGGCGCGCACGCGCGCAGCAACGGCGGCGACGTGCTGATCGGCGTGCCCGAGCGCAGCAACGAGCGCGACTATTACAACAGTGTCCTGTCGTTCGGCATGGCGCCGACCCAGATCTACCGCAAGTCTCATCTGGTGCCGTTCGGCGAGTTCATTCCTTTGAAGTTCCTGTTCGGGTGGTTTTTCGATGTCGTGCAGATTCCGCTGCTCGATTTCGCGCGCGGTGCCGAGACCCAGCAGCCGCTCGAAGTCGCGGGCCAGCGCGTCGCCGTCGACATTTGCTACGAAGACGTGTTTGGCGGGGAGATTATCCGGCAGCTGCCGCAGGCGACGTTGCTCGTCAACGTCAGCAACGTCGCCTGGTTCGGGCGCTCGATCGCGCCGCGCCAGCATCTGCAAATCTCGCAAACGCGCGCCCTCGAAACCGGCCGCTACATGCTGCGCGCGACCAACACCGGCATGACGGCGATCATCGATCAACGCGGGCAGGTGGTGAAGGAAGCACCCGAGTTCACGCGCACGACGGTAGACGGCGACGTCCAGGGTTACGCGGGCGCGACGCCGTTTGTGCGGTGGGGCAATGCGCCCATAATCGCGCTGTGCCTCGTGCTGGCGCTGGGCGGAGGGTGGCTAGTGCTGCGTGGAACCAGTAAAATTCGCGACTTGCCAACACGCTAGTGCGCGATGGAACCCCGATGCTGAACTTTCAGCAATTGATCCTGCGGCTTCAGCAATATTGGGACCAGCAGGGGTGTGCGCTGCTCCAACCATACGACATGGAAGTCGGCGCCGGCACGTCCCACACAGCGACGTTTTTGCGCGCCATCGGGCCCGAGCCCTGGCGCGCGGCGTATGTGCAACCGTCGCGCCGCCCGAAAGACGGCCGCTACGGCGAAAATCCCAATCGTCTCCAGCACTATTATCAGTACCAGGTGGTGCTCAAGCCGTCGCCGCTCGATATCCTCGATCTTTATATCGGCTCGCTCGTGGCCATCGGCATCGATCCGCAGGTGCACGACATACGTTTCGTCGAAGACGACTGGGAAAACCCGACGCTGGGCGCTTGGGGACTCGGCTGGGAAGTGTGGCTGAACGGCATGGAAGTCACGCAGTTCACGTATTTCCAGCAGGTGGGCGGCATCGACTGCAAGCCGATCACCGGGGAAATCACTTATGGGCTCGAGCGGCTCGCCATGTATCTGCAGGGCGTGGAAAACGTTTTCGATCTGGTCTGGACGCCTGGCATCACGTACCGCGACGTTTATCACCAGAACGAGGTCGAGCAGTCCACTTACAACTTTGAGGTTTCGAACGCGGAACTCCTGTTCGGGCATTTCACCCAGTACGAAAGCGAAGCCAAACGGCTGATCGCCGCCGCGCTGGCGCTCCCCGCGTATGAGATGGTTCTTAAAGCGGCGCATACGTTCAACCTGCTCGACGCGCGCGGCGCGATTTCCGTGACCGAGCGCGCCGCTTATATCGGCCGCATCCGCACGCTGGCGCGCAGCGTATCGCAGGCTTACCTCGACTCGCGCGTGCGCGCGAATTTCCCGCTGTGCGCACCCGCTCAGCTCGCCAAGCTCGGCATCGATATCGCCGGCCTGCAAACGGCGTTGCGCGAGCGCGAAACCGCATGAAAGCAAATCTGCTCGTCGAACTTTTCACCGAGGAGCTGCCGCCCAAAGCATTGAGGCGTCTCGGCGACGCGTTCGCGCACGGTGTCGCCGCCAGCCTCGCGGCACGCGGCCTCGCCGACAAAAATGCTGCGCTATCCATCTATGCGACGCCGCGCCGTCTGGCGGTGAAAATCGCCGCTGTGCTCGACCGCGCCCCGGATCGCGCCGAGAGCAAAAAACTCATGCCGTCCAAGGTCGCGTACGGCGCCGACGGCAAGCCGACCGCCGCGCTGTTGAAACGGCTGGAAAAAGAGGGCGGGGCCGTGCCCCAGCTTGTCAGCAAAGCCGACGGCAATGCGGAATATGTTTTTCTCGAGCAAGTGCTGGCGGGCGATTCATTGCAGGCCGGCCTGCAGGCCGCGCTCGAAGCGGCCATTGCGAAACTGCCGATCCCAAAGACCATGGGCTATCAACTGGCCGACGGCGCGACGACGGTGCACTTCGTACGCCCCGCGCATGGCCTCGTCGCGCTGCACGGCGCGGACATTGTGCCGGTTATTATTTTGGGGCTCGCGGCAGGCCGCGTTACGCACGGCCACCGTTTTCAGGGCGTAAAAGATATTCAGGTCGCCACCGCGGACGCTTATGCCGAAGCGCTCGCCGCGCACGGCAACGTCGTCGCGTCGTTTGACGAGCGCCAGGCCGACGTCGCGCGGCAACTCGCGGCGCAAGCCTCCGCGCTCGGCGCGGGGCTCGGCGCAGAAGCGGACTACGCCCCGCTGCTCGAGGAAGTCACCGCGCTCGTCGAGCGCCCGGCGGTTTATATCGGCGAATTCGAGCCGGAGTTTCTGGCGGTGCCGGCGGAATGCCTGGTACTGACGATGAAGCAAAACCAGAAGTACTTTCCGTTGTTCGATCGCGCCGGCAAACTCATCAACAAATTTCTGATCGTCAGCAACATGCGGCTCGCCGACCCGCATAACATTATCGAAGGCAATCAGCGCGTCGTGCGCCCGCGCCTCGCGGATGCGCGCTTTTTCTTCGAAACCGACAAGAAAATCCGGCTGGCGGACCGCGTCGCTCAGCTCGCCAAGGTTGTGTACCACAACAAGCTGGGCAGTCAGCTCGACCGCGTCGGGCGTGTGCGTAAACTGGCGGCGGCGATTGCGCCGCACATCGGGGCGGACGCGAAACTCGCGGACCGCGCGGCCTTGCTCGCCAAGGGGGACCTGGTCACGAACATGGTCGGCGAGTTCCCCGAATTGCAGGGCATCATGGGCCGTTACTACGCGCTCGCCGACGGCGAGGACGCACGCGTGGCAGACGCTATCGAGCAGCATTACCGGCCGCGTTTCGCCGGCGATGCGCCGCCCAGGAACGAGGTCGCGATCGCGCTGGCGCTCGCCGACAAGCTGGAGACGCTCGCCGGGATGTTCGGCATCGGCCACCAGCCGACCGGGGACAAGGATCCGTTCGCGCTACGGCGGCATGCGTTGGGCGTAATCCGCATCCTGATCGAAAACAGCCTCGCGGTTTCCGTCGCCGACCTGGTAAGCGCTGCGTTTGCCGCATTCCCACCGGCAATGCTCGCGGATGCGCACGCCGATCTGCAGATTTTCGTCCATGAGCGGTTACGCGGCTATCTGCGCGATGCCGGATACACCGCGAACGAGGTCGAGTCCGTTCTGTGCATGGGGCTCCCGACGCGGCTCGACCAACTGCCGCTGCAATTGGCGGCGGTGCGCGCTTTCGCGAGCCTGCCGGAAGCCGCCAGCCTGGCGGCGGCGAACAAACGGGTCGCGAACATTCTCAAGCAGGCCGAAGGCAAAGGCGAGACGGTCGCGCGCGCCGAAGCCGGGAAATTGCAGGACCCGGCCGAACACGAGCTTTTTAAGGCCATCGCGGCGGCCGTCAAGCACGCAACACCTCTGTTCGAGCAAGGCGATTACACCGGCTACCTGAAGACCTTCGCAATCCTGAAAAACCCCGTCGACGCTTTTTTCGATTCCGTCATGGTCATGGCCGACGACCCGGAACTGCGCCGCAACCGCCTCGCCCTGCTGAGCGATCTGCGCCTCTCCATGAATCGCGTGGCCGACATTTCCAAGCTCGCCGCATGAAACTCATCATTCTCGACCGCGACGGCGTGATCAATATCGACAGCGCCGAATACATCAAGTCGCCGGCCGAGTGGAAACCCATACCGGGCAGTCTCGAGGCGATTGCGCGCCTCAATCACGATGGCTATCACGTGGTCGTCGCCACCAACCAGTCCGGCATCGGTCGCGGGCTCTTCGAGGTTGCCGCGTTGAACGCAATTCACGAAAAAATGCACAAGGCGCTCGCGCAGGCCGGCGGGCGCATCGATGCCGTATTTTTCTGCCCGCACGCGGCGGATGCCGGATGCTCTTGCCGCAAGCCGCAGCCCGGGCTGCTCGAGGAAATCGCGCACCGCTTCAATACCGAGCTTGCCGGCGTACCCTGCATCGGCGATTCGCTGCGCGACCTGCAGGCAGCTACGGCGGTCGGCGCGCAGGCGATCCTCGTGCTCACGGGCAAAGGCAAGCAGACTCAGGCGGCGGGCGGGCTGCCTTCCAACCTTCGCATCTATGCCGACCTCGACGAGGCAGTGAAGGCCCTGGTGCAATGAGCGTATTCCTGCGCTCGTGCCTGTTTGCCGCCTTTCAGCTTCTTATCACCCCGCCGTTTGCGCTCGTCTCGTTGCTCACGTTTCCGTTCGGCGCTTTCACGCGCTATCGCATCATTTCAACCTGGACCCGGCTCGTTTTATGGGCCGTCGAAAACATCTGCGGGTTACATTATCGCGTGCTCGGCGCCGACAATATGCCTGCCGAGCCCTGCGTCGTACTCTCCAAACACCAGTCGGCGTGGGAAACCCTCGCTTTTCAGGTGATATTTCCGCCGCAGGTATACGTGATCAAGCGCGAGTTACTGTGGATACCGTTTTTCGGCTGGGGACTGGCCATGCTTTCGCCGGTGGCGATCGACCGCAAAGCGGGCATGCGCGCTTTGAAACAAATGCTCGCACAAGGCCGGGATCGGCTGCGCCAGGGCTTCTGGATTATCGTTTTTCCGGAAGGTACGCGGACCGCACCGGGTGCGCGCGGAAGTTATCAAACGGGCGGCGCCGCAATCGCCGTGCACGCGGGAGCGCCCGTGCTTCCGGTGGCGCACAATGCCGGCGAATGCTGGAAGCGCCATGCATTCCGCAAGTATCCGGGCACCATCACGGTCAGTATTGGCAAGGCGATCGACACTCGCGGCAAAAAGGCGGATGCGGTCACGCGCGAAGTGGAATCCTGGATCGAAGCGGAAATGCGCCGCCTCGCACATGGCTCGGCATAGTCCCTCACTGCTTGACTGGGTGCGCCGCGATCCGCCCGCGCCATCCGCCAGCCGCGAGCAATGCGTGATTGACGGCGTCGCCATCGACTACACGCTTAAACGCAGCCGGCGGCGCCGGAGCATCACGCTGACGATCGACGAAGACGGTCTGCGCGTAGGGGCGCCATGGCGGGCATCCCGGTCGCGCATCGATGGGTTGCTCGTGACGCATGCGCGCTGGATCGCCCGCAAGCTCGCCGAGTGGGCCGCCCGCCGCCCGCCACCCTTCGCATGGCAAGCGGGCGCGATCGTAATGGCCTTGGGCGAACCGTTGACGGTGGTGGCGGGCCCCGCGATCACCGCCACGACACGGGAAAACGCTCACCTGCAAGTCAACGCGAGCGCCAGCGATCCGACACGGATCGCCCAACTGGTGACGGCCTGGCTGCGCGGCACCGCGCAGGAATGGTTCGAACAGCGCGCCGCCCACTTTGCCCATATCCTTGGCGTGCCGACGCCGAGAATCCTGCTATCGAATGCGCGGACCCGCTGGGGTACTTGCCATCCCGATGGGCGCGTGCATCTGAACTGGCGGTTGATCCACATGCCGCCGGCACTCATCGATTACGTGGTCGTGCACGAACTCGCGCATCTGCGCGAACCCAACCATTCGCCGCGTTTCTGGGCGTGGGTCTCCCACGTGCTGCCCGATTTCAAAGAGCGGCGGCTGGCGTTGCGCCGCGACGGTCATCGCTACGTTTTCGCATAGTCGCGTGCCGCGGGCACTGTGCTAATATTCTTGAGTACATAACGCGCCAAAAATCATGCGTAAATCCTTTTTGTTGCTGACAATCGCGATGGCGCTGACGGCTTGCGGCCTCAAAGGGCCGCTATACCTGCCCCAATCGAAGCCCGCTGCCGCACCGCCGGCGGCCGCCACCATTCCGGACCCGCCGACCGACGACAAGAAAACGCCGGGCGCGAAGTGAGCCACTTCGCTTATCGCGAGCAGGCCTTGCACGTCGAGGGGGTGCCGCTCGCAAGTGTCGCCGCCAGATTCGGCACTCCGTGCTTTGTGTATTCGCGCGCAGCGCTGGAGACTGCGTATCGTGCTTACGATCAAGCGCTCGTGCACCGCGATCATCTGATCTGCTATGCGGTGAAAGCCAACTCCAACATCGCCGTGCTCAATGTGCTGGCGCGGCTCGGCAGCGGATTCGACATCGTGTCAGGCGGCGAACTTGCGCGCGTGCTCGCGGCGGGCGGCGATCCGCGCAAGACGGTGTTTTCCGGCGTCGGCAAGTCAGCGGCCGAGATCCACGCCGCATTGAGCGCCGGAATCCTGTGCTTTAACGTCGAATCGGAGAACGAACTGGCGCGCATAGACCGGATTGCGGGCGAACTGGGCCTAACCGCGCCGGTCAGCCTGCGCGTGAACCCCGACGTCGATGCAAAAACGCATCCCTATATCGCGACCGGCCTGAAGGACAACAAGTTCGGCATACCTTTTACCTCGGCGCTGGCGCTGTACCGGAGTGCGGCGGCGATGACGCATCTGCGCGTGACCGGCATCGATTGCCATATCGGCTCGCAACTCACCGAGATTCCGCCATTTATCGCTGCACTGCAAAAATTACTCGATCTGGTCGACCGCCTGGCGGCGGAAGGCATCGCCATCGACCATATAGATATAGGCGGCGGGTTGGGAATCAGGTACCGCGACGAGACGCCTCCGCCTGTCGCTGACTACATACACGCGCTCACCGCGTGCCTGGGCGACCGCCAGCAGAAAATAATGTTCGAACCGGGGCGCTCGCTGGTAGGCAACACGGGACTGCTGCTCGCGCGGGTCGAGTACCTCAAGCACGGCGCAGACCGCAACTTCGCGGTGGTCGACGCCGCGATGAACGACCTGATACGGCCGGCGCTCTATGATGCGTGGCACGACATTCAGCCGGTGATGGCGCGGCGCGTACCCCCGCGCCGTTATGAGATCGTCGGCCCGGTGTGTGAGAGCGGAGACTTCCTCGGGCACGATCGAGAGCTGAGTCTGGCGGAAGGCGATCTCGTCGCCATCATGTCAGCAGGCGCCTACGGCATGACCATGAGTTCGAACTACAACACGCGGCCGCGTGCGGCAGAAGTAATGATCAGCGGAACTGAAATGCATTTGATCCGCGAACGCGAAACCGTTGTGCAATTGTTCGCGGCGGAACGTTTGTTGCCATAAACGCGGATAAAACTGTCGAAATTTCATCGCTTCATCGCTTCTTAGCGCATTAAACGAACGTCGAAACGCGCGCGCACAATAAAAAATCGCGCCTCTGTTCACCGCCGCATAAAAATTCCGACGGCATACATGCAACATACCTACCACACTCTTTCAAATTTTTTTACAAAAATGTTGCATTTTTTTTTGTAGGTAGCTTAGAATTGGCGCACCAAGCATCGTATCGTGTTTTGGAAACAAGATGCGAATCACAAAATACCGTGCGCGATGATTTGGGAGTGCAGCAGTAAATGTCGTATGCACTTGTAGTCAATTAAACCACTCGTAAGGAGATGAACCATGGCAGCGAAGAAAAAAGCAAAGAAAAAGAAAGCAGCTAAGAAGAAGTAACGGTAGTTGCTTGAGCGGGAGCTGGGCTCCCCGGCTCCCGTTATTTGCCTCATCGCAGTACACGACTGCAGCCAGCGCAGTCGACGATCGCAACACCTCCCCGCATAAACGCCAGCGTCACCCTCCTTCACTCCCGCGTTCTCTCAGTAGCTCGAACTCCACGTTCAAGTAGCTGATTCTAAAATATATTTTTTCGCACTACTCCAGCGCTTTTTTTCGCGCGCCACACGTGCTTGCGCGCGTCAAACTCCAAATCGACCGCTATACTTTCTGCACGCGAGTGTTCACGTGCTCGCGCAGCACTCTGACGAGCGCATTTTTTTCGCGGGACTTCTTGCAGAAAAATTTTTGACGCGACGTTCGCGTACGGCGATCTTGCGATCTTCCGTAATTGAGATGGGCTCATCTATCACGCGACATGCAGTCGCCTTCGAATCGAATGGGATACCTGCATACGATCGCGATGTCGAATCGACCAGACGCCAAAGTACGGGCCGGTAAAGATGAGCCGGGAATTGGCCGCAAAGCCGCGCTAAGGCCGTGCAGACCTGGTCAGGCGGAAAACTAGGGATTCAACTGCTGATAGACGACATTTGCCACGCGGAGCAGGTCGGCTTTGGCGATTTCGCCTGAAATTGCGTAGCCGAACCTGCCGTCAACCCAATAAAACACGCTGACGCCGCGTTCCTGGGCATAACGAAACGCCGTTTCCTTGCTGTCGCCGGCACCATTGCGAACATACAACGTCAGGCGCTGCCCGCTGCCGTCCTGAAACATAAATTGTGCGACCGGCCCCTGATTACCCGGCAGCAAGCGCCCGCCAACCAAATGGTAGCCAAGCGCGGTGAGTTGTGGAATCTTGAGACTGCCGCCGATCCGTTTGGATAACCACGCCACCAGATGCGCTTCCTGTTCTGCGCCCACCTCGACCGGATGCCGCACTTCCGGGCTGTAAACGATATGCGCCACGACCGCGCGATGCGCAAAAGCAACGGTGTCGGCCGACTTCTCGACGCTGTAATCGTGCAAAAACCAGCCAGCTGCGCCGCCGATCGCGAGCCACGCCAGAACAGCCACATAGCGTGCCGGCAGCAACACGCGATGACCTGACGCGGTCCTGCGCAACCGCGACGGCGCAGATTCAGCGAGCACCGGCCCGAACCGCGCACGCAGCGCCTCATTCTGCTCCCGCCATGCGCGCACGCGCATCGCATCGTCTTGATGCGTAGCCAGGTACGCTTCGACCTCGGCGCGCCGCGCCGCGGGCAGCCAACCGTCGACATAAGCGTGCATTTCTGCCTCGGTTACGGACAACGCGCTCATTTCACTACTTTCAGACCGGCGGGCTGCGCGCCGCCGCCCTTTAACAAAAAACGCAGCCGCTCGCGGGCGCGCGATAGCCGCGACATTACCGTCCCTATCGGTATATTCAATACGCCGGCCGCCTCCTCGTAACTCATCTGCTCCAGCCCAACCAGCAGGAGGACTTCGCGCTGCTCTTCAGCGAGGCTCGACAGTGCGACCTGCAGGTCCATGACTTCCAGGCGGTCGCTCTGCGTCGCGCGGATCGCGGGCTGCACCGTTTCGTCATCGAGCGCGCTGACGACGGCGGACGCACTGGCGCGCACCTGATTGATAAACACGTTATGCATGATGGTAAACATCCAGGCCCGCAAATCACTGCCTGGCCGCCACAAATGGATTTTCGCCAGCGCGCGTTCGAGGGTGTCCTGCACCAGATCGTCCGCGCGACCGCGATCGCCGGTCAGCGCGCGCGCGTAGCGGCGCAACCGGGGAATGTGTTCGACGAAATCGCTGTCGCGGCCGGCCACTGGAGTTTCAGCAATTCATATTGCCCGTGAGCGGCCGCGGTTCGGGCCTGACCGCGGCCAGTCATTATTAAAGTTGTCGCCGGTCTTTGCCTCAAACCAGTTCATTTTTTTTCTCCGGGACAGGCAAGCGCCTGCATCCGTGCAAACACGCCTGAGGGCGGTTTATTCCCGGCGGCAGCGTCGTCACCGCGTGTGCTAAGGCACGAGAAACAACGTTGCGAGCCCGAGGAAAATGAAAAATCCGCCGCTGTCCGTGATCGCGGTGATCATCACGCTCGAGCCGACCGCGGGATCGCGCCCGAGTTTTTGCATCGTCAGCGGAACCGCCACGCCCATCACGGCAGCGAGCAGCAGATTCAGCACCATCGCACCGGTCATCACCAGCCCCAGCTGCCACTTGTGGTAAATAAAAAAGGCGAACAAACCCACCACGCTGCCCCAGATCAGGCCGTTGATAAAACTGACGCCGATTTCCTTGGCGAACAGCTTGCGCGCGCTGGCGACCGTGATCTGACCCAGCGCCAGGGCGCGCACGATCATTGTAATCGTCTGATTGCCGGAATTGCCGCCGATACCTGCCACGATCGGCATTAGCGCGGCGAGCGCAACTATTTTTTCGATCGAGCCCTCGAATACGCCGATCACGCGCGAGGCGATAAAAGCGGTGACCAGATTGATTGCCAGCCATGTCCAGCGGTTTTTGACGCTGCTCCACACCGACGCAAATAAATCCTCCTCTTCGCGCAGGCCGCCGGCGGAGAGTTTCTCGCTGTCGGTTTCCTCCCGGATAAAATCGACCACCGAATTTACGGTGACCCTGCCGATCAACTTGCCGTCGCCGTCGATCACCGGCGCCGAGACGAGGTCATACCGCTCGAAAGCGAGGGCCGCGTCCTGCGCATTTTCTTCAGGGTTCAGTTTGACGTTGGCCGGCGCCATGATGGCCGTCACCGGCGCGTCGAGATCGGTCACGAGCAGCCGGCTTACCGACAGCAGGCCGCGCAGATATTCCTGGCGGTCGACTACGAAAAGCTGGTCGGTGTGATCGGGCATTTCGTCGAGCCGGCGCAGGTAGCGCAGCACGACTTCGACCGTAATATCGTCGCGCACGGTGATCATGTCGAAATCCATCAGCCCACCGACGGTGTCCTCCGGGTACGACATCGCGGAACGCAACTGATCGCGTTCTTCCAGCGACAGCGAGCGGAACACGTCCTGCATGACTTCGCGCGGCAAATCCGGCGCGAGGTCGGCAATTTCGTCGGTATCGAGCTGCTCGGCCGCGGCGACCAGCTCCCCGGTTTCCATGTGCGCGATGAGGGTTTCGCGCACCGCGTCCGACACTTCGAGCAAGATTTCGCCATCACGATCGGCTTTGACAAGATCCCACACCGCAAGCCGCTCTTCCAGCGGCAATGCCTCGAGAACGTATGCGACGTCGGCGGGGTGCAGGTGCTCGAGCTTTTTCTGCAGCTCGGTGACGTTCTGCTTCTCGACCAGGCTTTCGACGAGTTCGTGACGCGGCATATCCTGGCGATGCACCAGGCTTTCGACGAGCTGATGTTTGCGTAAAAGCTCGACGACCTGCTTCAGGCTGTCCTGTACGCTTTGGCGGTCCTGATCCGTATCAGCCATTAGGTAAGCCGCTAAGGTTGCGCGTTTGATTTAAACGCCGTTAATGATTTGGCTGCACCCCGGGGGTCCGCATTTCACTATCCGCGCGTGGCACCGCTGCAGCACAGCGTGTGCGCCGCCGCCAACGACAGGCCGCTATTGTAGAAGCAGCCTGCCGCGCTGTCTAAGTGTTCTTGCTGCTTGTTCTTGCTGCTAGCCCGCGACGCGCACGCAGAGAAACGGCATAATTGGCCGTCACATTCGAATTGTCCCGGCTCATCAATGTCTGCCGCATTAAATCGCAAGCTCGGCGAAGCGCAAAAGCGCCTGCAAAAAGGCGACGTGGCGGGCGCGCAGGTCCTGTGTCAGGAGGTGCTGGCGCGCGCACCGCAGAATCCCGACGCCCTGGGTATGTTCGGCCTCACGCATCTCATGACGGGCCGCGCGCGGGAGGCGGTCGGTCCTTTCGAGCGCGCGCTTTGCACAGCGCCGCACCATCCGATGGCACTCGAGAATCTGGGCCTCGCTCACCTGATGCTTGGCGAGTTTGCCGAAGCTGAACGACCGCTGCGCAGCGCCGCAAGGCTGCCAGGCGCGACGGCTTTGTCGTTCATGCGGCTGGGAGCGGCGATTCTGCATCAGGGCCGCCACGCCGAGGCTGTCGATTCGCTGAGCCGGGCACTCGAGCTCGATCCGCGCAATGCCGACATTCATCTTAATCTGGGACAGGCGGCGGACCTCATGGGTGACCCTGCGCTCGCGCGCCGCCATTTCGAAACCGCGTTGCAACTGAATCCGAACCACGCCGATGCAACGTATAACCTCGGCGTGCTGAGCCTTGCCCAGGATCAACTCGACGCCGCCCGTGGCTGGTTCGAGCGCGCGATCGGGCAGTCGCCGCTGCACGTCGATGCTCACGTCAATCTCGGTATTGCCCTGCAAAAAGCAGAACGGCTCGACGCAGCGTTGGCCAGTTTCAAACGCGCGCTTGAATTGAATCCTGAACTCGCGCAGGCGCGCAGTAACGCCGCGAATGTCCTCATGCTCCAGGGTAAACCGGAAGTCGCGCGTGAGGAGTATCTGACTGCATTACGCATACGGCCCGGCCTGATCGAAGCCCGCGAAGGGCTGGCCGCCGCCTCGTTCGCGCTCGGGCGCTTCAAGGAAGCGATCGCGAGCTGGCGTGACGTAGTACGTGCGGAACCAGACAACGGCCGCGCCGTCAGCGCGCTCGCCGACGCGCTGCTCGAGGTGGGCGAGCTTGCCGAAGCGGAATCCACTGCGCGGCGGGCGCATGAGCTGGACGCGACGGCGGTGAGTGCCTATAGCGTGTTGGCAGAAATTCATTTGATCCGCGGCGAACTCGACCGTGCCGTGAGCACGTTCGAAACCGCCGTCGAATCCACGGGCGCCTCCAGCATGCTGGGCAAGCTGACGTTCGGCCTGCGACGACTATGCGAATGGGATAAATGGCGCACCACGTGGCCACGCTTGGCATCCGCATTGGAAAGTTCAGCGGCGGTAGTAACTCCGTTTTCGCTCTTGTGCGAACCCACGACGCCCGCGCAGCAACTTGCCTACACCCGTCGCTGGTGTGAAACCCACTTCAAGACGGTGATGCCTGGCAACGCCATCGCGGAGCACGCTGCGCGTACCGACCGCCGACTGCGGATTGGTTATCTATCATCAGACTTCTATGAGCACGCCGTCGCCTATCTGGTAGCCGAAGTGCTCGAACTGCACGACCGGGAGCATTTTGAAGTCACCGCCTATTCCTACGGCCCTGATGACCATAGTCCGATGCATGCGCGTTTGCGTGCGGCCTGCGAACACTGCGTCGACCTGGCGCGCGAACCGGACGACCTTGCGGCGCGCCGCATTCAGGACGATCAGCTCGATATTCTCATCGACCTGAAAGGCCATACGATGGGGGCCCGCACCTCGCTGCTGGCGCGCCGCCTGTGTCCGATTCAGGTCAACTGGCTTGGTTATCCGGGCACCATGGGTGCGGCGTTCATGGATTACATCATCGCCGATCATTTTCTGATCGCACCGGCTCAGGAATCCGTATACGCCGAGCGCGTGCTGCGCATGCCGCATTGCTACCAGCCCAACGATCGCCAACGCGCGGTCGCACCGACGCTCGCGCGCTCTCAGTATGGAGTGCCGGACGACGCGTTTGTGTTCTGCTGCTTCAACCAGGCTTATAAGATCACGCCGGACGTCTTTGCCGTGTGGATGCGGCTCATGCACGCGACGCCTGCCAGCGTGCTGTGGCTCCTCGAAGACAACCGCTGGGCCGCCTCCAATCTCAAGGCGGCCGCGGCGGTGCATGGCATCGCGCCTGATCGGCTCATTTTCGCCCCCAAAGTCCCGCTCGCGCTGCACCTCGCACGCTATCGCGCCGCCGACCTTGCACTCGATACCTTTCCATACACCTCGCATACCACGGCGAGCGACGCATTGTGGTGCGACTGTTTGCTGGTTGCGCTGTGCGGCGACACGTTCGCAGGGCGCGTGTCAGGCAGCATACTCAGTGCGTGCGGCCTGCCCGAACTCATTGCCTATTCCCTCGCAGACTACGAGCGCCTGGTGCTGCGCATCTCGACTGATAACGTACTTCGCGATTCGCTGCGTACCAAGCTGGCGGCCAACCGGCTCAATACGCCGCTGTTCGACTCGCTCAAGTTTACGCGCGACCTCGAAACTATTTATCG
>JBKJMN010000389.1:0-18663 GCA_046596405.1 Burkholderiales bacterium
GAACACCAGCCGGGCAATCCGGGCGTGCATGATCGCGCCGGCGCACATCACGCATGGCTCGAGCGTCACATAGAGTTCGCAATCGACCAGCCGGTAGTTGCCGATGCGCGACGCGGCGTCGCGCAACGCGACGATCTCCGCGTGGGCGGACGGATCACGGCTCGAAACCGGCTGATTGTAGCCGCGGCCGATAATTGCGCCGGCGCTGACCACCACCGCCCCTACCGGCACTTCCCCGCGCGCTTGCGCTGCGTCCGCAAGGAGCATCGCCTCGCGCATGTAGAGTTCGTCCGCCATCATCTGCGGCGCACCAGGCGCTTAGCCCGCGATGCGCAGTGCACGCTCGTAATGCTCCGGCTTAAACCCCACCGACAACCTGCCATCGTCGTCGAGCACCGGACGCTTGATCATCGATGGCTGCGCGATCATCAAGTCGATAGCGCTCGCGGCGGTCACCCACACCCTGGCTGCGTCCGGCAATTTTCGGAAAGTCGTGCCCGCGCGATTCAGCAGCGTTTCCCAGCCGAGTTCGTTGCACCAGCGCTGCAGGCGCTTGCGTTCGATGCCCGCAATCTTGTAATCGTGAAATTCGTATTCGACGCGATTCGCAGCGAGCCACGCGCGTGCTTTTTTTACGGTATCGCAGTTTTTGATGCCGTAAAGCGTGATGGTCATGCTATTCCCACTCGATCGTGGCCGGCGGCTTGCTCGAAATATCGTAGACGACGCGGTTTATGCCGCGTACCTCGTTGATTATCCGGTTCGATACCTTCGCGAGCAGGCTGTACGGCAGCTCAGCCCACTGCGCGGTCATGAAGTCGGTCGTCTGCACGGCGCGCAGGGAAACAACATGCTCGTACGTGCGGCCGTCCCCCATCACGCCGACTGAGCGCACCGGCAGAAATACAACGAACGCCTGCGCGGTCCGGTCGTACCAACCGGCGGCGCGCAACTCGTCGATAAATATCGCGTCGGCGCGGCGCAGCAAATCCGCATAGGCTGCCTTCACCTCGCCAAGTATGCGCACACCGAGGCCGGGGCCCGGAAACGGATGCCGGAACACCATCTCGCGCGGCAGGCCGAGCGCGACGCCGAGTTCGCGCACTTCGTCCTTGAACAGTTCGCGCAACGGCTCCAACAGCTTCAAATGTAGCGTCTCAGGGAGGCCGCCCACGTTGTGATGCGATTTGATCGTGTGCGCTTTCTTGGTTTTCGCGCCCGCCGATTCGATCACATCGGGATAGATGGTGCCCTGCGCGAGCCATTTGACGCCCGGCAGCCTCGCCGACTCACGCTGAAAAACTTCGACGAACACGCGGCCGATGATCTTGCGCTTCTGCTCGGGCTCATCCACGCCGGCGAGCGCGTCCAGGAAGTGGCGCGACGCGTCGACGTGGATGACTTTGACGCCGAGCCCGCTCGCGAAAGTCTGCATGACCTGCTCGGCTTCGTTCAATCGCAGCAAGCCATTATCGACAAATACGCAGGTAAGCTGTTTGCCTATCGCACGCTGCAGTAATGCGGCAGCGACCGCCGAATCGACGCCGCCCGACAACCCGAGCAGCACTTCATCGGCGCCAACTGCGGAGCGGATCCTGCCGATTGCCTCGTCCGCATAAGCAGGCATGCTCCAATCGCCGTCGAGCTTGCAAATGTCCCGCACGAACCGCTCGATGATGGCCTTGCCCTGCAGCGTATGGGTAACTTCCGGATGAAACTGGACGCCGTAGAACCGGCGCGCCTCATCGGCCATTCCGGCGATCGGGCATGCTGCGTTGCTCGCGATGATAATGAATCCCTTCGGCAGCGCGGTCACTTTATCGCCATGGCTCATCCAGACGTCGAGCAAGCCATGGTTTTCCGCGTTGGCGCGGTCCTGGATGTCCTTGAACAACGCCGAATGGCCGTGTGCGCGCACTTCGGCGTAACCGAATTCGCGCACCGTGCCGCTCTCGACTTTGCCGCCGAGTTGCGCCGCCATCGTCTGCATGCCGTAACAGATGCCGAGCACGGGAACGCCGAGTTCGAACACCCGCTGCGGCGCGCGCGGGGTGCCGCCCTCCCACACCGACGCGGGCCCGCCGGACAGAATGATTCCCGCCGGCGCGAAATTCCGCACGAATTCGTCGCTGACATCATGCGGATGTAGTTCGCAGTAGACATTGGTCTCGCGCACACGCCGCGCGATCAACTGCGTGTATTGCGCGCCGAAATCTAGGATCAGGATTTTTTGATGCGGCATTTCGACAATTCGCAGTTCAGCGTTTTAAACCCGGAAAAAAACACGGCAACGCGCGAAAGCGTTGCCGACACGTGACATTCGCGAGCGACTTCTAATCGACACGATAGTTCGGCGCTTCCTTCGTGATTTGCACATCGTGCACGTGGGATTCGCGGATTCCAGCGTGCGTAATTTCGACGAATTCCGCCTTGCTGCGCAGCTCCTCGATTGCATCGCAACCGGTGTAACCCATGCTGGCGCGCAGACCGCCCATCAACTGCTGAATCAACGGCACCACCCCGCCCTTGTACGGCACGCGTCCTTCGACGCCTTCGGGCACGAGTTTCTCCGTCGCCTCTTCGGCGTCCTGGAAGTAACGGTCGGCCGCACCCTGCTGCATCGCGCCGAGCGAACCCATGCCGCGATAGGATTTATACGAGCGGCCCTGATACAACTCGGTATCTCCCGGCGATTCTTCAGTGCCGGCGAACAGCCCGCCTATCATCACTGAGTGCGCGCCGGCGGCGAGCGCCTTCGCGATGTCGCCGGAGAACCGAATGCCACCGTCCGCGATCAGCGGAATATCGGTCTTGGCCAGCGCTTTGGCGACATTATTCACGGCGCTGATCTGCGGCACACCGACACCCGCCACGATCCGCGTCGTGCAGATGGACCCCGGACCGATGCCGACCTTGACTGCGTCGGCACCGTGATCGACCAGCGCTTTGGCTGCGCTCGCCGTCGCAATGTTGCCGCCGATCACCTGCGCTTTGGGGAAGTTTTTCTTCACCCATTTGACGCGGTCGAGCACGCCCTGTGCATGCCCGTGAGCCGTGTCGACGACCACGAAATCGACGCCCGCTTCGATCAATGCCGCCGCGCGCTCCTCGGTTCCCTCGCCGACGCCGATCGCGGCGCCCACGCGCAACCGGCCAAGCTTGTCCTTGCATGCATTCGGATGTTCGGTCGATTTCTGAATATCCTTGACCGTGATCAGCCCGCGCAGCTCGAAGTTCCTGGTCACAACGAGCACGCGCTCGAGCCGATGCTTGTGCATCAATGCCATCGCATCCTCGCGGGTTGCGCCTTCCCGTACGGTGACGAGGCGCGATCGTGGCGTCATGATGTTCTTGATTGGCTGCCCGAGATTGGTTTCGAAGCGCAAGTCCCGATTGGTGACGATGCCGACCACCCGCCCCGCCGCGTCGATCACGGGCAAGCCAGAAATCTTGTGCTGGGCGGTCAGCGCGAGCACGTCACGGACTTTCATATTCTGCGTGATCGTGATCGGATCTTTAACGACGCCACTCTCGAAGCGCTTGACCTTCGCGACTTCCGCAGCTTGCGCGCGCGCAGTCATGTTCTTGTGAATGATCCCGATGCCACCCTCCTGCGCAATGGCTATCGCTAGGCGGGATTCGGTAACGGTGTCCATGGCGGCGGACAACAGCGGGATATTGAGACTGATGGTGCGCGTGAGCTTGGTGGTCAGGCTTACGTCGCGGGGCAGGATGGTGGAGTGGGCGGGGATCAGCAGGACATCGTCGAAGGTCAGGGCTTTTTGGACCACGCGCATCTGGTGTTCCCTCGCAAAACAGCATTATACGCAAACCCGCGTAAACCGCCAAGCAAACCGGGCGTTAAAGGTATGCAAAGGATTGACTGGTAACGCCAAAATCCGCTAGCTTGCTAGCGCTGCAACGGCGCGCGCCAAATGAAACCGGGCGAGCCGCAACTGAGGAACTCCGATGAAAAAACTATTGACGGGTTGTGTCTTAATGCTCGCTGCCGGCACCGCCGCCGCGCAGGTGATGGAATGCGTCGACGCCAAAGGCACCAAGACGATTGCCCAGTTTTGCCCTCCGGGAACGGTCAAGGAAAACAAGCTGCAAAAAGGCGGTGCGGGCCCCGGGCCATCCACCGCTCCGAGTGCGGCGGCGCCGGCGAAGTCCCTCGCCGAACGGGACGCGGATTTCAAGAAGCGCGCGCTCGAACGCCAGGAAGCGGCGAAGAAGGACGAGAAGGCGCAGTCCGACGCGAAGGAAACCGAGCGCAATTGCTTCGACGCGCGCTCCCAGTTGCGCGCGTTGCAGGACGGCCAGCGCATTTCGCGGACCGACCCCAAAACCGGCGAGCGCATCGTGCTCGAGGACAAGGACCGCCCGAACGAAATTGCCAGCGCGCAAAAGTCGGTCGATGCATGGTGCACCAAGAAATAGGCGCCGCCCGCTAAACGCTTATCGGCGCGCCGGCTTCGCGACCTTTTTGGCGCGAGCGCGCCGCGACTGTTTCGGGTCCGCGATCAACGGCCGGTAAATCTCGATGCGGTCGAATTCACGTAGTACCGCCGTCGCTTCCGCGCGTTTGCCGAATACCCCCAGGGCCAGAGAGGCCACATCGATTTCGGAATAGCGCTCGAGAATGCCCGACTGCGCGATCGCTTGCGCGATAGTGAAGCCAGCCGGCACCCGCAGCGTTTGCTCGACCGCGTCGTGCGGCAGCGCATAAACGATCTCCACTTCTATCGTCTTCGCGCCTGCGTCAGCCATACAGGCTTTGCGCGCGCTTGACGAACGCGTCGACCATGCTGTTGGCGATGTAGCTGAACACCGGACCGATCAGCTTTTCGAGCAGGCGGTTGGAAAATTCATAGTGCAGGCTCAACTCGACCTTGCAACCTGTACCGCCGAGATCGGTGAAGCGCCAGCTGCCCTCGAGCATCCTGAATGGTCCTTCGATCAGCCTGATCTGCATCAGCCCAGGCGCGCTTTTCAGGTTTTCGGTGCTGAAGCTTTGCCGGATGCCGCGGTAGTTGATGTGCAGCGTCGCGCGCGTGACGCCGGCGTCGCGGTAATTGCATTCGCTGCCGCCGCACCACGGCAGAAACTCGGGATATTTTTCGACGGCATCGACGAGCTCGAACATGCGCGGCGCGGGTTGCGCGACCAGCACCGATTTCATTACTTGCGCCATGAGCGGTCGAACCAGGGAAATGTATTGCGGGCGGGTTCCGGAGTGTTGCTGCTACAATCAAAACTGACGGTCACTATACCTCGACATGAGCATCGCACAAAATAAAAAAGCCTTTCACGACTACTTCGTGGAGCAGCAGTTCGAGGCGGGCGTAGAGCTCGAAGGCTGGGAAGTCAAATCGATACGGGCCGGCCGCCTGCAGCTCAAAGAAGCTTATGTCATCGTGCGCAACGGCGAGATCTATCTGATCGGCTGCCATATCAGCCCGCTTGCCACCGTGTCGACTCATTTTCAGCCCGATCCGGTGCGCACGAGAAAGTTATTGCTGCACAAGGAGGAAATCAATCGCCTGATCGGGAGCGTCGAGCGTGCGGGTTACACCATGCTGCCGCTCGACATGCACTTCAAGCGCGGCAAAATCAAGCTCGCCATTGGCCTGGCGAAAGGCAAAAAGCAGCACGACAAGCGACAGGCCGAAAAAGAGCGCGACTGGCAGCGGGAAAAGCAACGGGTGCTGAAGGTAAGGTAGCTCGAAGCGCCCCCCGCTCCGGCCGGGCAGCGAATCCCGCCTACCGACTCCGCAAGACCCGCGAACATGCTGAGATTGACTGAAATAAAACTGCCGCTGGACCACGGCAAAGCTGCGCTCGCCGCCGCCATTCTTGAGCGCCTCGGCATCGATAAGAGCGCGCTCGTTGGCTACTCGATATTCCGGCGGAGCGTAGACGCGCGCCGGCGCTCCGCCATCACCTTTATCTACACACTCGATGTCGAGGTCCTTGCCGAAGGCGCCGTGCTCGAACGCCACCGCGCTCATCGACATATCGCGCCGGCTCCCGATACAAACTACCGGTTCGTCGCGACCGCGTCAGCCGGACTTACCCAACGTCCTATCGTCATTGGCACCGGTCCCTGCGGATTGTTCGCGGCACTAACTCTCGCGCAGATGGGATTTCGCCCCATTGTCCTCGAACGCGGCAAGGCCGTGCGCGAACGCACGAAGGATACGTTCGGGCTGTGGCGCAAATCGATCCTCAATCCGGAATCGAACGTGCAGTTCGGCGAAGGCGGCGCCGGCACCTTTTCCGACGGCAAGCTTTACAGCCAGATCAAGGACCCGCGCTCTTTAGGGCGCAAGGTTCTCACCGAGTTCGTCAAGGCTGGCGCGCCGGCCGAGATTCTTTACGTGAGCAAGCCGCACATCGGTACGTTCCGGCTCGTCGGCGTGGTCGAAAACATGCGCGACTCGATCCACGCGCTCGGCGGCGAAATCCGTTTTCAATGCAAAGTCGCTGACGTGCTTGTGGACAGCGGGAGCGTCCGCGGCATTGCGCTCGCCGACGGCGAAACGATTGCCGCCGACCACGTGGTGCTCGCGGTCGGCCACAGCGCGCGCGATACCTTCGAGATGCTCCACGCGCGCGGCATCCACATGGAAGCAAAACCCCTCTCTATCGGTTTCCGGATCGAGCATCCACAGTCGCTCATCGACCGCGCGCGCTACGGAACATTTGCCGGTTCGACGCTGCTCGGTGCGGCAGATTACAAGCTCGTGCATCACTGCGGCAACGGCCGTTCCGTTTACAGCTTTTGCATGTGCCCCGGCGGCACGGTGGTTGCCGCGGCTTCCGAACCCGGCCGCGTCGTTACGAACGGCATGAGCCAGTATTCGCGCAACGAGCGCAACGCGAATGCCGGTATCGTGGTCGGCATTACGCCGGCGGATTTCCCCGGAGATGCACTCGCCGGAATCGAATTTCAACGCCACTGGGAAGGCCGCGCATTCGATGCCGGTGGCGGCGACTACCGCGCGCCGGCGCAACTGGTCGGGGATTACATTGCAAACCGCGCATCGACCGCGCTCGGATCCGTGGCTCCCTCGTACACGCCGGGAGTGTGCATGACCGACCTCAGTAGCTGCATCCCGGCGTACGCGGCCGACGCGATTCGCGAAGCATTGCCCGCGTTCGAAAAACAGCTCAAGGGTTTTGCGATGCATGACGCGGTATTGACGGGGGTGGAGACTCGCACGTCATCGCCGCTGCGAATCACGCGCAACGCGCGATATCAAAGTCTCAATACCCGCGGGCTTTATCCGGCCGGAGAAGGTGCGGGCTACGCGGGAGGCATACTTTCCGCGGCAGTCGATGGCATCGAAGTCGCCGAAGCCGTCGCGTTGAGTATGGCGGCGGCGGCCGGTGCATAATCCAGCATTGCGCCCAAGATCGATGGCAATGGAAAAAATCCGCGTGTCCAAACTGATGTCCGAGCAGGGTCTATGCTCGCGCCGCGAAGCCGATAATTATATCGAGCGCGGGTGGGTGCTCGTCGACGGCGTGGCGGTAACGGAACTCGGCACGCGCATCTATCCGAACCAACGCATCACGCTGGCGCAAGCCGCGCAATCGCACCAGAGCTCGAGCGTAACCATCCTGCTGAACAAGCCGATCGGTTTTGTGTCCGGCCAGGCCGAGGAAGGCTACCGGCCCGCGATCACGCTGATCAGCGCGCAATCTCATTTCAAGGGTGACCGCTCGCCGCAGCGCTTCAGCCCCGCGCACCTCAAAGGTCTCGCGCCGGCCGGCCGACTCGACATCGATTCGACGGGATTGCTGGTTTTAACCCAGGACGGTCGCATTGCGAAGCAGTTGATCGGCGAAAACTCGGGGATCGAGAAAGAATATCTGGTGCGGGTCGAAGGCAATCTGCCCGCCGCCGGGTTGGCCCAATTGAATTTCGGCTTGAGCCTGGACGGCGCGCCGCTCAAACGCGCCGAGGTTAAATGGCAAAACGACGACCAATTGCGGTTCGTCCTGCGCGAAGGCAAAAAGCGCCAGATCCGGCGCATGTGTGAACTGGTCGGGCTTAAAGTCACCGGCTTGAAACGCGTGCGCATCGGCAAAGTACTGCTCGGCGATTTACCGCAAGGGCATTGGCGTTACCTGCGCGGCGACGAACGTTTTTGAGCGCGGCCCCCGGCAGGGGACAAGGGGCCACACGGCGCGTTAAACGGGCCGCTGCGCTGCTGCGCGCTTAAAAGGATGGGGTGGCCTACGGGGCTTGAACCCGTGACCCTTGGAATCACAATCCAATGCTCTACCAGCTGAGCTAAGGCCACCATCGAAAAACTTTGCGGCACGGCGGTAATTGGTGCGCCCGGCGGGACTCGAACCCACAACCCCCGGCTTAGAAGGCCGGTGCTCTATCCGATTGAGCTACGGGCACTCCCGCGGATACTCAAATGTGGTCGGGGTGGAGAGATTTGAACTCCCGACATCCTGGTCCCAAACCAGGCGCGCTACCAGGCTACGCTACACCCCGAATAAGCCGTTTTAGTGCAGGTTCCCACCGGCGCCGAACCGATGTTACGCCAGAACTAAAGGCGCGTAATATACCCCTAGCGCCCGCCGGGGGTCAATGCAAACCGGCCGGGCAGCGCGCCACACCGAAAGACTTGCTGGGCGAGGATATTTCTGCTATAAAACGCACCATTTTTGAAGAATCGGAAGAGCCTCATGGCAGCAGAATTGCAGAAGCCGCACCAGCCCTACAAGCCGAAAGCGCGCGAGGAGTATATGAATTCCAAGCAGCTCGCGCATTTCAAAAACATGCTCGTGGAAATGAAGCTCGGACTGTCGCAGGACATCGACCGCACCGTCCATACGATGCAGGACGAGGCGACGATATTCGCGGATCCGAACGACCGCGCCAGTCAGGAATCCGACATGTCGCTCGAATTGAGGAACCGTGACCGCGAGCGCAAGTTGATCAAGAAAATCGACGAGACGATCGTCAAAATCGACGCCGCCGAATATGGTTATTGCGACAGCTGCGGCGTTGAAATCGGCTTGAAGCGCCTCGAAGCACGCCCGACCGCGACGCTGTGCATCGATTGCAAGACGCTCGACGAACTCAGAGAGAAGCAAGTAGCGAAGTAATCCAGGCCCCGGCGGCAATAAAAAAGGGCAGCCAAGGCTGCCCTTTTTTTGTTCTGACGTTCGTTCTGACGCTTTTTACTGCACGGTCTGCGGCTGCTGCGTTTCGGCGGCAGCGGCTTTCATGCTCAGCCGCAGGCGGCCCTTCTCGTCTGCCTCGATCACTTTGACGCGAACCAACTGGCCTTCTTTCAAATGGTCGGCAACTGCGTTGACGCGCTCGTTGGCGATCTGCGAGATGTGCAGCAATCCATCTTTGCCCGGCAATACGCTGACGATCGCACCGAAGTCCAGCAGCTTCAGAACCGTGCCGTCGTATACGCGGCCAACTTCGACGTCGGCAGTGATTTCTTCTATGCGCCTGCGCGCCAGCTCGCCGCCTTCGGACGAAACGCAGGCTATCGTCACCGTGCCATCGTCCGATATATCGATTGATGTCCCGGTTTCCTCGGTCAGCGCACGTATCACCGCGCCGCCCTTGCCAATCACGTCGCGAATCTTCTCCGGCTTGATCTTGATCGTGATCATGCGTGGTGCATACGCGGACAGTTCGGTGCGCGGGGTTTCGAGCGCGGTTTTCATTTTGCCCAGGATATGGATGCGGCCTTCACGCGCCTGTACCAGTGCGGCATGCATGATTTCTTTCGTGATGCCAGTGATCTTGATGTCCATCTGCAAGGCGGTAATGCCCTTTTCGGTGCCCGCCACTTTGAAATCCATGTCGCCCAGATGATCTTCGTCACCGAGGATGTCCGACAGCACGGCGAATCGATTGCCTTCCTTGATCAGGCCCATCGCGATACCCGCGACGTGCGCCTTGAGGGGAACGCCCGCGTCCATCAAAGCGAGGCAGCCCCCGCACACCGACGCCATCGAGCTGGAGCCGTTGGACTCCGTGATCTCGGACACCACGCGCATCGAATAGCCGAACTCCTCGGCGCTCGGCAGCACCGCCAGCAACGCGCGCTTGGCTAGCCGGCCATGGCCGATTTCGCGGCGTTTGGGCGAGCCGACGCGGCCGGTCTCGCCGGTCGCATAGGGAGGCATGTTGTAATGAAGCATGAAGCGGTCGGTGTATTCACCCATCAGCGCGTCTATGCGCTGCTCGTCACGCGAAGTGCCCAGCGTCGCCACTACCAGCGCCTGCGTCTCGCCGCGCGTAAACAACGCGGAACCATGCGCGCGCGGCAGCACGCTGTTGCGGATCGAAATGGGGCGTATCGTACGCGTGTCGCGGCCGTCGATGCGCGGTTCGCCGTTCAAAATCTGGCCGCGCACGATTTTCGATTCCAGCGCGAAGCAGATCTCCTTGACCGCATTGCCGTCGGGGCCGCCTTCCTTGCCCACGCCGACTTCATCGAAAACGCGCCGCCAGATGTTGTCGATCGCTTCCGAACGGGCCTGCTTTTGCTTGACCTGGAACGCCGCATTCAGATCGCTTTCCGCGAGCTGCGCAACGCGCGCTGCGAGTGATTCGTCTTTGGCGGGCGGCGCCCAATCCCATACCGGGTTGTTCACTTCGTCGGCCATTTGATTGATCGCTTCGATGACCGCCTGCATCTGCTCGTGGCCGAACATCACGGCGCCGAGCATCACGTCTTCGGACAGTTCGTTCGCTTCCGATTCGACCATGAGCACCGCGGGCAGCGTGCCGGCGACAACCAGGTTGAGCTGGCTAGTCTTGAGTTCGGTGGCCGTCGGGTTAAGCACGTACTGGCCGTCTGCATAGCCGACGCGCGCGGCGCCGATCGGGCCGTTGAAAGGAATGCCGGATACGGCGAGCGCCGCGGAGGTGCCGATCATCGCCGGGATGTCGGAATCGATCTCGTTGTTAGACGACATCACGGTCGCGACGACTTGCACTTCATTGTAGTAGCCATCGGGAAACAACGGCCGGATCGGCCGGTCGATCAGGCGCGAAGTCAGAATCTCCTTCTCGGAAGGACGGCCTTCGCGCTTGAAAAAGCCGCCTGGAATTTTTCCGGCGGCATAAGTGCGTTCCTGGTAATCAACTGTCAGCGGCAGAAAATCCTTGCCTTCGGCGGCGGATTTGCGGCCGACCACGGTTACCAGCACTACGGTGTCTTCCAGCGTCACCACAACGGCACCACTGGCCTGGCGCGCGATTTCACCGGTTTCTAGCGTCAGCTTATGACGCCCCCACATGATGGTTTTCTTGATTGCGCTCACTGTCGTATCCTTTTATGCCACGGTTTGACCGCGCGATGCTGCGCGGACTGGAGTATCAAAATACTGGGGTTAAAACAAACATGGCCGTCCTGGACGCAATGCCGGGCCGGCCACTCATGCAACGGCAATCTCTACCACCGATACCACGGTGGAATCACTTGCGCAGACCGAGGCGATCGATCAGGGTGCGATACTTTTCAGCGCTCGAACGTTTCAGATAGTCGAGCAACTTGCGCCGCTGGCTCACCATGCGCAACAGACCGCGGCGTGAATGGTGATCCTTGACGTGAATCTTGAAATGCTCGGTCAATTCGGTGATCCGAGCCGACAGCAATGCAACTTGGACTTCCGGCGAACCGGTATCGGATTGCTTGCGCTGGTAATCTTTGACGATCTGGGCTTTTTGCGGGCCGCTGGTTGGCATTCTGGTCTCCACTTGCAAAGTCGGCTATTTTAACCCGTAACTAGCGGCTTTCTCAAGCAATTTTAGGACTCGGAAGCTGAGGTGCGGACGCCGGCACGGCGCCGCACCCGGTCGCCGCGAGCAGACGTTTCGGCAGCAGGCGACCCCCGCTTTGCAGTTCCGCCAGGCCGAGAAAGCCCCGATTCGCGTCGTAAACCCGCACAGTGCCCACAATTCCTGCGCCGGAATCAGTTAGCACGGCCTGGCCTTGCAAAATTAGAGCCGCGGCGCCAGGGGAGAGAGTTATCGCAGACAGTCGCGCAACCAGACTTTCGATTGGCAACAAGAGATTAATTCGCACGGCGTCGGGCGCCTGTTCGAGCGCCTCGAGTGTCACCGCCCTTGACAAGTCGAAGTCGCCCACGCAGGTGCGACGCAGGCCTGCGAGCGTCGCGCCACAGCCGAGGGCAGCGCCTATATCCTCAGCCAACACCCTAATGTATGTTCCCTTGGTGCAACTGACATCGATTCTCACCCGGTCGGCGGCAAAATCCAGCAGCACGATCTTATGAATCGTGATGTTGCGCGGCACGCGCTCGACGGTGAGTCCCGCGCGCGCGTATTCGTATAGCGGCTTGCCGTCGCGCTTGAGTGCGCTGTACATAGGCGGCGTCTGCTCCGAAGCGCCCGTGAATGTCGCCAAAACCGCAAGCAACCGGTCGCGCGCGACATCGACCGCGCGGCGCGCCGTTACCTCACCCTCGCGATCTCCAGTGGTCGTCGTCACACCGAGCAAAACTTCTGCCTCGTAGCTCTTGTCCGCACTGAAGGTATCGGTGGAGAATTTAGTCGCCTCACCGAGGCACACCGGCAACAGGCCGCTCGCCATCGGATCGAGAGTGCCGACATGGCCGGCCTTCTGCGCCGCGAACGCGCGTTTGACGCGCTGGAGTGCGGCGTTTGAGGTGATGCCGGTCGGCTTGTCGAGCAGCAGGACGCCGTCGACCGCGCGGCGAGCGGTTGCCTGCCGTTTCAACACGAGCGGCACGCCGGCTTAAGCGCGCGTTTTTTTCTTGGCACTGCTGTCGCCACTGACCGCGGCGTCTATCAGTTGCGATAAGCGCACGCCGCGCTCGACCGACTCATCGTAGATGAAATGCAATTGAGGAATGCTGCGGAGCTTGATTCGGCGGCCAAGTTCATGACGCAGGAAGCCGGCGGCGCGATTGAGGCCCTCGGTCGCCGCTTCGATCTGGGCCGCATCGCCCAGCAGCGTGAAAAATATTTTTGCATGTGCATAGTCCGAGGTCACTTCGACGTCAGTCAAGGTCACCATTCCGATGCGCGGATCTTTGACCTCGAGCCGCAGCAATTCGGCCAGATCGCGCTGGATCTGCTCGGCTACGCGCAACGTTCGTGAAAAATCTTTTGGCATTGCGAAAATCCGGATTGCAGACGCTGGAGTGGCGTGCTCGGGAGAGCAACTTCCCCAGCGGCGCCGCTACAGGCTTCTGGCTACCTCGACGACTTCGTAAGCCTCGAGCTGGTCGCCCACCTTGAGGTCTCCGAAGTTCTTGACCGACAGGCCGCAATCGAAGCCGGCTTTGACTTCGCGTGCGTCATCCTTGAAGCGCTTCAACGAGTCGAGTTCGCCGTCGTGGATTACGACGTTGTCACGCAGCACGCGCACTTTCGCACTGCGCCGGACGAGTCCGTCGAGCACCATGCAGCCGGCGACCGTACCGACCTTGGAGATCTTGAAGACCTGGCGGACTTCGACCATGCCGAGCACGCTTTCCTTTTTCTCCGGGGTCAACATGCCCGACAGCGCCGCCTTCACGTCGTCGAGAGCTTCATAGATAATATTGTAATAACGAATGTCCACGCCCGCGGATTCGGCGAGCTTGCGCGCCATCGCGTCGGCGCGCGTGTTGAAACCGATGATCACAGCCTTCGACGCCAATGCGAGATTGACATCGGATTCCGTAATGCCGCCGACGCCACAATGCACGATGTTGACCTTGACCTCATCCGTCGAAATCTTGGGCAGAGCGTGCGCCATCGCTTCGTACGAACCTTGCACATCGGACTTGATAATGATCGACAGGGTTTTCTTACCCGCCTCGCCGATCTGCTCGAACATGTTTTCGCTTTTGCTCGATTGCTGAAGCGCGAGCTTCACGTCACGGAACTTGCCCTGACGGAACAATGCTATTTCGCGCGCCTTGCGTTCGTCGCCAAGTACGAGCACATCGGAACCCGCTGCCGGCACATCTGACATACCCTGAATTTCCACCGGGATCGACGGGCCAGCACTGTCAACCGCCTTGCCGTTTTCATCGAGCATCGCGCGCACGCGGCCGAAAACCGCGCCCGCAAGCACGATGTCGCCGCGCTTCAACGTTCCTGATTGCACGAGCACAGTAGCGACCGGGCCGCGCCCTTTGTCGAGACGCGCTTCGATCACGATGCCTTTCGCCGGCGCATCTTTCGCCGCTTTGAGCTCAAGCACTTCTGCTTGCAGCAAGACGCTTTCGAGCAGCTTGTCGATACCATCGCCGGTTTTTGCGGAGACCGGCACGAACATCGTATCCCCGCCCCACTCCTCCGGCACCACTTGCTGGCCCGCGAGATCCTGCTTAATGCGCTCGGGGTTCGCTTCGGCCCGGTCGATCTTGTTTAGTGCGACGACCATCGGCACTTTTGCCGCTCTCGCGTGAGCGATCGCCTCTATGGTCTGCGGCATTACGCCATCGTCTGCGGCCACCACGAGAATCACGAGGTCCGTGACCTTCGCTCCGCGTGCGCGCATGGCAGTAAATGCTTCATGGCCTGGCGTATCGAGAAAGGTAATCATGCCGCGCGGCGTCTCGACGTGGTATGCGCCAATGTGCTGGGTAATGCCGCCGGCCTCGCCGCTGGCGACGCGCGTGCGGCGAATGTGGTCGAGCAGGGACGTCTTGCCATGGTCGACGTGTCCCATAACTGTAACGACGGGTGCGCGCGGCTCCAGCTTCAAAGCCTCGTGCTGAGGGGACTCAGCGAGAAATGCGTCCGGATCGTCGAGCTTCGCACGCACGGGCTTGTGTCCCATTTCCTCGACGACGATCATCGCCGTGTCCTGGTCGACGATCTGATTGATCGTCGCCATGGTGCCGAGTTTCATCATGACCTTAATGACTTCGGCCGCCTTCACGGACATCTTCTGCGCGAGCGCCGCAACGCTAATCGTTTCCGGTACGCTCACTTCGCGGATGATGGGCTCGAGCGGCGCGGCAAAAGCATGCTCGCCCGCCGGTTCGCCGCCATCGTGCCTGGCGTGACGGTCCTTACGGGTACGCCAGCCCATGCCGCCGCCCATGTCGCCGCGCGTCTTGATCGACCGGCGCTTGACACTCTCGTCGCGCCAAACGACTTCTTTGACGGTCTTCTTGGCTTTCTTGTCGACCTTTGGCTTTTCACCCGGTTTCAGCTGCGGCTTGTGCAGCGTTCCTTCCGCGAGCGGCGCCGCGACAGGCGCGGCAGTTGCAGCAGGCGCGGTCGGTAGTGCGACGGCCACCACCGGCGCTTCGGCGATTGGCTCCGATTCCGCTTTCTTGCGGCGCGCGCGCGATTGCTTTTCCTGCACTTCCTCGCTCTGCAATGCAATTAATTCTGCCTGTTTCTTGGCTTCGGCTTCCCGCTTCGCCATTTGCTCTGCATCGATTATCGGGACTGGCGCGGCGGGTGCAGCGGGCGTTACGGGAGCGACCTCAACCGGCGGCGCTTCGACGGGAGCTTCGCGCTTGACCAGCACGCGTTTTTTGCGCACCTCGACTTGAATCGTGCGCGCCTTGCCCGTGCTGTCGGACTTTTTGATCTGGGTGGTCTGCTTGCGCGTCAGCGTGATCTTGTTCTTGGCTTCGCGCGCGCCATGCGATTGGCGCAGGTAATCGAGCAGCTGGGTCTTGTCCTTTTCCGTGAGGACCGTGTCGTCAGCGAGCTTTTTCTTGACGCCGGCGGTCTGCAGCTGCTCGATCAGCAATTCGATCGGCAGACCGAGTTCCTTCGCGAATTGTGTGACATTGATCTGTGCCATGGTGAACTCCAGGTTTAATTATGCGAACCATGGCGCGCGAGCGGTCATGATGAGCTGCTTTGCGCGCTCGGCGTCGATACCGGTCATCTCGACCAGGTCGTCCGTTGCAAGATCCGCAAGATTTTCCTTCGTAATCACGCCCTTTTCGGCAAGCTGGCGCGCGACCTGACTATCCATGCCTTCGAGCGTCAGCAAATCTTCGACGTCATGCTCGAGTTTTTCTTCGGTCACGATCGCCTGCGTGAGCAGCGCGTTGCGCGCACGGCTGCGCAGCTCGTTGACCGTATCCTCATCGAACGAATCGATTTCGAGCATTTCCGCCACCGGCACATACGCTACCTCTTCAAGCGTGCCGAATCCTTCTTGAACGAGGATATCCGCGACTTCCTGGTCGACGTCGAGTTTTTCCATAAAAAGGTTGCGGATGGTCGCCGACTCTTCCTCGCTTTTCTTCTGCGATTCTTCGAGCGTCATCAGGTTCAACTCCCAGCCAGTGAGCTCGCTCGCGAGCCGCACGTTTTGGCCGGTGCGCCCGATCGCCTGCGCGAGGTTTTCCTCATCGACCACGATGTCCATGCTGTGCTTTTCTTCGTCGACTGTAATTTTGCTGACCTCCGCCGGCGCCAGCGCATTAATCACGAACTGCGCCGGATCGTCAGACCACAAAATGATGTCGATGCGCTCGCCACCGAGTTCGGAAGTCACCGCCTGCACGCGCGAGCCGCGCATGCCGACGCAGGTACCGATCGGATCGACCCGCGGATCATTCGATTTGACGGCGATCTTGGCGCGCGATCCCGGATCGCGAGCGGCCGATTTGATTTCGAGCAGACCGTCTTCGAGTTCCGGAACTTCGAGTTCGAACAACTTAATCAGGAATTCGGGCGTGATGCGCGATAGAACGATTTGTGGTCCACGGCTTACGCGATCCACTTTCCAGAGATAGGCGCGCACGCGGTCGCCGGGCCGCAGGTTTTCTTTGGGTATCATCTGGTCGCGTGGCAACAACGCCTCCACGCGTCCTGACTCGATGATCCCGCTACCACGCTCCATGCGCTTGATGACGCCCGTCACGAGATGCTCGTCGCGCGCCAGGAAGTCGCTCAAAATCTGTTCGCGCTCGGCATCGCGGATCTTCTGCAGGATCACCTGCTTCGCGGCTTGCGCGCCGATGCGCCCGAACTCGACCGCCGGCAAGGGGTCTTCGGTAAATTGTTCGAGTTGAATCTCGGGATCGCGCACGCGCGCCTGCTCCAGCGTGAGCTGCCGCTCAGGCGCTTCGAGCGCCTCGTCGGCGACCACCTGCCAGCGACGGAACGATTGGAACTCGCCGGTCGCCGGATCGACTTCGACGCGCACATCGATATCATCGGTGAAGCGTTTTTTAGTCGCCGACGCGAGCGCGAGCTCGAGCGCACCGATAACGATGTTCTTGTCGACGTTTTTCTCTCTCGCCAAAGCGTCAACCAGTAACAACAATTCGCGACTCATGTTCGTCTCCTAAATGTTCGGAACCAGACGTGCTTTTTCAATATTGCTCAGTTCCAGTTCGAGCAATTTTCCGTCTACTTCCAATTCCAGTTTCCCGTCGTTCACGGCACGCAACGTGCCGACAAAATTGCGCTGTCCGTCCAGCGCGAGCCTAAGTTTCAGGCGCGCCTTCTCGCCGGCGAACCGGATGTAGTCCGCGTCCTTGCGCAAAACCCGGTCCAACCCCGGCGACGAAATTTCCAGCCGTTCGTATGCAATACCTTCAACCTCCATGACGCGCGCCAACTGCTGGCTGACCCGCGCGCAATCGTCGATCTCCACGCCGCCGGGCTTATCCACGAATATTCGCAGCAGGCTGCCCTTGCCTGAGCGCTCCCACGCTACCAGTTCATAGCCGAGGCCGCTCACCGTGGTGTCCAGTAGTTGCGCGAAATCCATGTAATTTCAGCGATACAAATAAAAAATGGGCATAAAGCCCACTCCAGCCCACTGCAAAAAGGGCTTTGATTTTAGCAAAGTATCGCGCAATTTGAAAGTGCTGTAGGAATCGCAGTGCTTGAATCTTAGTCCGCCGCGCTCGCGGGCTTTGGCGCTTTTTTTGCAAGGTGGCCCACGCACGAGTTGATAAGAAGCCCGTCTCGACATCAACTTTCCATATAGGGCGTCGAGCAAATAGATAGCGGCCTATTGACGGTGATGAGGCTCGAGCCGGTAACAAGCGAACATAAATTTTGGCAGGGCCGATCAAGCGAACCGGCGGCACAAACAAAAAAGCCCTCACGAGGAGGGCTTTTTTGCAGATAAGGAGCCTAGCAGTGTCCTACTTTCGCACGGGTAATCCGCACTATCATCGGCGCTGAGTCGTTTCACGGCCCTGTTCGGAATGGGAAGGGGTGGGTCCAACTCGCTATGGCTGCTAAGCAATAGGGTTGCCGGCATTCAACTTGCGCTGGATGCCGACCAATATGGAAGAAGTAAAGTATTGAATTTGATTGTTGGCGTTTATGCCCAATAACCCTTCAAGGTTATAGGATCAAGCCGCACGGGCAATTAGTACTGGTTAGCTAAGGCCATTACTGACCGTACACACCCAGCCTATCAACGTCCTGGTCTCGGACGACCCTTCAGGGGGATCAAGTCCCCGGGAAATCTTATCTTAAGGCGAGTTTCCCGCTTAGATGCTTTCAGCGGTTATCTCTTCCGCACATAGCTACCCGGCAATACGACTGGCGTCATAACCGGTACACCAGAGGTGCGTCCACTCCGGTCCTCTCGTACTAGGAGCAGCCCCCTTCAAATTTCCAACGCCCACGGCAGATAGGGACCAAACTGTCTCACGACGTTTTAAACCCAGCTCACGTACCACTTTAAA
>JBKJMN010000052.1:0-2748 GCA_046596405.1 Burkholderiales bacterium
TTCGGTAGCCGCCTTCGAGCTCGCCTGGAACAGCATGACCTGCCCCGAGTACTGAACGTCGAAGTCGGCAAGGGCGGCCTCGAACGGACTCTTGCTCGTCTCGTCGAACAGCAGCACGCGCGCGTTGTTCGCTTTGAGGATAAGCGCGAGCCGGTGCTGGGCTTCGGGCGGCTCTGGATTGGCAGGATCGTTTGCTGCAGGTTCGGCCCGCGCAACGGCAGCCGGCTTCATTACTGCCAGGCACGGCAGCGGAAGTTCTGCAAGATCGGCGACACTCGCCTCTTTGACGCCGGCTTTCAGGCCGAGAGTCTCCGCTGCGAGCTGCAACGAAATCAGGCTATAGGGCGGCGCGACTTGCTGGAGGACGAGGTTTGGTGCAAACGGTAGGCGCTGCAGATGGCACATGCCCTGGAGTCCCCAGACGAATGTGTCGGTCGCGAATAGCCGCTTGCTATCCAAACGTGTTCCCCTTCACGTCTACGCGAATGCAAATCTCGTTGCCTGCCGCGCCGGATTTGGACTGCTAAGCCCCGCTGAAAAGGCCTCTCCCTGAATCTCCTGCCCCTTTCGAGCATTAAAGCCAACTAAGTCACGGAATGCAAATCCATTCGAATCATGGATTTTTATGTTCCTATATTAAAACAATGACTTAATTAACTATGACCTTTGGCCTAGCCCGAAATTATTATTGTTTTAATCCAATGGCATTCTTGCCAATAGCATGCGAAAAGGAGTCTCGGACCGGCCCTACTTTCTGACCATCCCCTGCCGCTCAATGAACTCGACGATCCGATCGAGGCCTTGGTTGGTCTTCAGATTACTGAACACGAACGGCCGCTCACCGCGCATTTTCTTTGCATCGCGGTCCATGACTTCGAGCGATGCGCCGACCATGGGAGCGAGATCGATCTTGTTGATGACGAGCAAATCGGATTTGGTGATGCCGGGGCCGCCTTTGCGCGGGATCTTGTCGCCAGCCGCGACGTCGATCACATAGAGCGTGAGGTCGGAGAGCTCGGGGCTGAATGTCGCGGCGAGGTTGTCGCCGCCGCTTTCTACGAAAATGATGTCGAGGTCGGTGAAGGTCGTGGTCAGGCGCGAGATTGCCTCAAGGTTGATCGACGCGTCTTCGCGGATCGCGGTGTGCGGGCAGCCGCCGGTTTCGACGCCGATGATACGGTCGGGCGTCAGCGCTTCGTGGGTGACGAGGAACTTTGCGTCCTCTTCAGTGTAAATGTCGTTGGTCACGACGGCGATCTGGTAGCGCTCGCGCAGGCTGCGGCACAGTGCCAGAGTCAGCGCGGTTTTGCCGGAGCCGACGGGGCCGCCGATTCCGACGCGTAAAGGTTGCTTTTGCATGTGACTCTCTTTCGTAATCAGGAACGGAACAACCGGCTGTATTGCGTTTCGTGCCGGCTGCTCGCAATCGCGAGGCCGGGCGCGAAGTTCGTCATGGCATCGTCTTCGAGCTGCGTTGCGCGCTGCGCGATCGCGGGGAGGTCCGCGCCTATGCCCGCGAGCATACGCTGGCCGGCGCTCTGCCCGAGCGGCACGGCTTTCAACGCCGCCATGACCTGGTTCTCGAGCCAGCTCCACAGATAGCCGACGAGAGCAGATTCTCGCTCGACGTGCATATGATGGGCCGCGAACGCATAAACAACCGGATAGGTCAGGGCGCCGACGCCGTGCAGCCGCGCAACCTCAGCAGCACTGCAGAACGGCAGATCTTTCAGCAGCGTGACCAGCGCGTGCCCCATTTGCAGGGTCTCGGTGCGCAGCTCGGCGGTTTCGCGGCCGCTGCGGAACAGCGCGTTCCAGCGCGCGAGCTGCCCGTAGTCGTCCGCTTCCAGCGCCTTGATCATGCGAAACAGCAAAGGCGCTTCGAAGCTGCCGAGGCTGAATTCGAGCACGTCGCGTATCCACGCCTCCGCAGTGCGCGCATCGGGGACAGTGCCTTCCTCGATCGCGGATTCGAGCCCGCCCGAATAACTGTATGCGCCAACCGGCAGCGTCGGACTCGCCAGTTGCAACAGGCGCGTCAGGCCCAGCATATCGGGCTTACTCATTTTTTCTTGAAGTCGCGGAATTCGTGAATGATGCCGCTGTGCTTCGCGTCCATCGAATGATGGTGATGGCCGCCTGCATAGGCGCCCGCCTCCGGTTCGAACGGCGCGGTCACTTCGCTGACGCTCGCCTTGAGTCCGCGCAGCATGTTCGCGAGCACTTCATCGGCTTGAAAGCGCAGCCAACCGTCGCCGATCTGCACCGGCACGTGGCGATTGCCGAGGTGATAGGCCGCGCGCCCGAGCTCGAACGGTGTCGCGCATTGCGCTTGCATCAATGCCTCATCAGCCGCGACGACGAGCACGATGCGGCCGTCGATTGCGCGCAGGCAGTCGCCCCCGCGCAGGATGCTGCCGTGTTCAAGGAAGAGACCCGCCTCTTCGCCGGACGCAAGTCTGGTGCGCAGGCGGCTTTTCTGGCGCAGCTCGAAAGGCAGGCTCAACTGCTCCTGGTGCGCGGCTTTGTCGCAACGCGACTCGATGACGAGCATATAGCGCCTAAAACAGAAAATAGCGCTGCGCCATCGGCAGCACGCTCGCAGGTTCGCACACGAGCAATTGCCCGTCGGCCTTGACTTCGTACGTCTCGGAATCGACGGAAATGTCCGGCAGGTAATCGTTGAGTTTCATGTCCGCTTTGCGCAACTTGCGAGTGCCCTTGATCGCGACCAGCGGCTTATGCAGT
>JBKJMN010000309.1:0-16083 GCA_046596405.1 Burkholderiales bacterium
AAACGGGCCTGTGGTTATCGCAACCCAAACCATTTCAAGATCGCCGTCTATTTCCACTGCGGCGGTCTCAACCTATACCCGACTGCCGTGACCCATACGAAAGTCGGATGAGTCGTATTTATTAACCAAAGGTGGGGCATCTCGTCAAGGCGCTGATCACGGGAAGCAAGCCCGAAAAAAGCTCGTAGCCGCAAAACCGCTGGCGGCATCGGACGAAGGCGTCGTGTATAGTTAAAAGCGCATCAACAGCGCTCTGGAGGCCGCTTGGCACAACACGATCCCGATCTCAAAATCACCGCCATCGAGGCGTTCCCGACTTCGTTTCCGGTCAAGCCGGCGGACAGCATCAGCCTGGGCGTCGGGCGCGTCGTCAAGCGCGACGCAGTGATCGTCAAAGTCACGACGGCCGGCGGGATTATCGGTTACGGTGAATCACATCACGGCCGCGCGCCGGGCACGGTCGCGCATCTCGTCAACACGACGCTCACGCAATTGATCCTCGGCATGAACGCCGCCGACGTCGTCGGCGTGTGGAAAAAAATCTACGACAAGCAGCTCGCAAGCCACGGCATGGGCGCCGGCACCTGCCTTGCGATGAGCGGCATCGACCAGGCGCTGTGGGACATCCGCGCGAAAGCGGTAGGCTGGCCGTTGTACAAACTGCTCGGCGGCAGTGCCAAGCCCATACCCGCATACGCCGGCGGCGTGTCGCTCGGTTATCAGGATCCGAAGGCGCTCGTCGCCGAGGCGAGCCCGCATCTCGAAGCCGGCTATAAAGCGCTGAAGCTGCGCGTCGGCGACTCGCCCAAGCGCGATCTCGAGCGCATCGCCGCGGTGCGCAAGGCGTTTGGCGACGAGCTCGTGATTCTGACGGACGCCAATATCGGCTACAGCGTCGAAGACGCGCGCGCCGTCATGCCGGCGATGGAAGATCTCAACGTCGGCTGGCTGGAAGAGCCCTTTCCGCCCCACGATCACCGCAGCTACGAGCTCGCGGCGACTTTCAGCAGCGTGCCGCTCGCCGCCGGCGAGAACCATTACACGCGCTTCGAATTCACGCGCGTGATCGAGGACGGTGCGATCACGATCCTGCAGCCTGACCTGTCCAAGACCGGCGGCATTACCGAAGCGCTGCGCATAGCCGCGATGGCTTCGGCGTACAAGTTGCGCATCAATCCGCATACGTCGATGACCGGCATCAATATGGCGGCGTGCATACATTTCCTGGCGGCGATCGACAACGGCGGTTACTTCGAAGGCGACGTGTCGCGCAACAATCATTTCCGCGACACGCTGACGACGACGCCGTACGTCGTCGGCAAGGACGGCTGCGTGTTGCCTCTGGAGAAACCCGGCATCGGCGTCGAAGTCGACGAGGATTTCATCAGGAAGCACCCGGTCATCGAAGGGCCGAGCTACGTTTAGACTTCAGGCCAGTATCAGCCGCAGATAAACGCAGATAAACGCAGATGCTAAAGCCAAACCAATTAGTGAAAATTTATGGGGTTTGCCTTATCTGCGTTTATCCGCGTTCATCTGCGGCTCAAAGGTTTTTTAAATGAATAAGAAACAAATCATCGCGATCGGTGGAGCCGCGATCACGCCCGAACTCGACAATCTGCTGCTGATCCAGTATTTCCTCAAGCAAACCGGCAAGCGCAAACCCAAAGTCGCGTTCATCGGCGCGGCGCACGGCGATGCCGACGCGGGACGCCTGCGCTTCTACGCGGGCTTCAGCCAGTTCGCGTGCCGGCCCACGCACCTGCCGCTCTTTGCGCGCACGCCGCGCGACCTCGCGTCGTTCGTGCTCGAGCAGGACGCGATCTACGTCGGCGGCGGCAACACGCGCAGCATGCTCGCCGTATGGCGCGAATGGGGTCTGGACCGCCATCTGCGCGACGCGTGGGAAGCTGGCGTCGTAATGGGCGGCGCGAGTGCGGGCTCGATCTGCTGGTTCGAGCACGGCGTTACGGACTCGGTCGCGGGACCGCTCACCGCCATGCCCTGCCTCGGTTTCCTGCCGGGCGCCAATTGCCCCCACTACGACAGCGAGCTGGCGCGGCGGCCCACTTTGAAGCGCATGGTCGCGCGCGGCACGCTGCCCGAAAGCCTGGCGGCAGACGATGGCGTCGCGCTGCATTTCGACGGCACGCGGCTGGCGAAAATCGTGAGCAGCCGGCCGCGCGCAAAAGCCTATCGTGTGCGAAAATCGCGCAACCGCGCAGTCGAGACCCGGCTAGTCACAAAGTATCTCGGCGCGCGAACTTCCCGGTGAGGAGATTGCATGCATAAGCTAATGCGCCCGTTGTTCGTCTGCAGCGTGCTCGCCGTCTGCGGCCAGCTGCAAGCCCAGGATTATCCGGTCCGCCCTGTGCGCGTGCTGGTACCGTACACGCCGGGCGGCATTACCGATCTCGTCACGCGCATCACGGCGGGCGAACTGGCGAAAGCATTGGGCCAGACCTTCGTCGTTGATAACCGGCCCGGCGCCAATAGCATCCTCGCCGTCGACATGGTCTCGAAAGCCACGCCCGACGGCTACACGCTCGGCACGGTGATCGCCGCGCACGCCGCGAATCAGACGCTGTATGCGAAGCTGCCGTACGATTCGGTCAAAAGTTTCGAGCATGTGTCGCTGCTCGTCACCTCGCCATTGATCGTCTGCGCGGCCAATTCGCTGCCGGCTAATTCGATCAAGGAACTGCTCGAGCTTGCGAAGTCGAAACCCGGCCAGCTCACGTTCGCGTCGAGCGGCATCGGCGCCGCCGCGCACCTGACGACCGAGCTTTTCATGGCCACCGCCGGCATCAAGATGACGCACGTGCCGTACAAGGGCACGGCGCCCGCGCTGCAGGACCTTATCGGCGGCCAGATTAATTTCATGATGGACACGCCGATGCCGGCGATGCTGCCGCAGGTGCGCGCCGGCAAAGTGAAGGCGCTCGGCATGGCGAGCGAGAAAAGAATCGGCATCGCGCCCGAAATCCCGACGCTGATCGAACAGGGCGTGCAGGTCGTCGGCGGCACCTGGGTCGCGCTGCTCGCGCCCGCAGGCACGCCCAAGGCCATCGTCGACAAGCTGTCGAGCACAGCCGGTGCAGCGATGCGCCGGCCCGACATCAAAGAACGTTTCGCGCAGTTCGGCATGGAACCGGTCGGCAGCACGTCCGCCGAGCTCACCGTGTTCCTGAAAAACGAGGTCGCGAAGTGGTCGAAGGTGATCAAGGACGCCAACGTCAAGATCGACTAAGGAGCCGGCCATGCGCAACCAGCGCGTTCTCGCTATATTAACGACCTGCACGTTCGCCGCGATTTCGTTCTCCGCTGCAGCCCAGAATTACCCAAGCAAACCGATTCGCATCATCGTGCCGTTCCCACCCGGCGCGTTCAACGACACGCTCGGCCGCATCCTCGCCCAGAAATTCAGCGAAGGCGGCATCGGCCAGGCATTCGTCGACAATCGCGCCGGCGCCGGCAGCACGCTGGGCACCGATCTCGCCGCGAAGTCGCCGCCTGACGGCCATACGTTGCTTGAAATAGCGGTGCCGTTCGCCGTCAATGCGACGCTCTACACCAGACTGCCGTTCAGCACCGAACGCGACTTCATGCCCGTGATATACGCCGGCTCGACGCCCAACATCCTGGTCGTTCATCCGTCGGTACCGGTCAGGACGATCGCCGAGCTGATCGCGCTCGCCAAAGCCAGGCCCGCGCAATTGAACTATGCCTCGACCGGCAGCGGCACCTCCAACCATATGTCGATGGAACTCTTCAAGATGATGACGGGCACCGACATCGTGCACGTGCCTTATAAAGGCAGCGCGCCCGCGCTTACCGATTTGATGGGCGGTCACGTGATGATGATTTTCGACAACACACCCAACGTGCTGCCGCACGTAAAGACCGGCAGAATGCGCGCGATTGCCGTCACCAGCCTGAAGCGCTCGCCGTTCGCGCCGGAGCTACCGACGGTCGACGAAGCCGGCGTGCGGGGCTACGAGGTCCTCGTCTGGTTCGGCGTGGTGGTGCCCGCGGGAGTGCCGCGCGAAATCATCGGCCGCCTCAATGCCGAAATCAATCGGATCCTCCTGCTGCCGGACGTGCGCGACCGCTTTCAGGCGGGTGGCGTCGAGCCCGTCGGCGGACCGCCCGAGAAATTCGGCGACCACTTGAAAGCGGAAATCGCGAAATGGGGCAAGGTCGTCAAGGCGACCGGCGCGCGCGTCGACTAGGTTTAAATTTCCCGCCCTGAGCCGGATAAAGAGAAGTGTGCTGCGGGTAAATTAAAACCAATCCGGCACGAAGTAGACGGCGGCGGTTACGACGAGGGTCCACAGAAACATCCCGCGCAGTTGCCTGGCGGCAACCGGACTCAACTTCTTGCGCCGCTTATACTTATCCTTCGGATCCGGCGCGGTCGCCATATGGAAGTCGGCGATGATCAAAATCATTCCAATCGCGAATGCAATACCTGCCCACAACATAACGGTCTCTCCCTGTCGCCTGCCCTTCGATAGCGCATCTTAGCGGCTTCCCCGCCATCGTCAACCGTTTTGCCGCCGCTGCGCGGCTTTCGCGGCGCGACCCGCGCGGAGCCGACCCTGCTTCGTGCATCGATTAGAATATCGGCTTCATCGATCCGGATGCACCATGTCGAATAGCAAGCCAGCCGCGCCGCACGTCACGAACTTCATTCGCAACATCGTTGAAGCGGATCTCACGCAAGGCACTTACGCGGGCCGCACCTGGGGCGGCAAACCCGGCGGCGCGCAGGTCCACGCGGGCGCGCCGCCCGATCCCGCGAAAATCCGCACGCGGTTTCCGCCGGAACCTAACGGCTATTTGCACTTCGGCCACGCCAAATCGATCTGCCTTAATTTCGGGCTCGCGCAGGACTTCGGCGGCGTGTGCCACATGCGCTTCGATGACACCAACCCCGAGAAGGAAGATCAGGAGTACGTCGACGGCATACTGGATGCCGTGAAATGGCTGGGTTTTGGCTGGAGCGCCAACGGTACCGATCATCTGTACTTTGCAAGTGACTACTTCGACTTCATGTATGAAGCAGCCGAATACCTGATCACCGCAGGGCATGCATATGTCGACGAGCAGAGCGCGGAACAAATACGCCTGAACCGCGGCACGCTGACCGAAGCAGGCCGCGCGAGCCCGCAGCGGGACCGGCCAGCCGCGGAAAATCTGCAGGCGCTGCGCGACATGCGCACCGGCAAGCACGCTGAAGGCAGCATGGTGGTGCGCGCGAAAATCGACATGGCCTCGCCGAACATTAATCTGCGCGATCCCGCGATCTACCGCATACGCAAAGCGACGCATCATCGCACCGGCGACCAATGGTGCATCTACCCGATGTACACCTACGCGCATCCCATCGAGGATGCGCTGGAAGAGATCACCCACAGCCTGTGCACGCTCGAATTCGAGGATCAGCGGCCGTTCTACGACTGGCTGCTCGCGCGCCTGGCCGACGGCGGCTTGCTCGCGCAGCCGCTGCCGCATCAGTACGAGTTCGCGCGCCTGAACCTCACGTACGTGGTGCTCTCGAAGCGCAAGCTGATTCAGCTGGTCGACGAAAAGCGCGTCGCCGGCTGGGACGACCCGCGCATGCCTACGCTCGTCGGCGCGCGCCGCCGCGGCTACACACCGGAGGGCTTTCGCCTGTTCGCAGAAAGGATCGGCGTCTCGAAATCCGATTCATGGATTGATTTTGCGGTGTTCGAAGACTGCATGCGCGAGCATCTGAACGACGTTGCGCCGCGCCGCGTCGCAGTGCTCGATCCCGTCAAGCTCGTCATCGACAACTATCCTGCCGGGCAAGTCGAGGAATGCCATCCGCCGAACCATCCGCAAAAGCCGGACTGGGGCAAACGCGCTGCGCCTTTTTCCGAAGAGCTCTGGATCGAGCGTGAAGACTTCATGGAAACGCCGGGCAAAGGCTACTTCCGCCTGTTTCCCGGCAACAAGGTGCGCCTGCGCTATGGTTTCGTGGTCGAATGCACCGGCTGCACGAAAGACGCCAACGGGCGCGTGACCGCCGTGCACTGCAATTATTTTCCGGACAGCAAGTCCGGCACGCCGGGTTCCGACACCTATAAGGTCAAGGGCAACATCCACTGGGTTTCCGCGCCGCATGCCTACGCGTGCGAAGTGCGGCTCTTTGACCGGTTGTACAAAGAAGCGCATCCCGGCGCGGGCGACCGCGACCACATCGCGGACTTGAATCCCGACTCGAAGCACGTGATCACCGCGCAGCTCGAACCCGCGCTCAAGGATGCGCGGCCCGGCGAGCATTTTCAGTTCGAGCGCCATGGTTACTTCATCGCCGACCACGTCGATTCGAAAACGGGCGCGCCCGTTTTCAACCGGGCGGTGACTCTGCGCGATTCCTGGCACAAATAACACGCGATTGCGCCGCATTCGACTAACAGGGAGCTGCCATGCCGTACGCGACGATAGATGGAATAAAAATCAATTATGTCGTGCAGGGCAGCGGCCCGCCGCTGATCATGCTCTCGCCGGGCGGCTTCGATTCCAACATCGGCGGCTGGTCGACACGCGGGGTGTGGAAGGACCTGCGCCCGCTCGAAGCGCTCGCCAAAGACTTCACGATGATCGCCTACGATCGCCGCGAAGCCGGTGAATCGGGCGGCCGCGTCGAGCCGCATACGTGGCGCATGTGGGCCGCCGAAGCGGTGGGCCTGCTCGATCACCTTCAAATCGATCGCGCGTGGGTGATCGGCGGCTGCATGGGCGTGTCGGTCGCCTGCGCGATGGGCGCGTATTTTCCCGCGCGCTGCCTGGGCCTGCTCATGCACTGGCCCGTCGGCGGCTTCCGCTGGCACGCCAAAGGACACTCGAACTTCAACAAGCACATCGCGTTTGCGCGCGCCAACGGGCTCGCTGCGGTGGCCGCGCGCGCAAAAAAAGCCGCCGGCTTCTGGGCCGACCCCGAATCCGGGCCGTGGGCGACCGTGCTCGCGCAGGACGAAGCGTTTGCCGCCAGATACGTGAAACAGGACCTCGAACAGTATCTCGCGGTCGTCGCGTTCAGCCGCGACACGGTGTTCAACGACACCATGCCCTCGGGCGCGACGGGCGAGCAGTTGATCGCGATCAAGCTGCCGTCGTTCATCATGAGCGGCGACGATGCCTCGCATGCAACATCCGCGGCGCATGCGTTGCGCGAGCTGGTGCCGGGCTCGATGCTCTCCCCGCTCATGCCGCCGCAGCAAAATCCCGCCACCGTCACGGCGTGGATCCGCGAATCCGTAGCGTCGGTTAACGCCCGGTAAATCGTCGGCCGCCGCTGTGCCGAATCTGCGCTATCGCATCGTCAACGTGTTCGCGGAGAACCCGCTCGCCGGCAATCCGCTGTGCGTGTTCGAGGACGGCAGCGGCCTCGACGGCGCGACTATGCAGGCGCTCGCGCTGCAGTTCAATTTATCCGAGACCACATTCATTTTGCCCCCAACCGCCGCGGGCGCGACGGCGCTGGTGCGGATTTTCACGCCCGGGTTCGAAATGCCGTTTGCCGGCCATCCGACGCTGGGTACCGCGCATGTCGTGCGCGATCTCATGCAGGCCGGCGATGCGGTCAAGCTCCAGATGCTCGCCGGTATCATTCCGGTCACCGCCCGCGCCGACGTATGGACGCTCAAGGCCAATGCGCCGCGCACTCATGTTCCGGAGGTTTCGCGCGAGGACTTTGCGCGCATGTTGAGCCTCGATGCGTCCGATGTGCTCGCGGGCTCGCTATGGGTGGACACCGGCTCCGAGCAACTCATCATGCCGCTCGCGTCCGCCGGCGCGGTCGAGCGCTGTCAGCCGAACCCCGAACTGCTGGGGCAGTTTTCGGTCGGCAACAAGCGCAAAGGCCTCGCCTATGTGTGGTCGCGGGTCGACGACACTACGATACGCGCGCGATTTTTCTTTACCAAGCATGCCAGCCTCGTCGAGGACCCGGGCACCGGCTCGGCGTGCGCCAATCTCGGCGGCTGGTTCATTGCGCAAGGCGAGCCGCTCCCGCTCGACGTAAAAGTACTGCAGGGCGATCAGGTCGGGCGCCCCTGCCGGCTCGGTCTTAGAGTGGACGCCGCGAAAAATATTTTCGTGTCCGGCCGCGTGATCGCACTGGGCCGCGGCGAAATCAACTTGTGAGCAAACCCGGCCGCTGGCAATGAACGCATTGTCGGCTTACGAGCTCGCCTATTGCGCCGTGGTGATTTTTTTTGCGTACGGTCTGCGCGGCAGCACGGGCTTCGGCGCCGTTATCGGAATGCCCTTGCTGGCACTGGTGCTGCCGCTCAAGGTGCTCGTTCCCGTGTGGACGCTGCTTGGATTCGCGTCGTCGGTCGCGATTCTCGGGCGCGAACGTAAATTCGTGTCGCGCGAGGCCTTTATCCCTTTCATTCCATGGTGTCTGATCGGGATCGCGATCGGGCTTTATTTCTTCACCCGCGCCGATTCGCGCATGCTGGCGCACGGTCTGGGCGTTCTTATTATCGCGTATGCGGCGTTCGCAATGTGGAATGCGCTGCTTCCCGTCGATCATGCGCTGCAGATGACGCCTGCGATGGGCCCCGTCGCGGCGACCGTCGCGGGCGTGGTGGGTGCGATATTCGGCACCATGGCGAGCATGTTTTTCGTGATTTTTCTGGACACGCGCGCATTGCCCAAGGCGCAGTTTCGCGCGACCATGTCGGCGATGTTGATGCTCCTGTCCACCGTGCGCGGCATCGGCTATTACGCGGCTGGCGAGTTCACAGTCGATTCATGGATCATGTTCGCGGCAGCGTTCCCCGCCATGCTCGCTGGAATTTACGCCGGCGACCGCATTCAGGTGCGCCTGAACGAAACGACTTTTCGCCGCGTTGCATGCGCGACGTTATGCCTGTGCGGCGTTTCATTGTTGCTCCAGTAGGCCGCTCATGACCAAACCATCCGCGACCATCGCCGCAACACTTGCCAGGTTCGTCTGCGGGCTCGACCACGAAGCAATCCCTGCCGCGGTCCGTTCCAAGGCGCGATTGCACCTGCTCGATGCGGTCGGTATTGCGCTCGCGTCGGCCGGATTCGACTTCGCGCGCCAAGCATGCGCCGGGCTGGCGGCGCTGGGAACCGGCGAGTACTCGGTTATCGGCATGCCGGCAAAACTTGCTCTGCGTGATGCGGTTTTGATGAACGGCATGCTCGTGCATGGCCTCGAGTTCGACGACACCGCCATCCGCGGGCGCATCCATCCGAGCGCATTCGGCGTGCCGTGCGCGCTTGGCGCGGGCGCGTTCGCGCGCGCGCACGGCCGGGATGTGCTGACCGCGTATATCGCCGGCATCGAATGCGCTATCCGCATCGGCATGGCCGCGCGCGGCGGCTTTTCGCCCGCCGGCTTTAATGCGGTCGGCATCGTCGGCGCGTTCGGCAGTGCCCTGGTGGCCGGGCGCCTGCTCGGCCTCGATCCGGCTCAGCTCACCAACGCGCAGGGGATCGCGTACAGCACCGCCGCGGGCAATCGCGAATTCACCGCGGCGGATTCGTGGACCAAGCGATTCGAAGCGGGTTGGCCGGCCGCAAGCGCGCTCACGTCCGTCATGCTCGCCAAAGCGGGTTTCATTGGTCCGCGCACGCCGTACGAGGGCAAGTTCGGCGTTTTCAATACTTACCTTAACGCGCCGGCTGCAGCGGCGGATGTTGCCGCCATCACGGACGGGCTCGGCGCGGATTGGGAGTTTTCGGACATCCTGATCAAGCTTCGGCCGACATGCTTCTTCAATCACCCCGTGATTAACACGACCATCGCATTGGTCACGCAGCATGATCTGAAAGCGCAGGACATCCGGCGCATCCGCGTGCTCATGCCGCAGGCGGCGTTCGACACGGTATGCGAGCCGCGCGCGGAAAAACTCGAGCCGCGCGACATGGCCGCCGCGCAGTTCAGCGTTTATTTTTCTGCCGCATGCGCAGCGGCACGCCGGCAGTTCACGCTCCACGAAATGGATGCGACAACGCTGCAGGATCCGGTCATCCGCGCGCTCGCGTCCAAAGTCGAGCACGCGATAGACGCGCGATCGAATTTTCCGGCGCATTACTGCGCGGGCGTCGAGATAACCACCGTCGACGGCCGTGAGTTTTCGGCGCGCGAGGACGTCAACGCCGGATCGGACGAAAAGCCGCTCGCCGCTGCGGTCATCGAAGAGAAGTTCATGGCCAACGCGCAGCGCTCCCTGCCGCAGCCGCGCGCGGCGCAAATCCGAGATCTCCTGCTGAATATCGAGTCTTGCGACGACGTGCGTGAAATCACCGGCCAACTCGGTGCGCCGTAACTGCTGCCGATGCGTTGTTGCGCAGCAGCGCGGCCTGAAGCCGACGTACGGTCATGATCCGGGTCAAAGCATTCGGCTTCCGCGATCAGGTCCAGTTACAAATTCTTACATCGCGGCGTGTGCAATAGTTCCTGAAAAGCGCCTGACACGGGCTTTATTCTGTCGTTTGAGCGCAACCCGCGTATGCTTTAGGCGGACTTGCGCGTTGTAGGGAGCAGCCATACGTTCAACCACAGATGGAGGTTCACCATGTCAGAAGAAAACCGCAAAATCAACCCGTTGATCGCAACCGCGGCAGTCGCGGTAATCCTGTTCAGTGCCGTCGGCGTGGGCGTCATGACCGGCGTGATTCCAAGTTCAAAATCAGCGACCGACCAATTGAGCAAGGTCGAGCCGAAAACCGTTCCCGCGCCCGAAGCCGTGCGCGCGCCTGCCGCGCATAAGACCAGCCCGGCGGCCGAGCCGCGCCCGGCCCGCACCCACGTCGCGGCCAACGAGCCGGTGGCAAAACCCGCCGCTCCGCGTCTGTGCCTCGAATGCGGCGTGATCGATTCAATCATCGCGCAGGATCATAAAGGCGCGGGCACCGGAATCGGCGCGGTCGGCGGCGCGGTGGTGGGCGGTTTGATCGGCAATCAGGTGGGCAGTGGCCGCGGCAACACGGCGGCAACCGTCGTCGGCGCGGTCGGCGGTGCGGTCGCCGGCAACGAAGTCGAAAAACGCGTGAAGTCGACCAAGGATTACAAAGTTTCGGTGCGCATGGATGATGGCACTTACCAATCCTTTAACTTCGACGCCGCGCCGCCCTACGCGATCGGCGATAAGGTAAAAGTCATGGAAGGCAGGCTGGTCAGAAGCTAAACGCCGCACTAAACGACCCGACTCGCGCCGGAATTGATTTCCGGCGCGAGTTACGTACGGCAGGAGACCGGCATGCGCGCACGGCGGCCGGCACAACATTAAACAGGGAGACCGGCATGAAAATCGCTAACGCCTTGACCATCGCAGCCCTCGCCGCCATCACACTACTCAGCGAAGCCACGGGCGCGCAGACGCCAACGGGCAATTCAGCCCGGACTTTTTATTATGACGATACGCCGTGGCCGCTGCCCGGCGACGGCGGCACCTCGGCATTTCGCTTAACCGGAATGACGAGCGTGCACGCGGTTATGCTGTCGTTCACCCAATACGTTGGCGGTAAACCCGCGATGGACAGCCCGGTGATCACGCTGCTGCCGGGTTCGACGGTGAAGTGGAGCGCACCGGATGGCGGATGCAGCTACGAGCTCGAACTCGTCAACGCCAACCCGCCGGTGATCAACATGAAAAAACCGTCGTCGATGTGCTCGTTGCGCCCCGGCGCGCAGGTTATGTTCCGGATATTTGCCGCGCCTTGAGAAGGCTTAAAAAGAGCGTCGGTCGTTCTCGCGCAGGAAGGAACCGAATCGATACAAGAGTTGCTGGATGCACGCATTAGCATCCCGATGAGCTAGCCGTTACCGGTTAATCGGCGCGCCGCAACCAGTTAACCCGTCACGCCGATGTTCCACGGCACAAATTCGTGATCGCCCAGACCCAGTAGCTCGCTCTTGGTCTTCTCGCCCGATACCGTGCGCAACAGGTCATCGAAAATTTCCTGGCCCATCTGCTGCATGGTCCTGCTGCCGTCGAGTATGCCGCCGCAGTTGATGTCCATGTCGTCCTTCAACCGGTTGTACATCGGCGTATTGGTCGCGAGCTTGATCGACGGCACCGGTTTCGCGCCGAACATCGAGCCGCGCCCGGTCGTAAACATGATGACGTTGGCGCCGCCGGCGATCTGGCCGGTGGCCGAGCACGGATCGAAACCCGGCGTATCCATGAATACGAGGCCCGGTTGCGTCACGGGCTCGGCGTAACGGTAGACTTCCATCAGCGGCCCGGTGCCGCCTTTCATCGAGGAGCCGAGCGATTTCTCGAAAATATTGGCGAGGCCCCCGGTCTGGTTCCCCGGGCTCACATTGCCGTTGATCTGCGTGTCGCGGCCAACCGTGTATTCGTCCTTCCACCAGCGGATGCGCTCGATCAGCTTCTCGCCGACTTCGCGTGAACGCGCTCTACGTGTGAGGGTGTGCTCGACGCCGTATATCTCCGGCGTTTCCGACAGAATGGCCGTGCCGCCGTGGCGCACGAGGATATCCATTGCGGCGCCGAGCGCAGGATTGGCGGTGATCGACGAGAAGCCATCCGACCCGCCGCATTGCAATCCCACCATGATGTGGCTCGCCGGAACGCGCGTGCGGGTGACCCGATTGGCTTCGGGCAGCATCTCTTTCACCGCCGCGATGCCCGCCGCGATCGTTTTGGTCGTGCCACCCTCGTCCTGCATGACGAACGAGCGCAGACGCGAATTCGCCTCCAGGCCCTGCTCTTTGAATAGTTTGCTGACCTGGTTGCGCTCGCAGCCCAGGCCGATGACGAGCGCAGAAGCCAGATTGGCGTGCAGCGCATAGCCGGCCATCGTGCGGCGCAGAAGATCCATCGGCTCGCCGGTCATTTCCATGCCGCAGCCCGTCGCATGCGCGAAGGCGACAACGCCGTCGATGTTCGGATACGCCGCCAGACGCTCGGACGTGAAATATTCGGCGACCTTATGCACGACGGTGGCCGAGCAATTGACGGTCGAGAGCACGCCGATGTAGTTGCGGGTGGCGACCTGGCCGTTCGCGCGCACGATGCCCATGAAAGTCGCGCGTTCGCTTTCCGGAATCATCTGCACGGGGCGATAGTCCTGCGCGTACGCGTAATCGCGTTCGAACTCGCGGAAGTCCATGTTGTGCGAATGCACGAACGTGCCTGCGGCGATATCCGTCGCGGCGAACCCTATCGTCACGTTGTACTTGAGGATGGGCTCGCCCTGCTTGATCGCACGCGTCGCGATTTTGTGGCCCGACGGCACCTGACTGCGCGCGGAGAGTCCGTCGCCAAGTTTGGTGCCGATTTCGACATTCGCGCGCGCGATCACGACGTTGTCCGCCTCATGCAGGCGGATGACGGGACCGGCGGCGGGTTTTTCGAGGACTTCGATCATGGCGACACCTCTTCAAGGCCGGCGTTGAGCGCAAAGCGTCATTTTAGCCCGTTCACGTGCCTAAAACGATGGGCCTATGCCGGGTCGGCCCTAGCCCCGGTAGCGACAGTTCGCCGGCAAGCGCGCGAGGGCGGGCGGGATGACCCCGCCCGGTTCGGCCTATAATCATTCCGCGTGTTTTTAAAAACTATCAGCGCGTTGCCTATCCGGTACTTGCCCATCATGCACCCCATTTCCGCAACCGGTACGAGCCAGCGATGAACCGCCGGAATTTTCTCGCTTACGCGGGCGCGCTCGCATGCGCTCCGCCGTTTGCGCTGGCGCAGGAACGCCCGCTGAAGTTTGCCGACATGCACAGCCATGCCGGGGTGGGGCGGCGGATCGACAACCTGCGCGCGCTGTTGGCGGACAGCGGCGTCCTCATCGTCGCGCGCGCCATCTCCACCGACCGACCGGTAACTCACACGGTCAAGGGCAGGAAAACCGTAGCGCGCGAGGCCCAGCCGGGAGAACTCGCCGCGAATTTCGACGACCGGCTCGCGCAACTGCACCTGACGATCCAGCGTGAGGGCCTGACCGAAATCGTTTCGCTTGAAACCCTGGAGCGGGTTCTGGCGCGGCGCGTGCCCGCCGCCGTGATCGCCGCCGAGGGCGGCGATTTCCTCGAAGGCAGCGTGCAACGGCTGGAAGCAGCGCGCAAAAACGGACTCGTGCATTTGCAGCTCGTGCATTTCCGCATTTCCGAGATCGGCGACATCTCGACCGAAGCACCGCGCTACCACGGGCTCTCCGCGTTCGGGCGCGAAGTCGTTGCCGCTTGCAACCGCCTGGGCATCCTGATCGACATCGCGCATGGCACCTCCGCGCTGATCGAGCAGACGCTCGAACTGTCGACGCGGCCGGTCATCTACTCGCACGGCGAGGCCAGCAACTCCGAACCTCATTACACGCAACGCCTCGCATCGGCGCGTTCCATTCATCTGCCGGTCGCGCGCAAAGTCGCGCAGAAAGGCGGCGTCGTCGGCATCTGGGCCAACGGCGGGTCATACTCGTCGCTCGACCGATACGCCGACGCCCTGCTCGATCTTGCGCAGGCGCTCGGTCCCGCGCACGTGGGAGTCGGCACCGACATGGACGGCATGAGCAAAATGGTGGTGCCGACCTACCGCGAGTTTCTCGAGCTGGCGGAGCTGATGGCCAAACGCGGCGTCGCCACCACCGACCTCGAGAACATATTGGGCGGCAACTATATACGCGTGCTGAAGAGCGCCCTTGCCGGCGGCGAACCGACGAAGGGAGCTGCGTGATGCGATTCGCCTTACTCGCGCTGATGTGCATTGCCGTGCCGCTGTGCGCGGTCGCGCAAACAACGTATCCCGCCAAACCCGTGCGGATGATTTCGCCATTCCCTCCCGGCGGCGGAACGGATGCGGTGGCGCGCGTCATCGCGCAGTCCCTTTCCGACCAGCTCGGCCAACAGGTCATCGTCGATTCCCGCGGCGGCGCCAACGGCGTGATCGGCACCGAAGTCGCCGCGCGGTCCGCCGCCGACGGTTACACGCTGTTGCTGGGTAATTCAGCGACGTTCGCTATCCTGCCCAATCTGACGCAAAAATTGCCGTACGATCCCGTCAAGGATTTCACTCCGGTCAGCCTCGCGGCGCTGTCGGATTTCGTGCTCGTCGTGCATCCATCTGTGCCGGTAAAAACCGTCAGGGAACTGATCGCGCTGGCGAAGGCGCGGCCGGGCGGGCTCAATTACGCGGCGGGCGGAACCGGCACGCCGTCGCATCTCGCGATGGAGCTTTTCAACCTGCTCGCGAAAGTGCAACTCGTGCAGGTGCCGTACAAGGGCAACGGCCCCGCGTCGATCGGACTGATGACGGGCGAATGTTCGGTCATGATAGGTTCCGGCCCGTCGGTGTTGCCGCATTACACGGCCGGCAAGCTGCGCGCACTCGCCACCACCGGGCTCAAGCGGTCGATACTCGACCTGCCCGCCATCGCGGAGTTTCTGCCGGACTACGAAGTGGTGCAGTGGTACGGCGTCCTCGCTCCCGCCGGCACCGTTAAAGAAATCGTCGACCGTTTGCAAGGCGAAATCGCACGCACGATCTCAAATCCGAAGCTCGCGCAGGTCCTCACGAACATGGGCCTGCAACCGGCGAGCAATACGCCCGATGAATTCCGCGCGCTCATCAAGCTCGAAATCGAAAAATGGGGCAAGGTGATCAAGGCGGCCGGCATCAAAGGCGAATAAGCACGACAGTGACGACTAACTATGCCTACCCTCAATACGCCCGGTCTCGAGCTGTATTACGAGGTCGACAATTTCACCGACCCGTGGACCCTACCCGAAACCATCCTGCTGCTGCACGGCAACTGCGAAAGCGGCGAAGCGTGGTACGCATGGACACCGCAGCTCGCGCGACGCTATCGCGTGGTGCGCCCCGACATGCGCGGCTTCGGGCGGTCCACGCCGATGCCACGCGATTTTCCGTGGACGCTCGACGCGATCATCGACGACTATTTTAGAGTGCCTAACCTAATGAAACACGCGTGCGTTGCAGCCAGAATTGGTGAGGGCAAGGCGCCCGGTGAAGGCAATAGTCGTTCTATTGCCAAGACGAGCAACGCGGCCATCGCCGATTCTGGCTGCAACCCTTCGGGCTGGCA
>JBKJMN010000320.1:0-29049 GCA_046596405.1 Burkholderiales bacterium
ATCAATTACGAAGAACTCGATCAGCCGGCCGTCATGCGGCGCAATCGCAACCAGACCGTTGAAGCCATGCGCCAGTCAGGCGTCGAAATGCTCGATATTCCGGCATTCCTGCGCAAACAGGCGGACTGAAGATTGCGGATGAGGAAAGCGGGGGAGGCAACCGAGCCGTTGGTCGGCGGCCTGAAGCGTGGTGTACGGATGGAGGTTACCTTCGTTAATTGACGGGTAGGCACTCGGGAACAGCTTGGCGGCGCGTGCCGGCGGACTTCGTGGTTCTTGCCGGCCTTGCCGCTAATCGTGATAAAATCGACTTTCAACTAGACAGTTAAATCAAAGAGTTAATCTGTGATTAAGCAGCGCACGCTCAAAAATATCATCCGCGCGACCGGCGTCGGATTGCATACGGGTGAAAAGGTTTACCTGACGCTGCGCCCGGCCGCGCCGAATACGGGCGTGGTGTTCCGGCGGGTCGATCTGGCGCAGCCGGTCGACATCAAAGCGGATCCTTATTTTGTCGGCGATACGCGGTTGTCCTCATGCCTGGAACGCGACGGCGTGCGGGTCTCGACCGTCGAGCATTTGATGTCGGCGCTCGCGGGGCTCGGCATCGACAACGTGTACGTCGACGTGTCGGCGCCCGAGGTGCCGATTATGGACGGCAGCGCGGGCCCGTTCGTGTTTTTGCTGCAATCGGCGGGCGTCGAAGAACAGTCCGCGGCAAAGCGCTTCATCCGTATCCTGAAAACGGTCGTGGTCACGGACGGCGACAAGTCCGCGCGTTTCGAGCCGCACAACGGCTTCAAAATCGATTTCAGCATCGACTTCGATCACCCGGTATTCGACAATTCTGCCAAATCGGTGTGCGTGGATTTTGCGTCTACCTCCTACATCAGGGAAGTCAGCCGCGCCCGCACCTTCGGGTTCATGCATGAAGTCGAATGGATGCGCGGCCAGGGCCTGGCGCTTGGCGGCTCGCTCGACAATGCGATCGTGCTCGACGAATACCGTGTACTTAACAACGACGGATTGCGCTATGACGACGAATTCGTCAAGCACAAAGTGCTCGATGCAATCGGGGACCTCTACCTGCTCGGCCACCCGGTAATCGGCGCGTTCATAGCGCACAAATCGGGCCATGCGCTGAACAACTTGCTGCTCCGGCGGCTGCTGGAAACCAAGGATGCTTGGGAGTATGCAAGCTTCGACCGGCCAGAAGACGTCCCCGCGTTCGTCGCATCCGGCCAGCCTGCGCTGGCCTAAGCGTTAGATCAGCGTCGCCTCGCGCCATGTTCGTGCTGCGTATCGTCGGGTTTTTCGTCGTCGCGACTATAGGCGCCGCGCTGCTTGCCTACCTGATTACCAAGAACCGCCGCTATGTGACGTTCGCGTGGCAGGTACTCAAATACGGCATGGTGATGGCTATTATCGTATTGACGGGCGTGCTGTTTGAGCGGTTGATCCTCGTGATCTGAACGCAGCGCGGTTTAGACAGTACGCCGCTGACGGGCGGCCATCGTAGTTAGCGCTTGCTTCAAAGGCGAGTCCTCGAGATCGCCCGCTAGCTTCTCTAAATTTTCAATTGTTTCAATGCTTAAGCGCTTAACTTGGCGCGCCGGCGCAGCGTCGGATGCGGCCTCCCTGACTTGCACTTCAATTCGGATTGAAGTAACCTCGCTTCGCTGTTTCTGGTAAGCAACTAACAATCTAGCTGTGAGCTGCTTGAGTTTGGCGGCAATCGCGGCATTTTCAGCCAAGAGGGTGAGGGTTCCATCGCGTAACTGCTTGACGCAGCAGGCTTTTGTCAATTCCGGTGGCGCGACATTCACGAGTACCTGATGCAGTTCGGCATTGCGCCGGACTTCATGGGTCAACGAACGCAAGCGGTCCGACGTGTTGAGATAGAAATTGATGCGGCGCGCGGGCATGGCTGAGATTGTGGGGCAACGATGAACATAATTCTAGTTTCCGGCAAACTGGCGCGAGCGCGCACGATTACGCTCTCCCTCCCCCACCTCGTCGGCGGCGCCATGGTCCTGATGGCCGGCCTCCTGATTCTGGCTTTCTCACTGCAATATCTGATTCTGCGTTACGCGCCAAGCCTGAACAGCCCGATGATCAATACCTTGATCCTGAACGCCCAGCACGAACAAAACGAAAAAACCCAAAGCTATCTGCGCGAAAACCTGAATGCGCTCGCTTCCAAACTGGGCCAGATGCAGGCGCAGCTGCTGCGCCTGGACACGCTTGGCGAGCGGCTCGCCAAGACCGCGGGATTCAAGCCGCAGGATTTCATGTTCGATCAGCCGCCGGGACGCGGCGGCGCGGTATCGGCTTTACCCACCTACGATTTGTCGCTCGGCGACATCAACCGCCAGGTCGATCTGCTCACCCGGCAAATGGACGACCGCACCGAGAAGCTCGGCGTCCTCGATTCGCTGATGATCGTCGACAGCGCGAAGAAAAAACTGCTGCCCTCCATACTGCCGGTGGAAGGCGGATGGTACTCGTCGAATTTCGGCTGGCGCATCGATCCGTTCAACGGCGTGCGCGCTTTTCATGAAGGCATGGACTTCATGGCGGAGACCGGAACGCAGGCGCATGCGGCGGCCGGCGGCGTGATCGCATACGCCGATTTTCACGCTCAATATGGTAATATGATCGAGATTGATCACGGCAACGGTTTGATCACGCGTTACGCGCATTTGTCGAAACGTCTGGTCAAACTCGGTGACGTGGTGCTCAGTGGAGGAACCATCGGGCAGGTGGGCAGTACCGGACGCGCAACGGGGCCGCACCTGCACTTCGAAGTCCGTCAGCACGGGGCGCCGCTTAATCCAATGCGTTTTCTACGCTTGCCCAGTTAACGCAAGCCGGGATCAAAGTAATAGGGGTGGGGTGTTTCCCCGCCCTTTTTTATTTCGGGGAGGGTCAGTTGAAGGGATTTATTTAGTCAACACAGCCCCGACATTGGAGGATACCGAGCGCGCCCCCGGCCCGCTGGTTCCAAAACCCTTAGGTATAGCGTCTTCATGATTTCAGGTTTGCTCAAGAAAATTTTCGGTAGCCGCAACGAACGCCTGTTGCGTCAGTACTCGCAATCGGTGCGTGCAGTGAATGCGCTCGAGTCCACGATCGCGGCGCTCAGCGACGACGCGTTGCGCGGCAAGACCGCTGAATTCAAGCAGCGCCATGCGGCCGGCGAGGCGCTCGACAAGTTGCTGCCTGAGGCGTTCGCGGTCGTGCGCGAGGCGGGCAAGCGCGTGCTCAACATGCGCCACTTCGACGTGCAGATGATCGGCGGCATCGTTCTGCACTACGGCAAGATCGGCGAAATGCGCACCGGCGAGGGCAAGACGCTCGTCGCCACTTTGCCCGCCTATCTGAACGCGCTGTCGGGCAAAGGCGTGCACGTCGTGACCGTCAACGATTACCTAGCCAAGCGCGACTCCGAATGGATGGGTCGCCTGTACGGGTTTCTCGGCCTGACGGTCGGCGTGATCCTGTCGCAAATGGACCACGCGGACAAGCAAGGCGCCTACGGCGCGGATATAACCTACGGCACCAACAATGAATTCGGCTTCGACTACCTGCGCGACAACATGGCCGCAACGCCGGGCGAGCGCTTTCAGCGCAAACTGAATTACGCCATCGTCGACGAAGTCGATTCGATCCTGATCGACGAGGCGCGCACGCCGCTGATCATTTCGGGCCAGGCGGAAGATACCACCGAGTTGTATTACCGCATGAACGAAATCGCGCCCAAGCTCAAACGCCAGGCCGACGAGAACAGCCCCGGCGATTACACCGTCGATGAAAAGCAGCACCAGGTTCTGCTGTCCGAGGCCGGCCATGAGCGCAGCGAAGCGCTGCTCGCTGAAGCGGGCATGCTGCCGCATGGCGGCAGTCTCTACGACCCGAGCAATATCAACCTGATCCATCACTTGTATGCGGCCTTGCGCGCGCACTCGCTGTTTCACCGCGACCAGCAATACGTCGTGCAGGACGGCGAGATCATCATCGTCGACGAATTCACCGGCCGGCTGATGCCCGGGCGGCGCTGGTCGGACGGTCTGCACCAGGCGGTCGAAGCGAAGGAAGGGGTGGCGATCCAGCGCGAGAACCAGACGCTCGCTTCGATCACTTTCCAGAATTATTTCCGTATGTATTCCAAGCTTGCGGGCATGACCGGCACCGCCGACACCGAAGCATACGAATTCCAGCATATCTACAGTCTGGAAACCGTGGTGATCCCGACGCACAAGCCGATGGTGCGCGACGACCGCATGGATCAGGTCTACCAGACGTTTCGCGAGAAGCACGCGGCGGTGATCAAGGACATCAAGGAGTGCTACGAGCGCGGCCAGCCGGTGCTCGTCGGCACGACTTCGATCGAGAACTCCGAGTTGCTCTCGAAATTGCTGGACAAGGAAGATTTGCCGCACAACGTGCTCAACGCCAAGCAGCACGCGCGCGAAGCGGAGATCGTGGTGCAGGCCGGCCGGCCCAAGACCATCACGATTGCCACCAACATGGCCGGCCGCGGCACCGATATCGTGCTGGGCGGCAACCCGGAGCCGGAGATTGCGAAAACCGAGGCCGATGAAAGCCTCGACGCCGCGGCCAAACAGCGCCGCGTCGACGAACTGCGTCACGAGTGGCAGAAACTGCACAATCAGGTCGTCACCGCGGGCGGGCTGCATATCATCGCCACGGAACGCCACGAGTCGCGGCGCGTCGACAACCAGTTGCGCGGCCGTTCGGGACGCCAGGGTGACCCGGGCTCGAGCCGTTTCTACCTGTCGCTAGAAGACCCGCTGCTCAGAATCTTTGCGTCCGACCGCGTCGCCGCGATCATGCAGCGCCTGAAGATGCCGGACGGCGAGGCGATCGAGCATCCGTGGGTCACGCGCGCGATCGAAAATGCCCAGCGCAAAGTCGAAGCGCGCAACTTCGACATGCGCAAGCACCTGCTCGAGTACGACGACGTCGCCAACGATCAGCGCAAAGCGATTTACGAATCGCGCAACCAGTTGCTCGAATCGACCGATATTTCGGAGCGCATCACGGCGATTCGCGCCGAAGTTATCACCGGGTTTTTCAATCAGCACCTACCGCCGGAAAGCCTCGAAGAGCAGTGGGACATTCCGGCTCTCGAAAAAACGCTCGCCGCCGAACTGCAGCTCGACCTGCCGATCCAGCAATGGCTGGCCGATGAAACCGATCTCGACGAGGACCAGTTGCGCACGCGCGTGATCGACCTCGCGAACCAGAAATATGAGGCCAAGGCAGCGCAGGTCGATCCGCAGGCCATGCGCCAGTTCGAGCGCGCCATCATGCTGCAGAGCGTCGACTCCCATTGGCGCGAGCATCTCGCGGCGCTCGATCATCTGCGCCAGGGCATCCATTTGCGCAGCTACGCGCAAAAAACGCCGACCCAGGAATACAAGAAAGAGGCGTTCGAGCTCTTTTCCCTGATGCTCGACATGATAAACACCGAAGTCACCAAGATTCTCTTGACCGTGCAGATCCGCAGCGAAGCCGAGCTGCAGAAAGTCGAAGAGCCGGAAGCGCCGAAAAACGTGCAATATCATCACGCCGACTACGGGCAGGCGCTCGAGCAGGCCAATGCCGACGAGCCGGCATCGGACGCGCAGACTTTCGTGCGCCCGGGTCAGAAAGTCGGACGCAACGATCCATGCCCGTGCGGCTCAGGCAAGAAATACAAGCATTGCCACGGCAGGCTCACGTAGCCGGCGTCGCCGGACCCGCGCCGCTGCGTTGTAACCGGCGACGCCGGACCCGCGCCGCTGCGTCAAAAGGCCGGCGCCCGCGCGCTGCCGGCGGGCGCTGCAAGATATAATCGCGAGCGTCCCACCAGAAATAAGCCGCCATGCCAGTCAATCTTGCCACCCCCGCCCCTGCCGAGCTACTGTCCGTCGCCGGGGTCGCGCTCGGCGTCGCCGAAGCCAACATCCGCAAAGCGGGCCGTAAAGACCTGCTGGTAATAAAACTCGACGACGCCGCGACAGTCGCCGGCGTTTTCACGCAAAATCGTTTTTGCGCGGCCCCGGTCGTGGTGACGCGCGAGCATCTGGCGCGGCGCGCGCCGGTTCGCGCGCTGGTCATCAATACCGGCAATGCGAACGCGGGCACTGGCAAGGACGGCCTCGCTCATGCGCGCCGCACTTGCGCCGACCTTGCGCAATTACTCGGTTGCGACGCCGCCCAGATCCTGCCTTTTTCCACCGGCGTCATCATGGAGCCGTTACCCGTCGAGCGCATCGCGGCCGGACTGCCGGCGTGTATCGCGAATCTGCGCGAGGCGAACTGGTTCGACGCGGCGCACGCGATCATGACGACCGACACGCTGCCCAAAGCGGTGTCGCAGCAAACCCGCATCGGCGATGCCACGGTCACGCTGACCGGCATCGCGAAGGGCGCCGGCATGATTCATCCGAACATGGCGACGATGCTCGGCTTCATCGCGACCGACGCGCGCGTGAGCCTGCCGCTCGTCAAGGCCGCCGTCGAATTCGCAGCGCAGCGCACGTTCAACTGCATCAGCGTCGATGGCGACACGTCGACCAACGATTCGTTCATGTTGATCGCCAGCGGCAAGGCGAACATGCAGGAGATCACTGATGCGCAAAGCCCTGAATTCGCCGCGTTTCGCGACGCGGTGACCGCGGTTGCAGCACACCTCGCGCAGGCGATCGTGCGCGATGGAGAAGGCGCGACCAAATTCATCACGGTCAGGATTGAAGGCGGGCGCAGCGAGGAAGAATGCCGCCGAATCGGTTTCGCCATTGCGCATTCGCCGCTCGTCAAAACCGCATTTTTTGCGTCCGACCCCAACCTCGGCCGCATACTTGCCGCGATCGGTTATGCGGGCGTAGAAGATCTCGACGTCGAGAAAATCGATCTCTACCTCGACGACGTGCTGGTCGCGCGCAGCGGCGGACGCAATCCCGCCTATCAGGAGGCCGACGGCCAGCGCGTAATGAAGCAGAGCGAAATCACGGTTGGCGTCGTGCTCAATCGCGGCGCTGCAGCCGCAACGCTGTGGACCTGCGACCTGTCGCACGATTACGTGAGCATCAACGCGGACTACCGTTCATGAGCGAGTGGGAGGTCGTGCTCAAGCGCGTCGAAGCGTTGTTGTCGCGCGTTGAAAAGTTGCTGCCCGCCGCGCCGCCGGCAACCGCCTGGAAATCAATTGCGTTCCGCTGGCGCAAGCGCGGCGGCGTTGGCGCGCTCGAAGCGGTGCGTCACGTCCACCGCATCAGCCTCGGTGATTTGTGCGGGATCGACGCCCAGAAAAAGCGGGTCGAGCAAAACACGCGGCAATTCGTCGACGGCTACCCTGCCAACAACGTGCTGCTGACCGGCGCGCGCGGCACCGGTAAATCGTCGTTGATCAAGGCCCTGCTCAATAAATACGCGGCGCGCGGTCTGCGCGTGATCGAAGTCGAAAAGCAGGATCTGATCGATCTGCCCGAGATCGTCGAGCTGATCGCCGAGCGGCCCGAGCGTTTCGTGCTGTACTGCGACGACCTGTCGTTCGAAGCGGACGAGCCCGGCTATAAGGCGTTAAAAGTGGTGCTCGACGGCTCGGTCGCGGCGGCGTCCGAGAACTGCCTGATTTACGCGACCTCGAACCGCCGCCACCTGATGCCCGAATTCATGTCGGAGAATCTCGAAGCCAAGCGCGTCGACGACGAAATTCATCCCGGCGAGACGGTCGAGGAAAAAATTTCGTTGTCCGAGCGGTTCGGCGTATGGGTCTCGTTCTATCCGTTCGACCAGGACGAATACCTTGAGATCGTCGCGCGCTGGTTGGCGCATTTCAAGGTCGCGGACGCGAGCTCGGAACCGGTGCGTCACGCGGCGCTACAGTGGGCACTGCAGCGAGGTTCACGCAGCGGCCGCGTCGCCTGGCAGTTCGCACGCGATTGGGCGGGCCGCGCGCGCATCGCGCGCGCCAAGTCCTAGTCAGCGCGGATGCCCGCAACCGGCGCTCCGGCCGCGGCACGGCCGCGTATCGAAGTCGCCGCCGCCGTAATCTTCAATGCGCAGGGCGAGTTCCTGCTCGCGCAGCGCCCGCCGGGCAGGGCCTATGCGGGTTACTGGGAATTCCCGGGCGGCAAGGTCGAACCCGGCGAGGACGCCGCAACCGCGCTCGCGCGCGAACTGAACGAGGAGCTCGGCATCGTAGTGACCGTCGCGTATCCGTGGCTCACGCGCGAGTTCGACTATGCGCACGCGGACGTGCGGCTGCGATTTTTCCGCGTTCACGGCTGGACGGGGGAATTGCACGGCAGAGAGTCGCAGCAGTTCACGTGGCAGGCGATCAGCAACATAAACGTGGCGCCGCTGTTGCCTGCCAACGGTCCGATATTGCGCGCTCTCGAGTTGCCCGGCGTTTACGGGATCTCGTGCGCGGGTCGCATCGGCCGCGAAGCGTTTATGGCAAAGCTTGCCGCATCTTTGCGGCAGGGATTGCGCCTCATCCAGGTGCGCGAAACGGAAATGCCCGAGGCAGAATTGCGCCGTTTCGCCGCCGAGGTGGTTACGCTCGCCCACGCGCATGGCGCCAAAGTCGTGGTCAACGCGGCCGGCGAAATTGCGCAGCACGCGGGCGCCGATGGCGTTCATTTGACTTCGGCACGCCTGATGGCGGCGACCGCGCGCCCCGCCGTCGATTGGTGCGGCGCGTCCTGTCATGACGCCGGCGAACTCGCGCGCGCGCGCGAACTGCAAATGGATTTTGTCGTGCTCGGGCCCGTGGCGGTGACGCCGACGCATCCGCACTCGTCGCCTCTGGGCTGGGCGGAATTTTCACAGCTCATCCGTAGCTATCCGTTGCCCGTGTACGCGTTGGGCGGCCTCAGGGCGAATGAACTTGAGCACGCGTGGCGTTGCGGCGCGCATGGCGTGGGGCTCTTGCGCGACGCGTGGTCGGCCGCGCAGTATCGTTAAGCATTTGTAAAGCCGCCGCTACTGTGGCGGGTCGCCCGGCCCCGGTTCCGATTCGATGTCGTCCTTATTGTCCTGCACCGGGATGCGATAGCTTTCGGTCGCCCACGCGCCCAGATCGATCACGCGGCAGCGCTCCGAGCAGAACGGACGCTGACGGTTGGTGGAACTCCACTCGACCGGCTTGCCGCACTGCGGACAATTGACGACGCGCGCACCCATGCAAACGGCGGGCTCAGAGATTACAGAACGTCAGCTCGAAATCGACGTCCGATTCGAAGACCTTGGGGCGCTGGGCTGCTTCCTGGGTGGTGAAACGGATATTGAGCGCGTATTTGTTGGCGCTGATTTCGGGCACGCATTGGTAATCAAGCTTCAGGCGGATCCGCAGCATCTGCGCGATGCGTCCTGCCATCATCTGCTGGTAAACGCCCTGCACCGCGGTCTGGGTCGAGCCTTTTCCGCTTTCGCGCAAGAGTCGCAGCACGATCGAAATCCCATCGCGGATGGGCAGAAAGGGCGCTAACCATCCTTCGAGGTCGTGACGGTGCTGCTCGGCGCTCAAGTGCAGCCAGTAATGATAGGACGGCAAATCGAATTCGCACACGCCGCCGGGAATGTTGGTGCGCTGCTTGATGCTCATCAGCCAGTCGTTCTCGCGCAACTCCTGGCCGACTTTGCCCGACATCTGGAAAAGGCGCGACGACGTACGGTCGATCTCCCACAGTATGTTGTCGAGCGCTTCCTGCGAGATGTCCGGATTGTCGCGCAGCGATTCGAGCGATTGCTTCTGCCGCTCGAGTTCCTGGAGCAGGTCGGACTTCAGATCGGCGCGGCCCGCGACTTCGAGAATTTCGAACATGCACAGCAGCGCGACGTGGTGCTCCTGCGAATCGGCCTTGGCGATGAAATACAACGCGCGTTCGTACAGGTCCTCGAGCCGCAATAAAGTGCGGATCCGTTCGCTGAGTGGGTATTCGTAGCTGATCACGACGCGGGAGGAGGCGCTATCGTTATTGGTCTGCGGCCAATTGTTCTACATAATCTGAAAAAAATAAAGACTTTAATGCGGTTTTTCGCGGTAATTCGACTGAAAATCATTGCGTTCCCGCGAGATCGACGTATTTTTGGTGCAGTGCTTCGACCGCTGCGCGCAATGCCTGCAGGTCTCCCTCGTTGCGCACGATGTCGTCGGCGTGGCGCAGCCGCTCCGCGCGGCTGACCTGGTTTGCCATGATGGCTTTGACGTCGGCGGGTGCTAGCCCGCTGCGCTGTCCAACCCGCGCAATTTGCTGCGCTTCGTCGCTGTCGACCACCAGCACGCGGCGCGCAAGTTCGCGATAAGCGCCGGTTTCGATCAGCAGCGGCACCACGATCACGATGTACGGCGAGCGCGCAGAAATGTTTTTGGCGGCGTTCCCGATCCGCGTTTGGACTTCGGCGCGGATCAGCGGATGCAGCAGGGACTCCAGTTTTTGCTTGGCTGCGGCGTCCGCAAATACCAGTTCCCGCATGCGTTTTCGATCGAGCGCGCCATCGGCATCGAGGTAGCCGGGGCCGAATTCCTGGCCGACCATGCGCGCTCCGGTTTGGCCCGCCGCCGTCAGCGCATGCGCGATGTCGTCGGTATCGATCACCGCGGCGCCCAGCTCGCCGAGGACTTTTGCGACGCTGCTCTTGCCGCTGCCGATGCCCCCGGTGAGCGCAATCACGAGCGCCATCGCATCACAGACTTTGCAGGTAGTACTCAAGCAGTCGATCGCCCCAGAAGAGCGCGATCAGCCCGCCCAGCACAAGGTAGGGGCCAAAGGGTATCGGCACATTGCGGCCGTGGCGCGCGAAGACGATGAGTGAAATGCCCACTATCGCGCCGACCAGCGACGACAGCAGGATCACGACCGGCAGCATCTTCCAGCCGAGCCAGGCGCCGATTGCGGCGAGCAGTTTGAAATCGCCATAGCCCATGCCGTCCTTACCGGTCGCGAGCTTGTAGCCCCAGAACACCAGCCACAACGCCAGATAACCGGCGATGGCGCCGATTACCGCGGACTGCAGGTCGACGAAGACGCCGGCCATATTCGCGAGCAGCCCGGCCCATACGAGCGGCAGGGTTATATCGTCAGGAAGGAAGAAAGTGTCGAGATCGATGAAAGCCAGGGCGATCATTGCCCACACGAAGACGAGCGCGGCGAGCGTCTGCCACGTATAACCGTAGCGCCAAGCAATGAACCCCGACAGCACACCGGTGAGCACTTCCACGAGCGGATAGCGCGGCGAAATTCGCGCGCGGCACCCCGCACATTTGCCGCGCAGCGCGAGATAGCTTACGACGGGGATGTTCTCGAGCGCGCTGATTGCGTGGCCGCACGCCGGACATGCCGAGCGCGGCACGCCGAGATTATAGCGGGGCAGCACGGCGACTTCCTGGCCGTTGAGCTCGGCCAGCTCGTCGCGCCATTGACGCTCGAGCATTTTGGGCAGCCGGTGAATGACGACATTGAGAAAGCTGCCGATCGCGAGCGACATTGCGCTCACCGTGGTCACGAAGAACGCAGGGTGTGCCTGGAGCGCGTTGAGCAGGGACATCTCAGAATTGGGGAGAGGGGAGAGCGCAGCGAGGGGCCGAGGATTGAGTCTTCCTCAGTCCTGTTGACTCAATCCTCAATCCTGCTCTTCAGACAGCCTGGCCGAGCTTGAAAATCGGCAGATACATGGCGATCACCATGCCGCCGATCAGCGTGCCCAGCACGACCATGATCAGCGGTTCCATCAGGCTCGACAGCGCGTCGACCGCATCGTCAACCTCGGCTTCGAAAAAGTCGGCGACTTTCGACAGCATGCCGTCGAGCGAGCCGGCTTCCTCGCCGATGGCGACCATTTGCAACACCATATTGGGAAACATTTCGACGTTCTGCATCGATACCGTCAGGCTCGAGCCGGTGGACACCTCGGCCTGGATCTTTTTGGTTGCCAGGTAATATTCATGATTGCCGGCGGCGCCTGCCACCGAGTCCAGCGCTTCGACCAGCGGCACGCCGGCCGCGAACATCGTCGCCAGCGTGCGGGTCCAGCGCGCGACGGTGGCTTTGCGCACCATGTCGCCGAAGACGGGTGCGCGCAACGCGATTTTATCCATGAAGATCTGCACGGACTTGGAACGCTTCCACGCATACATGAATCCCCACACGCCGCCGATGACGACGCCGAATATCAGGTACCAGAATTTCACGAAGAATTCCGAAATGGCCATGACGACAAGCGTCGGGCCGGGCAGGTCGGCGCCGAAACTCGCGAACACCTGCTTGAACGCGGGAATCACGAAAATCATGATCACGGCGGTGATAACGAATGCGACAACGATAATCGCGACCGGATAAAACAGCGCGGCTTTGATCTTGCCCTTGATCGCCTGGACTTTCTCCTTGTACGTCGCGAGGCGGTCGAGGAGGCTGTCGAGAATACCGGCCTGCTCGCCCGCGCCGACGAGGTTGCAGAACAGCGCATCGAAATACAGTGGATGTTTTTCGAACGCGGACTTAAGGTTCGATCCCGTTTCGACTTCGGTCTTGACGTCCATCAGCAGTTTTTGCACCGCGGCGTTGCTGTGGCCCTTGCCGACGATATCGAATGCCTGCAACAGCGGCACGCCGGACTTCAGCATGGTCGCAAGCTGGCGGGTGAACAAGGTGATGTCTTTATCGGAGATGCTGCCGCCCCGGCGCACCGATTGCTTCTTGACCTTCAAAACCTTGATGCCCTGCCGGCGCAGCATCGCGTTGACCACCGCTTCGCCGCCGGCTTTCATCTCGCCGCGCATCGTCTTGCCAGCCTTATCGGTGCCGGTCCAGGAAAAAGTAAATTCCTTGACGTCCTTCCTGGCGGCAGTCGCGGCTGTGGTTGCCATTACTTCTCTCCCTATATATTTCAATCTAACCAATCGGTTAGATTCCAAACTCAACCTTCCACAATAATGCCCGTGTGCGTATGCTTTGTAAAGGCACTTTACCCCATGCCGGCACCGCGGGCCGGGGGCGCGGACGCACTGGCCGGCGCCAGCCGGACCGCTTTCACGTGGCGGTCCTGGGTCTGCATGATGTCCAGGCGATGGCCGACGATCGTCGCGCTGGTGCCCGGTTCCGGGATGTCGCGGAAGTGCTCCAGTATGAGTCCGTTGAGCGTCTTCGGTCCGTCGAGCGGAAAATGATAGCCGAGCTTGCGGTTCAGTTCGCGCAAGACACTGCCGCCCTCAACGACGTATGAGCCGTCCGGCTGGCGATGAAAATGCGCGGGCTGCAGCGGCGAGTGGGTCGCAAACTCCCCGATCAGTTCCTCGACGATGTCTTCGAGCGTCAACAGGCCCATCAGTTCGCCATATTCGTCGACGACGAATCCCAGGCGGTCCTGGTGTTCCTGAAACTGCTGCAACTGCGTGAAGAGCGGCGTGCCCGACGGAATGAAGTACGGCTCGCGCATGATGTCGCGCAAGTGCGCGGCGCCGATCTCGTCGTCCGCACTGATCGCGAGCACCTTGCGCAACTGGATGACGCCGATGATGTTGTCCGGCTGGCCCTGATACACCGGGATCCGGCGGTGATACGCCGTCGCGATCTGCTGGCGCAGAATTTCAGGCGGCGCATCGATGTCGATCGCTTCGATCTGGTTGCGCGGCGTCATCACGTCATCGACCGTGATGCTTTCCAGGTCGAAGAGATTGAGCAATATGCTTTGATGTTTTTTCGGAATGTAATTGCCGGCCTCGAGCACCAGCGTGCGCAATTCGTCGGGCGTCATTTTGGTATCCCCGGCGCCCGCTGGCCTGAGGCGAAACAGCCACAGCAGCGACTGCACGAACAGGTTGACGAACCACACCACCGGGTAGAGCGCCTTCAGCAACGGCTTGAGCAGGAACGCCAAAGGCAGCGCGATCTGCTCTGCGTAGGCGGCGCCGACCACTTTCGGGGTGATTTCCGAGAACACGAGGATCAGAAACGTGACGAGCAACGTGCCGAGCGCGAGCGCGATTTCGTTTTGCCCGAACAGATGGACGGTGATGACGCTCACCAGGACCGCGGCGGCGGCATTGACCAGGTTGTTGCCGAGCAGGATGACGCCGAGCAGCCGGTCGGTGCGCGCGAGCAGTTCAGTGGTGAGAATTGCGCCGCGGCTGCCGCTGCGCACCAGCGCTTTCAAGCGATAGCGGTTCAACGCCATCATGCTGGTTTCCGCGATCGAGAACACGGCTGAAATCAGCAGTAGGACGCCCAGCGCCACGAGCTGGGCGGATAAGGGAATGGCGTCCATCAGTGCAGGATTGAGGATTGAGGATTGAGGATGGCGCCAAACGAGTTCGAGCGACTCTGCAATCCGCGATCTTCAATCCTCAATCCTGCTTTCATGCTCTGCCCAACACGACTTCGAGTACGAACTTGCTGCCGACGTAGGCGAGCACCAGCATCAGAAATCCCGCCAGCGTCCAGCGCACCGCGATACGCCCGCGCCATCCGTAACGCCGGCGGCCGCCGAGCAGCGCGGCGAAAATGAGCCACGACAGGATGCCGAACACGGTTTTGTGATTGAAACGCATCGCCTTGCCGAATAACTCCTCGGAAAACACGATGCCGCTCACCAGCGTCAGCGTCAGCAAAACGAAACCCGCCGCGATGATGCGAAACAGCAGCGTCTCCATCGTCAACAGCGGCGGCAGTTTGTGCAGCCCGAACGGCAGGTCGCCCCCGTGCAAGCGCCGCTCGAGCAGCGCCATCAGCAGCACGTGCAGCGATGCGATGGTGAAGAAACTGTATGCAAGGAGCGAAATAACGAGATGCGCTTTGAACGCCGTGAGTTCGGTATTGGGCAGGGCGCGGCCCGGCGGAAACACGACCGGCAGCAGTACGCACACCGCGGCCACCGGCATGACCAGCGCCTGCAGGCCTTCAACCTTGTAAACAAGATTGCCCAGCCAGTAAATCGCGACGGTGAGCCACACGATCGTTGAAATCGCGTTGCCGATTCCAAGATGCATGCCGGCGTCGCCGAAGACCGATTGATAAAGCAGCGCCGCGTGCAAGGCCATCGGCACCAGCACCGCCAGATGCTCGACCGCGCGCGTGTCGATGGCCGGACCCGGCGGCACGGTCGCGGGCAGCCAATGCGTGCGCCAGAAATACGCGGCGAGCGCCGCGTACATGAGCGAAGTGATCGGATAGAATATCGAGTTCAGCATGGGCACCGCCGCCAAGTTTACACCACTCAATCGCGGCCTTTAGCCCGTGCGTCAAAGGTGAACCCGCATGTTTGAAAGCCTAACCGGCCGGCTGTCGCAGGTGATGAAAACGCTGCGCGGCGAAGCGCGGCTGACCGAAACCAACATCCAGGACGCGCTGCGCGAAGTGCGCATGGCGCTGCTCGAGGCCGACGTCGCGCTGACGGTCGTCAAGGATTTCGTCGCGCACGTGCGCGAGCGCGCGCTCGGCCAGGAAGTGATGGGCAGCCTGACGCCGGGCCAGGCGCTGGTCGGAGTGGTGCATCGCGAACTCGTCGCCTTGATGGGTGAGACCGACGCCGTGCTCGATCTCGCCACCACGCCGCCCGCGGTGATCCTGATGGCGGGCCTGCAGGGCTCGGGCAAAACGACCACCAGCGGCAAGCTTGCCAAAATGCTGCGCGAGCAGTCGAAAAAGAAAGTGCTGCTGGCAAGCTGCGACGTTTACCGCCCGGCGGCCATCGAACAGCTGAAAACGCTTGCTGCCCAAATCGAAGTCGATTTCTTTCCTTCCGCCGGCAGCGACAAGCCGGCCGACATCGCGCTGGCCGCACTTGATTACGCGCGCAAGCATTATCACGACGTGTTGATCGTCGACACCGCGGGACGTCTTGCGATAGACGACGCGATGATGCGTGAAATCCGCGAACTGCATGCGGCGTTGAAGCCGATCGAAACCTTGTTCGTCGTCGACTCGATGCAGGGCCAGGACGCGGTTAACGTCGCGAAGGCTTTCGCCGATGCGCTGCCGCTGACCGGTATCGTGCTCACCAAGCTCGACGGTGATGCGCGCGGCGGCGCCGCATTGTCGGTGCGCCAGGTCACCGGCAAGCCGATCAAGTTCGCGGGCATTGGCGAAAAACTGACCGGCTTTGAAGTATTTCATCCCGACCGCATGGCCTCGCGCATTCTGGGCATGGGCGACGTGCTGTCGCTGATCGAAGACGCGCAACGCACGGTCGACCGCGGCGAGGCCGAGCGGTTCGCGCAGAAAATCAAGTCTGGCAAAGGCTTCGACCTCGAAGACTTCAAGCAGCAGATCGGTCAGATGAAAAAAATGGGTGGCGTGAGCGCGATGCTCGATAAGTTGCCCGGCCAGCTTGCGCAAGCCGCGGGCAAGGCGCAAATGGACGATCGCCAGGTCCGCCGCATCGAAGGCATCATCAACTCGATGACGCCGCAGGAGCGCGCCAAACCCGAACTGCTGAAGGCTTCGCGCAAACGCCGCATCGCGACAGGCGCGGGCGTCAGCGTGCAGGAAGTGAACCGGTTGCTCGCGCAGTTCGAGCAGACGCAGAAAATGATGAAAATGATGGCCAAGGGCGGCATGGCTAAGATGATGCGGTCGATGAAAGGCATGCTTCCCGGCGGTATGCGCTGAGCGGCGGGTCGTGCCGGGGTCTGACGGGACGCTTGCTTCCCGTTGGCGATCAATAAGTTAGATTGTCTGCGCGGCGATAATGTTCGCTGCAAATGCATCCGGCGGCGCGCGGTTCTTACCTTGCGCAAAACTCAAAAACTAGCGTAAAATCACGCCCTTTCCGCATTTTCAGGGTCGGATTTACCATGGTAGTTATCAGATTGGCACGAGGCGGCGCCAAAAAGCGTCCGTTTTTCAACTTGGTGGTCGCGGATTCCAAGCGCGCGCGCGATGGCCGCTTCATCGAGCGCATCGGTTTTTACAATCCCAAAGCGCCGGCAGGCCAGGAAACTTTCCGTTATCAGGCCGAGCGCCTGACCTACTGGCAGAGCAAGGGTGCGCAAATCAGCGACACCGCCGCGCGCCTCGTAAAACAGTTCGGCGCGAAGCCCGCGGCCTAGCCGCATGGTGGTGATGGGGCAGGTGACCGCCCCGTTCGGAGTCAAGGGCTGGTTCAAGGTTTATACGCTCACCGCGCAGCCGGATAATTTGTGCGAATACCCGGTGTGGTGGTTACGGCGCGACGGCGAGTGGCGCGAAATGAAGGTAGCCGCCGCCAAGGTTCAGGGCAGCACGCTGGTAGCGCAGTTCTGCGGTATCGAGAGCCGCGAAGCAGCGGCGGCGCTGAGGGGATCAGAAATCGGGGTGCCGCGCGAGCAACTGCCGGCCGCTGAGAGCGACGAGTTTTACTGGGCCGATTTGATCGGCCTGAAGGTAGTGAACGCGGAGCAGGACGAATTGGGCCGCGTTGTGCGCATAGTGCAGACTGGCGCGAACGACGTGCTGGTGGTGGCGAATGAAGATGGCGAGCAGCAAGGCGGCGCACGGGAGGTACTGATACCGTTTATCGCCGATGCGATCAAGCAAGTGGATATCGCGGCGGGTTTGATTGCCGTGGACTGGGGCCGGGATTATTGATGCTTCAGTTTGATGTGGTGACGATTTTTCCGGCGATGTTCGACGCAGTCGCCGAAGCCGGGGTGATAGGGCGGGCGCGGGATAAAGGGATTTATCAGCTGGTCGCGTGGAATCCGCGCGATTTTGCGCAGAATGCGTACCGCACGGTCGACGACCGGCCTTACGGCGGCGGCCCGGGCATGGTGATGATGGCCGAGCCGGTCGGGCGGGCGGTAGCGGCGGCGAAACAGCGGCAAAAAAGCGCCGGCGTGCGTGAGCCGCGCGTGATTCACCTCACGCCGCAGGGAAAGTTGTTGAATCACCGCGTGGTGATGGAATTGGCAGGGCAGCAGGGGGTGGTTTTACTGGCCGGCAGGTACGAAGGCGTCGACGAACGCGTGACGCGCAAGATCGACGACGAAATCTCGCTGGGAGATTACGTGCTGTCGGGCGGCGAGCTGGCGGCGATGGTGCTGATAGATTGCATCGTGCGCCAGCTGCCCGGAGTGCTGGGAGACGCGCAGTCGGCGATGCAGGATTCGTTTGTGAATGGATTGCTCGACTGCCCGCACTACACGCGGCCTGAGGCATTCGAGGGACAGCAGGTGCCGCCGGTGTTATTGTCGGGCAATCACGCCGACATCAGCCGCTGGCGGTTGAAGCAGGCGTTGGGCAGGACGTGGCAGCGCCGGCCGGATTTGTTGGAGCAGCGGGTGTTGACGGACGACGAGCGCAGATTGCTCGAAGAATTTAAACGGGAAATGAGCAAGCAGGAACAAAGTGGAGCATGACGATGGACCTTATACAGAAACTCGAAAGCGAAGAAATAGCCCGGCTCGGTAAAAAGATTCCGGACTTCAAGTCCGGCGACACCGTGGTGGTCAATGTCAACGTAGTCGAAGGCGACCGCAAGCGCGTGCAGGCCTACGAAGGCGTCGTAATCGCGCGCAAGAGCCGCGGGCTGAATTCGGCGTTCATCGTGCGCAAGATTTCGTCCGGCGAGGGCGTCGAGCGGACTTTCCAGCTTTATTCGCCTTTGATCGCGTCGATCGAAGTCAAGCGCAGGGGCGACGTGAGCCGCGCCAAGCTCTATTACCTGCGCCAACTCTCGGGCAAGGCTGCGCGCATCAAGGAACGCCTCGAGGTGCGCGTCGAAGATGTGTTGCCGCCGGTCGAAGCGGAAAAACCGCCGGTCGAGGCCAAGCCGTAAGCAGGCAGCCCGGCGAATGAAAAAGGTGGCGCGAGCCGCCTTTTTTTTTGCCTGTCCCGCGCCGCTATCGCCAGTCAACCTACAATACACCGATGCGCACTGCCGCCCTGCTGGTTATGCTGATGTCGTATGGCGCCCACGCGCAGGGCGTGCCCGACGCTTTCGAGATCACGCAGCGCTTCGCCGATGCGAGCGCGCCGCAGCTCGCGCTCGCGCGCGTCGAGCAACTCCAGCCGGCCGCGCCCGCCGGCCCGCGCTGGGCCGACTGGGAGCAACTGCGCTGCACCTTGCTCGCGCGCCTGGCGCGTCACCAGGAACTCACCAGGCGGGTAGCCGCCCTGTCGCCGGGCGCGCCCGACAAGGTCGTGCGGACGTGCGTGCTGCAAGGCGCGCGCGCCGCGCTCGCAAACGGCCAGAGCGTGACCGCGCGGCAGTTTCTGGCGCGCTTGCTGTGGCGCCATGAATTGACCGCGGAAGAGATGCGCCAGGCACGGCTGCTGGTGATCGAGACCTATCTGGCCGAAGACCAGGCGCAGGATGCTTATGCATTGATGCTGCGCTACCAGCAGGATTACAAGCCCGTCGATCGCGACACCGCGGCGCGTTTCGTTGACGCGTTGCTCGCGGCGGGCATGGACAAGGAAGCGGTCAACTGGTTTTCGCAGCTCGACGACGCGAGCCCGCTCAAACTGCTGCTGCGGCTGAAGACCAATCTGCTCGCGCCCGATGCCGTCGTCGCGCAGGCGCGCGCCGGGCTCGCCAAGAGCAATGCCGTCGCGTACTGGCTGGTGCTGCAGCATGCCGCTGCCGTGCAAAAAGACCGCCTGCTCGTCGTCGAAACCCTCGAGAACCTGTTGCAGCTCGCCGGCGACAAGCCGGAGGAGCGCGTGACGGCACTGGCCGCGGAATTGTGGAAATCCTATGCTGCGGCGGCGCAGGACGTCGCTAACCAGAACCGGTTGCTGGTCGGCGACGATGCGGGCTGGGCAGATTACGCCGCGCGGCGCAGCACCTCGAGCCCGGTCGCGGGGCGCGCGTTGTTCGCCTATCTCGCGCAGCAAAGCAAAGTCCGCGCGACCCGCCAGACCGCGCAACTGCAACTCGCGTATTCGCTGCAGGGCGCCAAGCTCGCCCTGGCCGCGAGCCGGCTTTTCGATGACCCGGCACGTATTCCTGTTGCCCAGCTCGATCCACAGGCACGCTATCTGTTGGGCGGCATGGCCGTCGACGCCAATCAGCCGCTATCCGCGGCGCGCTACTGGCAGGGACTCGCGACGCCGCCGACGCTCGACGCGGACGAATGGCGTGTGCGGCTCGCTGCGGTGCTGGTGCGGGCGGGGATCGCGGAACCCGGTGGCGACGCGTTGCGCGCGCTGCTCGCCGGCAAAAAGACGCTGCCGCCGGAGGTCGTGCAGCGCGCGGTGGCGGTCGTGCAGGAGCTGCAGGACACGGGATTTTTCAAGACCGCAGACGAGCTGTATCGCGCGCTGTTGCCGCTCGCCGCGGCGCGCGAGCGGCGCGACATCCTGTTTGCGCTCGCGCGCATCGCGGAGAGCTTCAACGATTTCCAAAACGCGGCGGACTATTTTATGGAAGCGGCACTGCTCGTGGAGGCGAAAGCGCCCGATCCGTTGGCCGTCAACGCGCGGATCGCCGCGGCGTCCAATCTGGGACGCGCGGGCCTGAAAGAAGATGCGCGCGCGCAATTCGATTGGCTGCGCAAAAACGTGCGCGATGCCGACAAGCTCGAGTTGATCCGCCGCGAAATGCTCAAGCTATAGCGCCGCGCGGTGTTTCATTTGTCCCGCGGCGGGCCGGTCAGCGCGGCTGGCTTTTCCAGAGGTCGCTCAAGTACTCATGGTCGCGCGTATCGACCCAGCTCGTGCGCAGTTCGACCGCTTCGTCGTGATACGTATAGGCGACGCGCTTGATGACGAGCACGGGGCTCGCCGCGCTCACGCCGAGCACGCGCGCGATGCGCGCGGGCGGGAGCGCGGCCGACAGCCGTTCGCTGATGCGCAATACGTTGATGCCGTAACGCGCCTGATACAGCCCGTAGATGGTGCCGCTGCGGCGGGCAAACGTGGCGGCGCTCAAGTCCGGAAAGCGCGCCGCGGCGACGCGCAGCTCGTCGAAAATCACCGGCGCGCCGGCGAGCTTGAGCACGTTGTGCATGCGGTGCACGCGCTCGCCCTGGCGCAAACCGAGCTGCGCCGCGGTTGCGGCGTCGGCCCTGACCGTTTGCAGCGACAGCAGCTCGTGAGTCGGCGGCTCCTTGCTGCCGTCTTTGCTTACGATATGAAAAAAATAATAAAACTGGCGGTCTTCGGTATGAATCGTGACGAAGGTGCCGCGGCCCTGCTGGCGGATTACAATTTTCTCCGCCACGAGTTCGTCGATCGCCTTGCGGATCGTGCCCACCGAGACCCGGAACTGCGCCGCCAGGCGCGATTCGCTCGGAATCGCCGCGCCCGGCTTCCACTCCCCGGCGATCAGGCTCTTCGTGATGCGGCTCTTGACCTCCTTGTAGAGCGGCTGCGACGCTGGACCACCGCCGGCGAGCGAACGCGTGAGGTTCATCGACTGACCGAAAGCGCCGTGGAATTCATGGCGCGATAGTAACATTGCACCGCAACATCATATAGGTCATATAGTTGACTCATATTTAAAGCGCCCTGTAGTATCGCCCCGCCAATATCCCTTACCATGGCTGCCCCGCATGAGGGCGTGCGTGAGGACGTTTAACTCTTCCCAAGATCAGGAGTACGCATGATTCATTTTGTATTGCACGATCCGAAGGACACCGTCGCGGTGGTCGTGGTCGAAGGCGTGAAGGCCGGCCAGGACGTCACCGGCTGGATCATGGATGAAGACCGCACCATTGCGCTGAAGACGCAACAGGACATTCCGATCGGCCACAAGCTCGCGTTGAAAGACATCAAGAGCGGCGACACCATCATCAAGTACGGGCACGACATCGGCAAGGCCATAGCCGACATTAAAACCGGCGCGCACGCGCACGTTCACAATATCAAGACCAAGCGCTGGTAGGCGCAAACAGGAGCGAGCATGATTTCAAGCAAAACGACATTCTGGGGTTACCGCCGCGAGAACGGCCGCGTCGGCGTGCGCAATCACGTCCTTATCCTGCCGGTCGACGACCTGTCAAACGCGGCTGCCGAAGCGGTGGCCAACAACATCAAGGGCGCCATCGCAATCCCGCATCCTTACGGCCGGTTGCAGTTCGGCGCCGATCTCGACCTGCATTTCCGCACGATAATCGGCGCGGGCGCCAATCCTAACGTCGCCGCCGTGGTGGTTATCTGCATCGAAGAACAATGGGCCAAGCGCGTGGTGGATGGCATCGCCAAGACCGGCAAACCGGTCACCGGCTTCGGGATCGAACTGCATGGCGATCACGACACGATTTTCCGCGCCTCCAAAGTCGCCAAGGAATACGTGCAATGGGCGTCCGAACTGCAGCGCGTCGAATGTCCGATCAGCGACCTGTGGGTCTCGACCAAATGCGGCGAGTCGGATACGACATCCGGCTGCGGCTCGAACCCCACCGTGGGCAACGCGTTCGACAAGCTCGAGCCGCTGGGCGTCACGATGTGCTTCGGCGAGACGACCGAGATCACCGGCGGCGAGAAAATCGTTGCCGACCGCTGCGCAACCCCCCAGGTGCGGGAGCAGTTCATGAAGATGTTCGACCGTTATCAGGAGGTGGTGGAGCGCAATAAGGTCGACGACCTTTCCGATTCGCAGCCGACCAAGGGTAATATTGCCGGCGGACTCACCACGATCGAAGAAAAAGCGCTCGGCAACATTCAGAAAATCGGCAAGAAGTGCAAGGTCATCGGGGTGCTCGACAAGGCCGAGGCGCCGACCAAGCCGGGCCTGTGGTTCATGGATTCCTCGTCGGCCGCGGCCGAGATGGTCACGCTCTGCGCGGCGTCAGGCTACGTCGTGCATCTGTTCCCGACCGGGCAGGGCAACGTGATCGGCAACCCGATCGTGCCCGTCATCAAGCTCACAGCGAATCCGCGCACCGTGCGCACGATGTCGGAACACGTCGACCACGATTGCTCCGGACTGCTGCAGCGCGAGAAGAACCTAGACCAGACCGGCGACGAGCTGATCGAAGTCATGCTGCGCACTTGCAACGGGCGTCTCACTGCGGCGGAAGCGCTGGGCCATCGCGAGTTCGTACTCACCCGCCTTTACGAAAGCGCCTGATGCCTGAGAGGGGAGAGGAGTTTCAAAGCATGAACCCGCCTCACCCCTCACCCCTCACGCCTCTCCCGCGCACTCTAAGTGTCCGCGTCTGGCGTGGCGGTGAAGCGGGCGAGTTTCGCGCGTACGACGTGCCGCGCCAGGCGAGCCAGACCGTGCTGGACGTCGTCACGCACATCCAGCGCCACATCGATCCCACGTTGTCCTATCGCTTCGCGTGCCGCGTCGGCATGTGCGGCTCATGCGCGATGAACGTCAATGGCAAGGCGCGCTGGACGTGCCGCACGCACGTGGCCGACGTCGCGGTTGACGATGCGCTCGAAATCGCGCCGCTGCGCAACCTGCCGATGGTCAAGGATCTCGTCACCGATATGGCGCCGTTTTTCGACAAAATGGCGCAGGCAAAAAGCAGTTTCCAGGGGTCGCGCACGCGGGCCGACGAGTTTGCGCGCGTACTGCCGGATTCGCCCAGGCGCAAAGAAGTTGACGCCGCGATCGAGTGCATCGGCTGCGGCGTCTGCTACAGCGCATGCGACGTGGTTACATGGAACCCCGCGTATCTCGGCCCCGCCGCGCTCAACCGCGCATGGACGCTCGTCAACGACGTTCGCGACGTCGCCAATGATCAACGGCTAGCCGCGGTGGCCGGCGACGCCGGCTGCCATGCCTGCCACACCCAGATGAGCTGTACCGAGCGCTGTCCCAAGCATATTTCGCCGACGGCAGGCATCGCGGGGCTCAAGCGCGCACTTGCGGGCGCCGTGCTTAAAGGCCGCCTGTGAACGTGCGCGCACAGGTGCTGCTGTGGACTGCGCAGCGGGTCAGTGCAGCGGTGCTCGCGCTGTGTGTGGTCGTGCACCTCGCGACGATGATATACGCGGTGCGCCACGGCCTCTCGGCGGCCGAGATACTCGGCCGCACGCACGGCAATCATGCGTGGCTCGCTTTCTACGTGACCTTCGTCGCCGCCGTCGCGATCCACGCGCCGATCGGTGTGCGCACCATCGTGGACGAGTCGTTCGGCTGGCGCGGCAAGCCGGTAGACCTCGCAGTAATCGCGTTGGGCCTCGTGCTGGCGCTGTGGGGCTGGCGCGCGGCGTATGCGGTATTCGCATGACTGCCGCCATGAAAAACGATTTTCGCGCGCGCAATCATCCCGCGTACTGGGCGTTCATGGTCCATCGCGCAAGCGGATTGCTGCTCGCGATTTTTCTGCCGTTCCATTTCTGGGCGCTGGCGCAGGCGTTGCAGGGCGCGCAGGCGCTCGACGGGTTTTTGCACTGGACCCAGCAGCCGCTGGTTAAATTCGGCGAGATCGCGCTGGTGGTGTTGCTGGCCGCGCATATGACCGGCGGCGTGCGCTTGTTGATGCTCGAATTTCTGGCGTGGCGCGACTGGCAGAAAAGTCTGCTGGCCGTCGCGGCTGGCGTCAGCCTTGCAGCGGGACTTGCCTTTGCATTGAATGTGGTTTGACCTGGCGCTAATCGCGGCCGGGGGTTTCCTCGCTGCGTTCGTCGTCGGGAGCGCGGGATTTGCATTTGCCATCGTCGTCACTGGAGTGTGGCTTTACGTACTGCCACCGGCGCAAATCGTGCTGCTGGCGGCGATCTGCGCAACGGTGTTGCACATTGTGAACGTGTGGCAGTACCGGCGGGAAATAGAATTTCGCTTGCTGTGGCCTTTCGTGGCCGGCGGCGCGCTCGGCGTGCCGCTCGGCGTGTTCGCGCTGCAGCGGCTCGACGCGGGGTTGTTTCGCCATTTATTCGGCGCGTTCATGATCGCTTATAGTGGTTACATGCTTATGCGCCCGCGCATTCCCGTTCTGCGGTTGCGGCCCGCCATCGCGCGCCTCGCGGACGGTTGCGTGGGCTGGATCAGCGGCATCCTCGGCGGTTTCGCGCTGCTGCACGGCACGCTGCCGGCGATCTGGTGCAGTCTGCGCGGGTGGGACAAGCGCAGGAGCCGCTACGTCTATCAGCCGTACATCCTGATCACGGGTGTAATCGTGATGGTGTGCGTGGGAGCAACCGCCCCATTCGACAAAGCGGAATTGCTGGTGCCGCTTGCGGTCAGTGTGCCGGCGATGGCGCTGGGCCTGTGGGCGGGCACGCGCATATTTGAAATGATCAGCGAAGAGCGCTTCAGGCGACTCGTGTTGTGGTTGATACTGGCGTCCGGCATTTCGCTGCAATTCTAGGGGACAGGAAAAATCATGCCCAGGGGCAAAACGCGCGCGCCATCGGTGCCGTTCGGGTTCGTCGAACTGCCGGCGGCGCGCAGCCAGAAGAAGCCGCGCAAGCGCGGGATCACGATGGTCGCCGATTTCGGCCTGCCGTATATGCAGATCGACGATCTGGTCACGATGGCGGACCGCTATATCGATCTCGCGAAAATCGCGGTCGGCACGTCGCGGTTGTACGATCACGCTTATTTGCGCAAGAAGCTCGCACTGTACCGCAGGCACCGCATCCGGCCGTTCATCGGCGGCCAGTTCCAGGAGTACGTGTTCGCGACGTACGGCGAGAAAATGCTGCGGCCGTTTCTGCTCGAGGCGAAGCGCGTCGGGTTCGACGTCGTCGAAGTGTCCGACAACTGCGTCGAGCTGACGCCGCGCCAGCGTCGCGCGCAAATCCGGCTCGCGATTGACTGCGGCCTCGCGGTGTTCGGCGAAGTCGGGTCCAAGGACGCGAAGAACGATGCCGCGCTGCTCGTGTCGCAGGCCGAGGATTGTTTTGCCGCCGGCGCCGAACTCGTGCTCGTCGAAGCCGCCGAGCTGATCGTCAATGGCAAGCCGAAAATGAAGCTCATCAACGGTCTGCGCAAAGGACTCGATATGTCCCGCGTGCTGATCGAGCTGCCGGGCCCATGGATTTCCAATATCACGCTGTCGGTGGTCGAAGACATGAAGAAATTCCTGGTCGCCGAATTCGGCCCCGACGTGAACATCGCCAATGTGATGCCGGCGGACATCATGGAGACCGAAGCTTTACGCGTGGGTCTCGGCGTGGTCGGGCCGCAGGTTTCTCGTGATGCCAAAGCAAAATCTTGAACCGCAAAGGACGCCAAGGGAAGCAAGTCGCTAGCTTGCCATTTACGCGCTGCCGCGTATGTTCTGTTGTTTTGACGTTGCAAACATGTGCATTTGAAGAATGTATGTTCAGCTTTTTGCTTTTCCTTCGCGTCCTTCGCGTCCTTCGCGGTGAAGCTTTTCTAAAGGTTTAGAAAATGCCACATTCGAATTATTTTCCGGAGCGCATGGGCCATGCGGAGGTTACTCCGCAGGGCGAATTCGAAGCGGGCAGCTTTCAGTCGTTCACGCTCACGTACACGGCCGGCTATTTCGGCATCGACGATACCGGCTCGCTCAAGATCGTGCACCGTTTCGCCTCCGACATGGGGCGCCCGCAATTCACCGACCCCACAGGCTGGAACTACACGACCGTGGAGGCGAGCAACGGCGCGGTGCTCGAGGTCAAATACGACGGCAAGATGAACATCCGGCCGTGGGACAAGACGTTGTTCATCCGGGTCGTGCGCGGCTTTTTGCGTGAAAACGACCGCATCATCGTGCGCTTCGGCGACCCTCGCCAGGGCTCGCCGGGCATCCGCATGCAGACGTTCAATGAGCCGACGTTCGAATTCCGTGTGCTCGTCGATGCGTGGGCGACCTATAACTATGTCGAATTGCCGGTTCAGCCGTACATCTCCGTCGTTGCCGGGCCGCCCGTACTGTACAAAGCGATCCTGCCGACGCAGCGCTTGTGCGGGCAGCCGTTCAGGCTCGGCTTCAAGGGCGAGGACCAATGGGGCAACCCCAGTCACAAAACGGACCTGACGGTCCATTTTGTGACCAATATGAAAATCGCCGGTCTTCCGGAGAGCGCGCGAATTCAGCCGGGTGAATACGCGAAAATCATCGAAGGTCTAACGGTGCATGAAACTGGAGATGTCATCATTCGCGTTTTGGATTCTTCAGGTCGCGAATTGTGCCAGAGCAATCCGCTTCGCATCATGGAAGAAGCTCAGCTTCTTCCATACTGGGCCGACCTGCACGGCCAGTCGGAAGAAACCATCGGCACGAACTCGGCGCGTGAACTGATCGAGTTCGCGCGCGACCGCGCTTTCCTCGACGCGATGAGCCACCAGGGCAACGATTTCCAGATCACCACACCGTTCTGGAACGAGCTCAACGAGCTCTCCAAAGAATACAACGACGACGGTCGCTTCATCATGTTCCCCGGCTACGAATGGTCGGGCAACACAGGCCTGGGCGGCGATCGCAACGTGATGTTTCTCAACGAAGGTCGGCAGATTCACCGCTCGCATCACGCGCTGATTGACGATTTGTCGGACGTCAAGACCGACGCCAACAGCGCGGACGATCTTTTCAGGATGCTCAACGGCGAGGACGTCATCGTGTTCGCGCATATCGGCGGACGTTACGCCGACATCAAGATGGCGCACGACGCGCGCATCGAGCGTAGCGTCGAAGTGCATTCCGACTGGGGCACGTTCGAATGGCTGGTGCATGACGCGTTCGAGCAGGGCTATCGCGTCGGCATCCTCGCGAATTCCGACGGCCACAAGGGCCGCCACGGCGCGAGCCACCCGGGCGCCTCGATGTTCGGCGCGTACGGCGGATTGTCGTGCCTGCTCGCAACCGGCTTGTCGCGCCAGGAACTGGCTGACGCGTTGCGCAAGCGCCATCATTACGCGACTACCGGCTGCCGCATGATTCTCGACACGCGCGCCACCTTCGCGGCCGACGCCGAACTGTATGCCGACGATCCCAACCTCGGCGCGACGACCAGCCGGAAGACCAGATCCGCAATGATGGGCGACATCGTGCGCACGGCCGCGCGCGAGGTCACTTTCAACATCGACGTGCATGCGGCAGCACCGATCGAGCGCATCGAAATCCGCAATCGCCTGACGACGCTCGAGACGTTTCGGCCGTTCGCGGAAAAATCGCTTGGCCGCCGCATCCGCGTGATCTGGGAAGGCTCTGAATACCGCGGGCGCGGCCGCCAGACGGTGTGGGACGGCGGGTGCACGCTGACCGGCAACAGCTTCGAAAAAGTCCGCCCCATCAATTTCTGGAATCTCGATAAAAAACTGGAGCAACCCGCGCCCGGCGAATTGAAATGGGGCGGGCTGACGACCGGCGGCTTTGCCGGTTTCGACGCGTGGTTGAGCGATCCGCAGGCGGGCACTTTGAAAATCGACACGGCACTCGTCAAAGCCGAGATCAAGATCGCCGCCATCGGCATCAACGATTGCGTGTACGCGAACGGTGGCATCAAGCGTCAACTGCGCGTATTCCGGATGCCCGACGAGAACGCCCACACGCGCGTGCAGCTCGAGCGGAGTATCGCGCTCACCGAGACGGGCGACAACGCGCTTTACGTTTGCGTCACCCAGGAGGACGGCCACCTGATCTGGTCGAGCCCGATCTACGTTTTTCACTAGCATGGCGGGCGGTGGAACGTTGTAAACTACGCAGGAATTTGGTTGGCCAATTTATTTCAGCAATCCGGAGGAATCATGCGTGTATTGCAATGCTTTGCGCTCTGCGCCGCCGCACTCGTGCCCGCCGCCGCCGCCGCGCAGAACTATCCGGGCAAGCCCGTGCGTATCATCGTGCCGTTCGCGGCGGGTGGCGCCACCGATATCGTCGCGCGCGTAGTGGCGCAAAAATTGAATGAGATCTGGGCCCAGCAGGTGATCGTCGACAATCGCGCCGGCGCCGGCGGCAATATCGGCGGTGAGCTTGCCGCGAGAAGCGCGCCGGACGGTTACACGCTGTTCATGACGTCCGGCTCAATCGTGACCGCGAACCAGCACATCTACAAGAAGATGCCGTTCGATCCGGCCAAGGATCTCCTGCCGGTAACGAGCGTCGCAAGCGGCCCGCAGGTCCTCATCGTGACGCCGACGTTTCCGCCGAAAACCGTCAAAGAGCTCATCGATCTCGCCCGTGCGCGGCCGCGCGAGATTTCGTACGGCTCGGCGGGATTCGGCAGCCAGACCCACCTGGCGGCCGAGAAT
>JBKJMN010000354.1:0-9629 GCA_046596405.1 Burkholderiales bacterium
AAGCGGCAGAAACGACGTTCAGAACGCCTCTGAACGTCGGTAAACCAACTCATTTTTATCGATTCGCGCATTTACACAATCATTCAATCAATTTGCAACTACTTAATCAGAGTTTCCCTAGGGAATCTCTGAACAAGCGGGGCTACGCCCCCTTGTATATCCCCCACTTCGGAGGAAGCTTTCATTGAATCGAAACCTTGATCAGAGCTTCCTTAGGTCTTTTTTCTTACGCCTGACGCCTCACGCCTCACGCAGTCAAACCCAGATCGGCCTGATAAGCGTCGTGCGGGTAATGGAACGGCACCGGCCCGTCGTGCGCGCCATCCAGGAACTGGCGCACGAATGGATCCTGCGAAACCTTCATTTCAGCGGCAGGACCGGCGGCGGCTACCACGCCGTCCGAAATCAGATAAAGGTAGTCGATGACGCGCATCGACTCAGCCGCATCGTAGGACACCACGATGGAAGTCGCCCCCAACGCATCGTTGAGGCGCCGGATCAGATTCCCCACCACGCTGCACGATATCGGGTCGAGCCCGGCGAAGGGCTCGTCGTACATGATCAGCATGGGATCGAGCGCGATAGCGCGCGCGAGCCCCACCCGGCGCGCCATGCCACCCGACAGTTCGGCCGGCATCAGTTGCGACGCGCCCCGCAAGCCGACTGCCGCGAGCTTAAGCAGCACGAGATCGCGCACCATGCTTTCGGGCAGATCGGTGTGCTCGCGCATCTGGAAGGCGATGTTTTCGTATACGGATAAATCCGTGAATAGACCGCCCGCCTGGAATTGCATGCCCATTTTGCGGCGCAGCTCGTATAGCTCTTCGCGGCCGAGTTCGTGCACGGTGTGGCCGTCGACTTTGACGTAACCGCCCGCGGGCACGAGCTGCCCGCCGATCAACCGCAACAAAGTGGACTTGCCCGAGCCGCTCGCTCCCATGATGCCGACGACTTTGCCGCGCGGGATCGTGAGATTGATGCCTTTCAAGAGCGGCCGATCGGCGTAGCCGAAGCGCAGGTCTTTGATTTCAACGATGTCGTCGGATGGCATGGCGCGGAAGGAGAATTGACCGCGCCAGTTTAACACGAGGCAGATGGCAGCCGACGCTGTGGCGGCCGTGGCCGCCGTCCCCGCGCCGTCAGCGTTCGAGCAGCGGCCGCGGCATCAGCGACGCGAGATCGAATTCGCCGGTTTCATCGAACGGCACCCGCGGACCCCCGGCCATGCTCAACACGCCTTTGATCCGGTAGTTGAACGCGGATTTACGGCCTTCGATGAGACGGCCGAATTGTTTGAGCAGGCCGCCCAGCGTGGTGACCGCCTCGACCGTCATGAACGCCGATCCGTAGCGCGGCACCGCGATGGCCTGATTGCCCACGCCCTTCGCGAACGGCTGGCCGGCGATTTCGAGTTCGAAGGCGATGCCGTCGATTTTGAGTTCGTCCGGATTCGGGTTCTGGATGCGCAGCCGCAGGCTGAACTGCTGCTCAAAGAGCCCGGCATTGGCGACGCCGAGGTCGGCCAACGTGACCGCCGGGGGCTGCATGCCGGAGGGCAGGCCGGCGCAGCCGCTCAACAGCATGACGATTATTGCCGCCGCGAACAGCCCCGCAACGGTGCTGCGCGTAAGAACCACGTTACTCATAAGTTTGCCTTTCCGGGTGCATGTCCGGCGATCATAGTCCAAACGCGGGTGCGCCGAAATCGCGCCCTTTAATTTTGCGCGCGCCGGCGGATATGGCTTAATAGCGCCTTCACGATCCGCCGCTCACCTCATGGCCCAGCCCCGCAATTACCGCTATTACGAATTCGTCATGGCCGCGTTCGTCACGGTGCTCGTGTGCTCCAACCTGATCGGACCCGCCAAGATCGCGCAGTTCGACACGCCCTTTTTCGGCCTGCTCACGTTCGGCGCCGGCGTGTTGTTCTTCCCGATTTCGTATGTATTCGGCGACATCCTGACCGAAGTCTACGGCTACGCGCGCTCGCGCCGCGTGATCTGGACCGGCTTCGCCGCGCTCGCGTTCGCCGCACTCATGGCGTGGGTCATCGTCAAGCTGCCGCCCGCGCCGTTCTGGCACAATCAGGGCGCGTACGAAATCGCGTTCGGCTCGACGTGGCGGATCGCGCTCGCGTCGCTCATTGCTTTCGTGTGCGGCGAATTCGTGAACTCTTACGTGCTCGCCAAGATGAAAATCGCGACCGCCGGGCGCTGGCTGTGGACGCGCACCATCGGCTCGACGATTTTCGGCGAAGGCATCGACTCGCTGTTGTTTTATCCCCTGGCGTTTTACGATAGCGGCATCATTCCGAACGACAAGCTGCCGCTCGTGATGCTGTCGCAGTTCGTCGTCAAGGTCGGCGTTGAAATCCTGTTTACGCCCGTGACCTACAAAATCGTCGGCTGGCTGAAGCGCGCCGAGCGCGAGGACTATTACGATCGCGCAACGGATTTCAATCCCTTCATGCTGAAAACGCCGTAGCTTCGGCTACAATCGCGCCTCACCGTGATATCCCTAGCCTCCAAAAACTGGCGCACGCCGGCCGTCATCCTGATCTGCGGGGGCCTCGCGCTCACGATCGCGCTCGGCACGCGCCACACGTTCGGCTTGTTTCTGCAGCCGATGAGCGCCGACCTGGGCTGGGGACGCCAGACGTTCTCATTCGCGATCGCCATTCAAAATCTCGTCTACGGCCTCGCGCAGCCGCTCACCGGCATGATCGCCGACAAGTACGGCGCCGGCCGCGTAATGGCTGCCGGGGCTGTTTTGTATGCAATCGGCCTGGTGCTTATGGCATTCTCGACGACCGGCATCGAGTTTGGCTGGAGCGCGGGCATCGTCGTCGGCATCGCGCTCTCGTGCAGCGGCTTTTCCATCGTTTACGGCGTGATCGGCCGCGCGTTCCCGGTCGAAAAACGCAGCGTCGCGCTGGGGCTGGCCGGCGCCGCCGGCTCGTTCGGCCAATTCGTGATGCTGCCATACGGCCAGACGCTGATCACCCATATCGGCTGGCATTCCGCGCTGGTGACGCTCGCGGTGACGATATTGCTGATCGTGCCGCTATCGGCGGCGCTCGCCGAGAAACGCACCGCGCCCGCCGCCGGCCAATTCAAGCAATCGATTCCGGAAGCATTGCGCGAAGCGCTCGGCCACGGCGGCTTTTGGCTGCTGTGCATTGCCTACACCGTGTGCGGCTTCCAGCTGATGTTCATCTCGATCCACTTTCCGGCCTATATGGTCGATCAGCACATGACGCCGGAAACCGGCATGATCGCCCTCGCGATGATCGGGCTCTTTAATATTTTCGGCAGCTATTTCTGGGGCTGGCTCGGCGGACGCTACACCAAGAAATACCTGCTGAGCACGCTGTACTTCACGCGCGCGCTGGCGATCGCGATATTCATTTCCCTGCCGCTCACACCGTTCTCCGTTTACGTCTTCGGCGCCGTCATCGGCTTTCTGTGGCTGGGCACCGTACCGCTGACGAGCGGTCTGATCGCGCAGATTTTCGGCGTGCGCTACCTGTCGACGCTGTCGGGAATCGCGTTTTTGTTTCACCAGATCGGCAGCTTCTTCGGCGTCGGCATCGCGGGCTACCTGTTCGACGCGACGGGCTCCTACCGCCTGATGTGGATGCTGACGATCGGCATGGGCGTACTCGCCGCAATCCTCAACTTCCCGATCGACGATCGCCAGATCACGCGTAAGACGGCGGCGCCGGCTACAGCCTGAGTGCGGCGATGCCTGCGGCGACCAGCACTGCGCCGACGATGCGCAGGGGGCCGAATCCTTCGCGCAGGAATAACGCACCGATCAGCGCCGCGAAAATAACCGACGTTTCGCGCAGCGCGGAAACTGCGGCAATCGGCGCGCGCGTCATGGCCCACAGCACGATGCCGTACGCCGCGACGGTCAACAGGCCGCCGACGGTGCACGCAAGCCAGCGCTGCTGCAGGTGCCGCCACACGCCGTTGCCATGTCGCGCCAGCGCCAGCGCCAGGATCGGCAGCGGATCGAGCAGAAACAACCATAGGCAATAACTGAGCGGATTGGCCGACAAGCGCGTGCCAAACCCGTCGACGAGCGTATATGCAGCGATGATGGCCGCATTGGCCAGTGCAAACACCGAACTTTTTAGACCTCCTTTATTGTCGCGAGCGCCGAGCCAGAACGGCAGCAGGATGCCGGTGCTGATCAGCACCACCCCGACCCACATCGCGGCAGTCAGACGGTCATCGAGTAAAGTCACGCCAAGCAATGCAACAATCAGCGGCGCCACCCCGCGCATCAGCGGATATGCATGCGACAAATCAGCGCGGTTGTATGCGCCCACCAGCGCCATGAAATACAAGAAGTGGAGCAGCAGAGAAGCCGCGAGCCACGGCCATGCCTCGGGCTCGGGCACCGGCAGGAATGGCAGCGCGAGCGCGCAGGCGGCGCCGCCGGCCAGCGCCATCGCGGTGATGTCGAGCAGCTTGTTGGCGGCCGACTTGGCGATTGCGTTCCACGACGCATGCATCAGCGCCGCGAGCAGCACCAGCAGCGTGACGTCGAGCGGCAACGTCACCTAAGATTGCCTAGGCCACGGCGCCGATGAAGTTCTTGCCGCGCACGCCGCCGAGCGCGTCGTTCACCATGCGTTGCGAATCGGCGACGTCGACGCCGTAACTTTCGAAACGCGTGCTGACGCCCAGCTTTTCGAGAAAATCATGCAGCGCGTCTTCGGCGCGGCTTAATGGGCAGTCGAAAATCGGGGCCAGCACTGCATCGCGCGCGGAACTGCGGCCGATGGCGCGTCCGAGCACCATCGGCAACGTGAACGAGCACGCCAGGCCATGCGGCAGGCCGTGCTTCAACGTCATTTCGTAAGAAATCGAATGCGCCAGCGCGGTTTTCGTATTGGAGAACGCAAGGCCCGCGGTGAGCGCCGCCCACGCGACGCTCGCGCGCAACTCGAGGTCGGCGGGCCGTGCCATCAGCGGCGGGAGCTTGGCGAGTATCTCGCGCGCCGCCGCGACCGCCAGCACGTCCGATACCGGGTTGGCGTTCACGTTCCAGATCGCCTCTAAACTATGCGACAGCGCATCGAGCGCGCTGTGCAGTGTGACGGTCGGCGGCAGCGACAGCGTGAGCTCCGGATCGACGAGCGCCGCCTGCGCCCAGGTCTCGGGCAACATCAGCGAATATTTTTTTTGTCGCCCGGGCGCCGCGTCCCAGATCGTCGCGAACGGCGTTACTTCGCTGCCGGTTCCCGCCGTCGTCGGTATCGCGATCAGGCGTTTGACGCGCGCGGGCGTAAACGGGGCGCCGGTCGCGAGCAAGGCGACGAGGTCGTCGAGCTTCCCGCTGGCCGTGCCTATCATCAAGGCCTTGGCGGTATCGAGCGTGCTGCCGCCGCCAATGCCGACGACGACGTCGCATTCGTGATAGTCGCGCCAAAAGCGCTCATACAGCCCGCTCAGGTTGGCCACATCGGGATTCGGCTGCGTATCGCTGATCACGCCGAGCAACGATGGGCCGAGCAGATCCTGCACGCGCCTGGTGAGCCCGAAACCGGCCGCCTCCGGAAACGTCACGAGTACCGCCTTGCGCGCACCGAGCACGCGCGGCAGTTCTTGCAGTGTGCCGGCACCGAAATGCACGTCGACCGGATTGTAATAGCGCCACATCAGGATTCCCTTCCCGCCACAATTATTGATGTTTCACTAATTCGCGACAGGGAATTAGTGCCATTCTCACCCTCGCCCTTTGGGAGAGGGCCGGGGTGAGGGATTGAGCGTTCAATCTGTCGTCCATTTTGAAACGCTCAATACACCACGCACCGCGCGGCAATTTTGAGAAAGTGCGCGAGATCGGGAGTTGGTCTCCCTGGCACTTTCGCCAGATCGTCCCAGCGGCGCAGTTCTACCGCCTCCTGCGCATGCGGTTGGGCAATGAATTGCGCCGCCTCTGCCACGTTATAGGTCCCGCCTTGCAGCTCGAGGCTGCGCTTGGAATCGACCGACAAGCCCGGCCAATAGCCTGCTTCAGCCGCACACAAATAACGTTTGGCGTCGACGTGCAGCGCGATTGGACTCAACACCGCCGGACCGAACAAGCGCTTCAATTCCTTTACGCCATGATACTGGTGCCGGTCGTCGACGCCGCGCAAAGTCGGCGTCTCGCCCTCGTCGTTCGACAGATGGCCGAGATCGTGCAGCAGGCAGGCCGTGATGAGCTCGTTGCTCGCGCCGGCCTCTGCCGCGAGCTGCGCGCTTTGCAGCGCATGCTCGAGTTGCGTCACGGCTTCGCCGGCGTACAGACGGCCGCCCCTGGCAAAATACAGCGCTTCGATTTCCACCAGCGTCATCCGGGTCCTAGGCTTTCGGCGCATCGCTGTTTAGCGATGAATCGAGCGGCTCACCCTTGGCGACCGCCGACGCATCGGCGCTGACGTGCTTGCTGGCCTCGCGCAAGCGCGTCGGCGCGAGCACTCCGGCCGATTCAAGCGTCGGGTACGCGATCGAGCAGATATGCGAATTGATGCGCTTCAGGTCACGGATAATGTCCAGATGCAGGGCGCTCGTTTCGATGCTCGACAGCTTGTTGTCGACGAGCCGCTGGAGATGACTGTCCGAATAGGCGCGCTCGAGCGTGCGGAACTGCTCTTTCTCCGAGATCAACCGCTGCGCGCTGCCCAGATCGGCGTACATGAAGACGTTGAGGCCGAGCTGGAGGTTGGCGAGCACGCGCGCGTGCAGCTCGCATATTTCGTCCATCCCCGCGTCCGAGAATTCCTGGTTCTTGCGGATTTTCTTTTCGGCGATCTCGATCAGGTTCTTGTCGATGATGTCGCCGACATGCTCGAGGTTGATCGTAAACGAAATGATATCCGCCCAGCGGCTTGCATCCTTGCCTTCGAGCGCGTCGCGGCTCATCTGGGTCAGATAGAGCTTGATCGCGGTATACAGCTCGTCAACGTCATCGTCCATGCGATGGATCTCGCCCGCGAGCTTCAGATCGTTGTTGCGCAAGACGTTGAGCGTGCCGCGCAGCATGACTTCGATCATGTCGCCCAGCCGCAACGCTTCACGCGCCGCGCACGAGATCGCGAGGGCCGGCGTCTCGAGCGCCACCGGATCGAGGTAACGCGGCTTCGCCGGCCGGTCGAGCTCGGGCGCCGACGGCAACACGTTTTCAGCGAGACGCGCGACGCGCTCGGTAAAGCCGATGAACATCAATGCGATTGCGACGTTGAACGCGAGATGGAAATTGACGACCTGGCGCTGCGGATCGGGATCGAACCCGGCGAGCCAGCCCGCGATCGGGTGCAGCAGCGGCAGCATGATCACGCAGCCCGTCAGCTTGAAAAAGAAATTACCGAGCGCGACGCGCCTTGCCTCCGCGGTCGATTTCAGCGTCGCGATAATGGCGAGCAGGCCGCTGCCGAGATTGGCGCCGAGCACGAGGCCGAGCGCAACGTCGGCCGGCAGCATCAATACCGAAGTGAACGTGGCGATCAGCAACACGACCGCCAGGCTCGAATAGCACAATACCGTCAGGCCGGCCGCGATCAGCATGTCGAGCAGCACGTCGCCGGTGATCGACGCAAACAAAACTTTTACATTCGCCGCTTCGGTCAGCGGTTTAGCCGCAACGACAATCAACTGCAGCGACAGCAGAATGAGTCCCAGCCCGAGCATGATGCGACCGACGCGGCCGACCGGCGTATTTTCGCGCGACAGGTAGATGACTACGCCCGCGAAAATGAGCAAGGGCCACAACCATGACAGATTGATCGTCAAGAGCTGCACGACGAGCGCGGTGCCGACGTCCGCGCCGAGCATAATGGCGAGCGCCGGCGCAGTGGCGATCAGGCCCTGCCCGACGAATGACGTCGTAATCAGCGCGGTGGCGGTGCTGCTCTGCAGGAGGCCGGTCACGCCGATGCCGCCGAGAAATGCATGCAGGCGATTACTCGTGCTGGCGGCGAGCACCCGGCGCAGCTGTCCACCCCAGGTGCGCATGATGCCGGTGCGCACCTGGTGCGTGCCCCAGACGAGCAACGCGACGCCGGCCAGCAGATTAAGCAGTACTTGCAATTACCTGTCCTCCAGCTTCACGGTATGAGTCAAGCCCACGGCAGCGAATAGGTCTTCACGTTGGTGAAGCTCTTGATCGCTTCCTGCACGCCTTCCTTGTAGCCGAGGCCTGAGTCCTTAATGCCGCCGAACGGCGTCAACTCGAGCCGGTAGCCGGGCACTTCGCGCACATTGACCGACCCGACGTTTAATTCCGAGACGAAACGCGAGATGTAGTCGAGCCGGTTCGTGCACACCGCGGACGACAACCCGTAAGCGGTGGAATTGGCCACGCGGATAGCCTCATCGATATTTTTGAAGCGGATCACCGGCGACACCGGACCGAACGTCTCCTGCTTGACCAGCGTCATCTCGGAGCGCACCTGGTCGACCACCGTCGGCGCATACAGCGCGCCGCGGCGCTCGTTGCCCACCAGCACTTTCGCACCCTGGCTCACCGCCTCGTTGACGCGCGCCTCAAACAATTTCGCCGCCTCCTCGTCGATTACGGTGCCCATCTCGACTTTGCCATCCATCGGATCGCCAAAGCTCCACGCCCGCGTCTTCTCGACCAGCAGGTCGACGAACTTCGCCGCGATAGATTCCTGCACCAGGATGCGCTTCACCGCGGTGCAACGCTGGCCGGAATTTTTGTAGGAGCCGCCCGCGGCAAGCGTCGCCGCTTCCTCGAGGTCGGCATCTTCCATGACGATGATCGGATCGTTGCCGCCGAGTTCCAGCACCATGCGGCGGTAACCGGCTTTGCTGGCGATGTATTTTCCGATCGCGACGCCGCCCGTAAAAGTCACGAGATCGGCGTGCTCGTTGGTGATCAATTCGTCGGCGATCTCGCGCGGATCGCCGGTCACCACCTGTAGCATCTCCGGCGGCAGGCCGGCTTCGTAGAGTGCGTCGGCAAAATACAACGCCGACAGCGGCACTTTCTCGGACGGCTTCAGCACCATGCGGTTATTGGTCGCGATCGACGGCACCACCTTGTGCGCCACCTGGTTCATCGGATGGTTGAATGGCGTAATCGCCGAGATCACGCCCAGCAAGGGGTCGCGCTGGGTATAGACGCGGCGCTGTTTGCCGTGCGGCGTGAGATCGCAGGAAAAAATCTGGCCGTCGTCTTTGAGGGTTTCGGTGGCGCCGTAGAGCAGCACGTCGGCCACCCTGCCGGCTTCGTAAAGCGAATCCTTCTGGCACAGCCCGGACTCCGCGGTGATCAGATCCGCGACCTGCTGCCGGCGCGCCTCGAGCAGCGCGGCGGCCTTGCGCATGATGTTCGCGCGCTCGTAGCGCGTGAGCTTCGACTTGTAGCCTTGCGCAATCGCAAACGCGCGCTTGATGTCGTCGACGGTCGCTTTGGGCACCGTCGCAATCGCCTGTCCGGTGTACGGGTTGAAAACCTCAATCACGCGGTCGCGCAGCACTTTCTCGCCGCCGATGCGCATACCTTCCTGCTTTACGTCGGATACCGCCTTGCGGTGGGCCACGGATGTCATTGGGAGTCCTTTTTACTGAAGATGATTGAGCGCGATGTCGAAAATATCGAAATTGCGC
>JBKJMN010000195.1:0-3222 GCA_046596405.1 Burkholderiales bacterium
GACGAGCTCTTCAGGGCGCGAGGCACCGCGCAGAAAAGTGAAATTGCTGACGCAATGCAGTTCGGCGTATTCGGGTAATGCAACCGGCAGTGCGGAAGGCATACGACATCAACTGCGCATTTAACTAAATACGCCGTGCAGATACCAGCCGCCGGGCGCGCGGCGTTCGCGATAGATCCATAACGTCGCGTGATCGGGCGTCTGCGCGACGAAGTAATCGCGTTTGACGTCGTCATCGTCCCACCAGCCCGATTCGATGCGCTCGGGGCCGGCTAGAATTGACAGTGCGGTTTCGCGGTAATGCGGTTGTGCGGCGATCTCCGACAATGGTCGCGGAGCGGACAGCAGCCACAACGGCCGCGGCCCGCATGCGGGCGCTACGCTTACGGCGCCGGGCTCGCTTGAGCGCGAGGCGCGCTCGGGCCGGTGCTCGGTTTCCACCGCTATGCCATGAACCGCCGGGGCGCCCAGCCGCGCGCGCAGGCGCTCGACCAGCTTTTGCCATTCGCCTGCTGTGCCGGGGCGATCCGCAAACAGTTCGCGATTCGCCTCGGCCAGCACGAGAATGTCGTCCGCCTCGAGGCCCAGCGTATGCACGGGCTCGGCAAGCAGCAGCGCCGTCAGCCGTTCGCGCACGAGCAGCGTCAGATGCGCGGGGTCGCGCGTCGGCGCCACGAGACCGATATCGACGCGGGTGGCTGCGCCGCGTTCGGGTATGAGCGTCAGCGTGAAACGCTGGATGCCGCCATTGCGCGCGGCCAGAAAGCCCGTCAATTGATTGATCAGGCGCCGGGCCGCAAACAGCAGCGCTTCCGTGTGCGCGACCGGGGCCGCCAGCTCGAGCCGGGCGCTGAATTGCGCAGGCGGGGCGAAGAATTGACGCGGCGCCGGCAAGCGCCCCAACGCGCGGTCGACGGTCTCGAGCAGTTGCCGTCCGCCGCGCCGCGCCAGCCCATCGCGCGGCAACGCCATGAGTTCGGCGACTTGCTTGACGCCGACCGCCCGCAGCGTCTGCGCCGTCTGCGCATCGCAGTCGAGCGCGGCGAGAGGCAGGTTGGCGACGACCGCTTCGAGCGCGCGCTTGCAGTTGACGATTTTCTGCACGCCGGCGCGCGCGAGCAGCAGCGCGGCCGTCGCGGTCGGCGCGCATGCCATCGTCGCGGTATAGCCCATGTCGTCGAGTTCGCGCCGCAACGTCTGCAGGATAGGCCGGATGCCGCCGAAGCAGCGCAGGCTGCCTTCGATGTCGAGCAACAGCGCGCGCGGCGGTTCCAGCGACACATTAGGCGTGAACTTGTTTGCCCAGGCGGCGAGCGTGGCGAGCGTGGCCCTTTCAGCGGCTGCATCGCGCAAACGATAGTTGAGCTGCGGCGCCAGCGCGCAGGCTGCCGACAGGCGCATGCCGTCGCGCACGCCGAGCGCCTGCGCGGGCGCATTGCAGACCAGCACGGCAGTGCCGTCGGCGATGGCCCACGGTTCAGAGTGCGCCGACGGCAGTGCGAACGTGTCGAGCGGGAGGCAGGGGAAGTCGAGGGCGATCCACAGCATGAGAGTTGGGCCAGGGTTTGGTTGCGCGTCCGGGAAGGACGGCAGGTGAATGAAGCAGAATCGGCGCGTTGAGTGCGGCGCCGCGGCGTTTTAACAGGCGCACGGCAATCCCGCCGTGCCAGGTTTTGAGTTCGAGACGTAAAGCGGCGCACGACGTTTCAAGTGACACCTGCGGTAAACGGAACAATACAGCGAGGACGGGATTGCCTTCGGCGGCGAGCTGCAGGCGCCGTAATTCCGGATACTTGATGGCGCCGGGCCACGCGAGCACCGCGCCGCAGGCTTTGGAGTGCAGCGCCTGCTCGGTCGCCCACAGGGTTTCTTTTGCCGACCGGGTGGTGACGATGATCAGGCGCGCGAGATCGATGCCAAGTGCGGCAAGCGCCGGCGCGTACGGCAGATGAGGCGGCGCGATCCACACGAGGGTGCGTTTTTGCACCGACAATGCGGCGAGCGCTGTGCCCAGTATGCGCAGCTCGCCGATGCCTGCATGCTGCGGCATGATTTCGGTCAATGCCGCGGTCGGCCAGCCGCCGCCGGGAAGCTCTGAATCGAGCGCGGCAAAACCGGTCGGCACGCTCGCGCTGGCGACGCGACTTAATTCATTGCCGCGCCAGAGGGCGGGATGGTTGAGGAGTGAAGCAAATACGTTCACAGCGTGCCATTGCGGATGACGCCGACCGCGATGCCCTCGATGACGAGCGGCGTGCGGCGCAAATCGACTTCGATGATTTTGAAATCGGGATTTTCAGGGACGAGCTGCACCTGGTTGCCGCGCCGGCGCAAACGCTTGACCGTAACTTCGTCGTGCAGCCGCGCGACCACGACTTGGCCCGAACGCGCTTCCTGCGTGCGGTGCACAGCCAGGAGATCGCCATCGAGGATGCCGGCGTCGCGCATGCTCAAGCCGCGCACCTTCAAGAGATAATCAGCGCGGGGCTTGAAAAGCTGCGCGTCGACCTGGCAGTGCATCTCGATGTTCTCGACGGCTAGCAGTGGGCTGCCGGCGGCGACGCGCCCGATCAGCGGCAAGCCCGATTCCTCGATCAGGCGGATGCCGCGCGAAGCGCCTTCGAGCATCTCGATGGCGCCCTTGCGTTCGAGCGCGCGCAGATGGTCCTCCGCCGCGTTGGGCGAGTTGAAGCCCATCGCGCGGCAGATGTCCGCGCGCGTCGGCGGAAAGCCGGAATCCGCGATGAATTCGCGGATCATGCGCAGGATTTCCTGCTGGCGTTTGGTTAATTCATCCATGGCGGCCTTTTAATTAAGTTCGTCACACCGGCGTAAGCCGGAATGACGAATTTAGACTTGGTCATAGTTCTTTTAAACGAGCAAGAGACCGGCGGGAAGCTCCCTTTCCCTGGAGTCTATGACAGGATGAAACGCAAACTGTTTCATCCATACACGGGCTCCCCGACCCCTCTTTCGTCCACTCGTACTCTTAAATTCTTAGTGCTGGGCCGAATAAACGGCCGTGTCGGACGCGACCGCATTTGTCTTCTTACTATGCCCGCGTATATTGGCGGGCTGCTCGATTTTGCCGAGCTTGGCGAGACGCACCTCGATCGCGAAACGCGAGCGCTGGTGCGCGGTCGCAAGCTCGAGGATTTGCTTGCCGGCATCGAATGCGGCCGCGAGCGCCTTGTCTTCGTCGTCCGACCACGGCTTGCCGGA
>JBKJMN010000388.1:0-5503 GCA_046596405.1 Burkholderiales bacterium
CTCGAGAAGCTGCTCGCCAAACGCAATTTCAAGTCGATCGGGTATCGCACGCCGGACGTCAAGCAGAAGCTCGTCAATCACAACGCCGACCGCACGGAATTCGAGATCGAGGCGGGCACCGTCGATCCGCGCGAGGCGTGCATCGCGCTCGACAAGCTGCTGCCGCCGGAAGTTGGCGTGCTGTCGGGCAGCGGCATGACCGCGGGTTTCGTGAGCATGCTGATGACGCGCCGGCGCGCGCTCGCGCAGTCGGGTCACTTCTTCGGCTGTATCGGCCAGATGCTGCCCGCCGCGATGGGCGCGATCGCGGCGACCGGCCAGCCGCTCGTGCTGTGCGACGGCGATGCGAGCGTGATGATGCATATCGCCGAATTTGAAACGGCAGTGCGCTACAACATGCCGCTGCTCGTCGTCGTGATGAATAACGAAGCGCTCGGCGCCGAATACTACAAGCTCGACGCGCACAAGATGGACATCACGACCTCGATGATCACCACCCCGGATCTCGGCAAGGTCGGCGAGGCCATGGGCGGACGCGGCGCCATGGTGACCACGATCGAGCAATTGACCCGGGCGGCGCAGGAATGGGTCAAGAAGCCGGGACCGATGATGATCGACATGCGCATCTCGCGCAGCGTGCCGAGCGTGCCGTACCGGCGCATACACTACGGACGCGACGAGTAACGCCAGGATTCTTCGCTGAGGACGCCATGGACGCGCAGGAGGCAGAATGAACCACCGCCGTAACTTGATTCTCGGCATCGGCGCCGCCGCGTTCGGCTTTCCCCTTACGTCCTTCGCCCAGGCTGAAACTAAAGTCTGGCGCATCGCTTACCTCGACCTGGGGTCGCGGCTCTCGGTGGTGGAGGCCGGCAGGCATAGCGCGTTGATGGACGGGCTGCGCGAGCGCGGTTATGTCGAAGGCAGGAATTTCGTATTCGAAGGGCGCTACGCGGACGGCAATGCCGATCGTCTGGCCGGGCTCGCGGCGGAGCTGGTGCGGCAGAACGTCGACCTGATCGTGTCTACGGGAGTTGCAAGCATCGCGGCAAAACGAGCGACGGCCACGATCCCGATCGTAGTTGCACTGATGACCGATCCGGTGGGCGAGGGTATTGCCGCGAGCCTGGCGCGGCCCGGAGGCAACATAACCGGCATGACCACCGGCAACGACGACACGGCGCAAAAGCTGGTTGAGTTGCTGCTGGTCGCGGCCCCCAAATTGAAGCGCTTCGCGGTGATCTCGAATGCGTCGGTCAGCACCCATCCGAACCTGGTGCAGCGCGTGCAGGCCGCCGCGAAGCGGGCCGGCAAACAGGTTGTGCCGATTGGAGTGCGCACGCCGCAGGATATTGAGCGCGGATTCGCGACGATTGCGCGCGAACGCGCCGATGCGGTGATCATTCTCGCCGATTCTTTCCTGCTCTCGCAGCGCGCACAGCTCGCTGCGCTCGCCTTGAAGCACCGGTTGCCGTCGATTTATCCCCAGCGGCAATATGCCGAAGCCGGCGGCCTGCTGAGTTATGGGGCCGATTTCAACGACAATTTCCGCCGCGCGGGAATTTTCGTGGACAAGATATTGAAGGGTGCGAAGCCCGGCGACATTCCGTTCGAGCAGCCCACGCGCTATTTCCTGGTGATCAACCGCAAGACCGCCGACGCGCTCGGCGTTAAACTCTCCGGCGAGCTCCTGACGCGCGCAGACAAGGTGATCGAATGATGACTGAAGCCAGACCACAACCTGTTGCACTCCTCCTGCTGCTTGCACTCGCCGTATCGATGAGCGACGCCTGCGCGCAAGCAAGCTATCCAACGCGTTCGATCCGCTTCATCGTGCCTTATCCGCCAGGCGGCCCGACCGATCTCATGGCGCGCTCGATGTCCGGACGCTTGAGCGAAGCGCTCGGACAAACGGTCGTCGTCGACAATCGGGCGGGCGCCGGCGGCAACGTCGGCGCCGAGATTGCGGCGAAGTCGCCGCCCGACGGCTACACGCTGTTGATGGGCGCGATCAGCACGCACAGCATCAACGCAAGTCTTTATTCGAAACTCGCATTCGATCCGGTGAAGGACTTCGCACCGGTCACGCAGGCTTCGATCATCCCGCTCGTAATCAATGCGCACCCGTCGCTGCCGGTCGCCAACGTAAAGGAGTTGATCGCGCTGGCTAAAAAGAATCCGGGCCAGTTGTCTTACGGATCGTCCGGCAACGGCGGCGGCACGCACCTCGCGGGCGAACTCTTCAAGCTGATGACCGGCACGAATCTGCAGCACGTGCCGTATAAGGGGCTTAATCCCGCAACCATAGACGTCATCGGCGGCAACATTCCGCTCGTGTTCAACGATCTCACGACTGCCATCCAGCCGTACAAAGCCGGCCGCATCAAGATTATTGGCGTCTCTACGCCGAAGCGCGTGCCGCAAATCCCCGAGGTCGCCACCATAGACGAAACGGTTCCAGGATACGAAGCCTACACATGGTTTGGTGTGCTGGTGCCTGCCGGCACGCCGCAGACTATCGTCGACCGGCTCTCCCGCGAGTCGATGAAGATTCTGCAAAGCGACGAAATCAAAAAGCGCTTCGCCGAAGTCGGCGCCGAACCCGTCGGCAATACGCCGCAGCAGTTCGCCGACTTCATGGCGGCTGAGACCGCGAAGTGGGCGAAGGTCGTCAAGGCTTCAGGCGCGCGCGTCGATTAGCGTTGCGCGCGAAGCAAAGAATCGCCGACGCCAGACACATTTAATCGTAGGAGATGAGAGCTATGGGCATTAAGCATGCAGTTGCGGACGAAGCGCGCGGGATCATTTATCGCCGGGGGTTTTTGCAGTCGATGGCAGGGACTGCTGCTGCGATTGGCTGCGGCATGCTCGGCCGCGCATCCGATGTGTTCGCCGATGCTGAAGACGTAGTCAGCAAGTCATTTGCGGTGACTACGGTGAACCATCTGTCCTACGCGTCGCAGAATTACAAAGTGACGCGCGACTTCTATGTTGATTTGTTCGGCATGCGCAACGTCTGGGACGACGGCATGAAATGCCAGCTCGATTGCGGGCCCGAAGATGCGCCGAACAGCTTTTATCTCACGCCGGCCAAACCGGGCACTGCGCCCGCGGTCGGACACTTTTCGTTTGGCCTGCCGGATTATTGGAAAGTCGTCGGCCAACTGAAGGGCGAGCTGTTTCGGCGCAATCTGCCGGGCGTGCATGCCGATGGCGAAGCGGGCTGGTTTGTAAACGGGCCGTCGGGGTTCGTGCAGCACATCGTCACGGTGAAAGACGAGGCGATGTTTCCCGGCGCCGCAGCGCCGTGCGAAGTAAAAGATTCGTCGAAATGCAAAGACGCATACGCCGAAGGCGTCAAAAATATCGCGTCGGTGCCGAAAGCGAGTGGCAAAGGCTTCAAGGCGCTTTACTTCAATTACATCGTGCTGCATGCGCCGGACGTCGTGCGCGAGGCGGAGTTCTATACGAGCCTGATGGGCATGAAACCGGTGTCGCAGCAGAAGGATGACGTGCGGTTGCGCTTTGGTGAGAACACGCTCGTGCTGCGGCCCGCGGGCGCTGACGGTAAACCTTATTGCAACGAATTTGGGCTGGTCGTCGAAAATTACGATGAGCGCAAGGTGAAAGCCGAGCTTGACCGCCGCGGCATCGCATCGAAGTCCAATCCCGCCGGTGGCCTGTGGCTTAAGGATCCGAACGGCCTGGAAATTGGCATCGCCGGCAGGGCATAGCGCCAAGCGCTTGACGTAGCCGAAGTGCTCGCGCAATCTGTAATCGTCGCGGCAGCTTCACAACAAACGTACGGGGGAGTCATTCATGGATTCGAAAAGACGCACTCTATTGGCAACGGGCGCCGCAGCGACGGCGATGGCCGCCGCAGGCTCGCTGGCCCAGCAAGCCGGACCGGGAGCGAGCGCGAAGAAGTTCTACGAAAAAGGTGGCGTGCGCATTCACTATGAGGAAACCGGCAAGGGCTTTCCGCTGTTGTGTATTCCCGGCGGCGGCTTGAACTCGACGATCGCGTGGATGGCCAAGGGCGCGCCGTTCAACGCGATTGAAGAATTCAAGAACCAATATCGGGTCGTCACGGCCGACTTGCGTAGTGCCTACGATGGCCAATCCACAGGGCCGGTCGATGCCGACCGCCCGTGGGATTCGCATACCGACGATCAGTTGGGCCTGATGGAGCACCTCGGCCACAAGAAATTCATGGTGATCGGCTTCTGCATCGGCGGCCCGATGATCTGGAATCTGATCAAGCGCGCACCGGACCGCATCGTGGCCGCCGTGCTGGCGCAGCCGAGCGGGTTCCGCAAAGAGACGCCGACCTCTTCCTACGATACCAACATGAAAGGCTGGGGACCGGACCTCGTGAAGCATCAGCCGAACATCAAGATGGAAAACGTCGAGCGCTTTTTGAAAAAGATGTACGGCACCAATCCGGATTTTGTCTACACGGTCACGCGCGATTTCGTGAAGGCGTGCCAGACGCCGGTGCTCATCCTGCCCGACGACTCGCCGCCGCACCCGTACGTGGTCGCGATGGAGTCCGCGATGCTTGCGCCGAAAGCGGAAGTCAGCATGTTTCCGTGGAAAGAGCCGGTTGAAAGGATTCCGCTCGCGGTGCGACAAATACATTCATTCATGAAAGCGCACCGGCCGGCATAATCGAAGGAACGCAACCGAACCTTGCCGGTCGAACCCGCTTGTAAAGATATAACTGGCAAGGACAGAAATGACATGGCCGACTACCGGAAAACCCCCGAAGCCGTGGCGCGCCTCACGCCTGAGCAATTTCGCGTCACACAGAAAAGCGGCACCGAGGCGCCCGGCACGGGTGAACTGCTCGACAACCACGAGCCCGGCATCTACGTCGACATCGTTTCGGGCGAACCGCTGTTCGCATCAAGCGACAAATTCGAATCGGGCTGCGGCTGGCCGAGCTTTACCAAGCCGATCGCGCGGGCGAACGTGAACGAGATTAAGGACGCGTCGCACGGCATGGTCCGCACCGAAGTGCGCTCGGCCGCGGGCGACAGCCATCTCGGCCACGTGTTTGACGACGGCCCGCGGGAGCGGGGCGGCCTGCGCTACTGCATTAACTCGGCGTCGCTGCGCTTCGTGCATCGCGACGATATGAAAGCCGAAGGCTATGGCGCTTATCTAACTCAAGTGGAGAATGCGAAATGAGCACCAACGAACGTGCAGTACTGGCAGGCGGCTGCTTCTGGGGCATGCAGGACCTGATCCGCAAGATGAACGGCGTGATCTCCACGCGCGTCGGCTATACCGGCGGTGATGTGCCGAACGCCACCTATCGCAACCACGGCAGCCATGCCGAAGGGATCGAGGTCGTCTTCGACCCGGCCAAACTCAGCTATCGCACGCTGCTTGAATTCTTTTTCCAGATCCACGATCCGACCACGCGCAATCGGCAGGGCAACGACATGGGTGCAAGCTACCGCTCTGCGATCTACACCACCAGCGACGAGCAGAAGCG
>JBKJMN010000438.1:0-3309 GCA_046596405.1 Burkholderiales bacterium
CCTGATGATAGCCGCGCTTGAACGCGAGGTCGCGCGCGAGGAACGCATACAGGCTTTCGTGAGCGAAGCGCTGGCCGCTGACGCGAAGGTCGAATCAGGCGGCGCGGTCTATCGTGCAGACGACATACACGACTGGCTGGACCAGCTCGCCAAAAACGGAAAAGCAGCGCGCCCGAAGCCGTGGGGAAAATAATAGAGCTTGTCTATGCTGAAGACGCGCTTGCCGACCTCGAGTGCGCGTTCAATTTTCTCGCCGAACATGATTCGGCCGCCGCCGCGGCCTCCGCCCACGTCATTCGCGACGCCGTCGGCACACTGGCAAACCATCCACTGATCGGCCGGAGCGTAACCGGGGAGTTACGCGAACTCGTAATTTCCTACGGCAAGAGCGGCTAAACAACTGGCTTTCTGGAAAGCGTAACGCAAACTAATGCCTCGCCGCGAAGGCGGCGAGGCTGATTAACCCACGCCGATCGACTTTTTACTGTATCGAAACAATTTCGCGCAACTCCCGCTCGATGCTTCGCCAGTCCTGACTAAGATCCAAGGTTCGAATATGGACAGGGTAGCCTTCAATATCTTATTGGCGAGGGTGTTTACCGAAAGTTCGTCGAAGCGGCAGGCAGCGCGGCCGTGCTCGCGCAAAAATCTTCGGGCGGTATCAAGCATTACGACTCGCCCCCTGATGCCGGCGAGGTCTGCCTCCCGAACTTCGTAACCCTGCTCCAGACCCCTTCGCGCCAGGTGTTGCACGCCTTCGCAAAGCACCATGGTAAACAAGTCCACGAGCTCAGTTGACCGCACGCGGCTAAGCACAACGAATTCCTGAAGCAGCTAGGCCTCGCGTGTCGGGAAAAGCTCTTACATAGCAGGATTGAGGATCGAGCATCAAAACCCCCTCTTCTTAATCTCACTGCAACCCACGTCGCGAAACTGCTCTTACTTCCCCCCTTGTGAGACGCCGAGTAACAGAGACGGGTTCGGTGCCGTGGTCGAGGACCTGTCTGAGCTCGCAACCCTTATGGGTTTTCTCATTCTTCGAGCGAGTTCCACAGACCCTGAACTCGTCGAGTAACACAGGGGACGCGCAGGCGCGATGAACTAGGGGCGGCCTTCCCTTTGGTTACTTTCGCTTGGCCGCGCAAGGGAAAGTGACCAGCTCCCGGGCTGCCCCCGGCGACTTAGCAATGGAATGCTTAATTTATAGACAAATTGTCCATTTTGTCTATAATAATCGAAACCCTCGCGAGAGCCCTTATGCTCACCCGTGCCAACCTAGTTTTCCGCAACACCCGCGGCGAATTCGTCGATGTGCCCGAGGTCGCCGCCACGCGGCTCAAAAGCGAGTGCGGCGCCGTGCTTGAAGAGGCGATGCGCGGCGGCGCCGTAGTGATTACCCGCCACGACACGCCCAAGGCGGTGCTGGTGTCGTATGAAGAATTCCAGGCGCTGGTGCGCGATCAAGCGGCCAGCCTGAGCGAGCTGCACGCCGAGTACGACGTGCTGCTCGCGCGCATGCAAAAGCCCGCCGCGAAAAACGCCATGGCCGCCGCCTTCGACGCCACACCCGCCCAACTCGGGCGCGCCGCGGTCAAGGCTGCGCAGGGTGGCCGCAGGCGACGCTGAGAGACGTGAGGAGTGAGGCGTGAGGCGGAAAACGAAACCCTGCTTTCGCCGTGAGGTTCAGGCGAACCAGTTCACGACTTCAAAGCGTTTGCCGTTTTTCATGCGATAAACGCCGAAGTCGCGCATGTCCACGGTGAGAATGGAGCGACAACCAACATGGTCGGCCAACCAGACCAGGGCGGCGTCGGTGAAATCGGGGTCAAGCTGCGCGTAGCGACCGAGGATGGCGCCGATTTCCGCATAGGCGCCGGCGGGCAATTCGACTATTTTGTGAGGCCCTTTGAGCAGCCAGTCCAGCAATCTGATCTTGCCGGCCGTGGACAGAAAATAGCTCGACTCGACCACTACCGGCCCGGGGACGATGATGCGGCCCTTGTAGCCCGCGAGGAAGGCTTTCGCCGCTGCATGCCGCGGATCGCGCCGGATGCCCAGCGCCACGAGAAAACCACTGTCCGCAAGCACCGATCTCATCGCGGGCTTTTGCGAAAGCGCGCGCGCAACGCAGTCTTGATATTTCCGGACACATCCGATCCATCCCCCTTGTCGCAGCCGATGAATGGATGTTCGAGGTTCGCCTTACCGGGCGCCGCCGGCCTGAGCAGGTCTTCGAGCGCACGCTTGACGGCCTCGCTGCGGGTAACGCGATAGGTGGTGCAATATTCCGCGAGTTGCTGCTCCAGACGATCGGGCAGACGAACAGTAAGCGCCATGACATGCTCCGTGTATTACGTTTAAGTAAATATTGTAATACAGCGGGCGCTGATCCGCCAGGCAGGCTTACGGCAGTGACGCATGAGCTGGCTTAAACCGACTTTCCGTTAAAATCCTCGACTATTCGACGATCGATAATGGCCCATATGAGTCTTACTACGCCTCCGCGCATTTACGTCCTCGCGGGCGTGAACGGCGCGGGCAAGAGCACGATCGGCGGCGCGGCGTTTCGCGCGTTCGGCGGCGATTACTACAACCCCGACGAAGCGGCGCGCCGCATCATGAAAGACCAACCCGGCCTCAAGCAGGCCGAGGCCAACAGCCGCGCCTGGCACGCGGGCCGCGTGCTGCTCGAGAAAGCCATCGCCGGGAAACTCGATTTTGCGTTCGAGACCACGCTGGGCGCGGCCACCCTCCCGCGCCTGCTCGCGCAAGCGGCAGCCGAGGGCATCGAGGTGCGCGTCTGGTACGTCGGCCTCTCCACGCCGGAGCTGCACATTGCGCGTGTGCGCGCCCGCGTCGCCCGCGGCGGCCACGCCATCCCCGAGCAGACGATCCGCCGCCGCTTCGAGCACAGCCGCCTTAACCTGATCCGGCTGCTGCCGGTGCTCGCGGCGCTGCGCGTCTACGACAACAGCGCGCCGGCCGATCCCGCCGCGGGCAAAACACCGGCGCCACTACTTCTAATGCACATGGAGCGCGGCTGGATCATGCATCCGCGCAACATGCCGCCGGCGCCGGACTGGGCGAAGCCGATAGTCGCGTCGGCGATGAAGATGCTGCTAAGGGGTGATGGGTGATGAGCAATGAGCATCAACGTAGGGCGCAATAACCAGCGGGCATTGCGCCGCATGGACGGAGTCTGGTGCAATGCGCTGCGCTTATTGCACCCTTGTATTGTACCGGCAACCGATATACGGTTGACTTGTAGGCATACAAGTCGGCGATCCGGATGCCGTTTGCACCCTTGGG
>JBKJMN010000038.1:0-16910 GCA_046596405.1 Burkholderiales bacterium
AACAGCCCCGGGTCTGCCACCCGGAAAAATAAAAGTGCCCCGGTCTGCCACCGGCAAAAGCCGCAACCGCTACTTGTAGAAAAACACCACCTTCACCCCCGCCACCTGAATCACGTCGCGGTGGTTGAGACGGCGGGCGCGCTGTTCGATCGTGCTGCCGTTGACTATGGGAAATTTCGGCCCCTCGAGGTGCGTGAGGAAGTAGCCCTGCGTCGTGCGCTTAATCACCGCGATTTCGCTGCCCGTCTTGCCGAGCGTGGAGGCGTGATTTTTCAGCACAAATTCTCTGCCGACGTGGGCGCCGGTCAGGACCTGAATTGCGGCGGGCCGGTCGGGCGCGCCGCCGATCTCCACCGCGTGCGACTGCGGAATCGGCGGACGGCGCCCGGGCGCCTTGATATCGCTGACGACGGCCGAGATTGGCGATTCCTGGCCGGGGGACATGCGCTCGGTCGCCGTCGCGCTCTTACGCGCATCGCGAAATGCGACATCCTTGCCGTAGACCACGACTCGGTTGCGGCCGCCGCTCTTGGCGTCGTACAGCGCCTCGTCGGCGAGGCGCAGCAAGGTGTCGGCATCCGTGCCGTGCTGGGGATAAATCGCGATGCCGAACGACGCCGTGATCTTGAGCGGCTGGCCGCAATATTCGAGATTGAGCGCTTCGAGTTCTTTGCGGATTTCCTCAGCCTTGGCGCGCGCGCCGTCGCTCGAAGCATCGGGCAGCGCAACGCAAAACTCCTCGCCGCCGTGGCGGCACACGACGTCGCTGCCGCGCATGCTTTGCATGAGCACGCTGCCGACCCAGCGCAGGACCATATCGCCGGCTTCGTGGCCGTAGCTGTCGTTGATGCGCTTGAAGTAATCGAGGTCGATTATGATCACCCCGATCGTGTGGCCCGCGCGCTTGGCCCGCACGATCTCGCGCGGCAGCGTCTCGTAGAGGTAGCGCCGGTTGTGCAGGCGGGTCAGCGCATCGGTGATCGACTGCTGGTGCAGCGTCGTGATCGCGGTGTCGATGCGTTTTTGCCGCTCGTGCAGAGTCGCGGCCATCTCGTCGAATGCCTTGCCGATTCGGCTCAGTTCCTCATTGCCATAGCGCATGCCGGTGCGCGCGGTAAGGTCGCCGGTGCGGATCCGGTTGGCGGTATTGAGCAGCGTACGCACGTTGCGCAGGAAAAACCGCTCCGCGCCATACCACGCCCCGATCAGCAGCAGCAGCGTCAAAAGCAGCACGCCGCCGAGCGTCCGTATGAGCTTAGCGTTGGCGTCGGCATAGACGACGTCGAGCGACATGCTGATCAGCACGCGCAAGGCGGCGGGCCCACCGCTGGTTTCCGCCACGCCTTCGTAAGCGTACAAATGCCGCGCGCCATCTGCACCGCTGCCGTAGAAAACCCCGTTCGTGCCTGCCAGCATGCTTTCCGGGACCTGCGCCGGGTCGAGCTTGCGGCCGATGCTGTCGCTGCGGGCGGGGTTGCGCGCGAGGACGACGCCGTTGCGATCGATGACCGTCAACGCCACGGCTTGCGGCAGCGGCAATTTCGTCGCCAGTTCGCCGAACTCCGCCATGTTCAGCACCACGAATGCGATGTCGATGGTGCCCTTCTGCGCATCGACAATCGGGTAATTCAGGGTAAAGCCGTCCGGCTTCGCCAGCGGCGCGCGCGGATATTCACCGATCGACAGCTGGCCACTCTCGGCTGCCCGCTGCGCGGTGCGATCGAGGAATGAGCCCGTGCAGTGAACCTCGCCGTCAGGCCCGATCAACCCCATCGCAGAAAACAGGCCGGTGGTTTTCGCCAGCACCTGCCGCACGTATTCGTTGCAGCGCGCGCGGTCGTTGCGCAACTCGCCGGGCACGAACGCAAACCCCATCAGCAGCTGTTTGGCGCCATCGACGATCTGCGCCTGCTCCTGCGCGCCGATGCGCGCAAGATTGGCGATTTCGGAGCGCGCCTGCGCCTCGGCCGCGACGCGCCGCTCGAGGCTGTTGTAGACGGTCAAAGCGAGCGCCGGCAGCGCCGCCAGAATCAGCAGCAGCATCAAACGGCTGCGCGTGCCGAGATTTCCCAACCTGGTTCTCCCTCCTATACGAGCCCTGCGGCAACTGCTTATGCCAAGGGCATGAAAGCAGTATTTTCCGCTCCCGCGGCGCCAGGTGCAACAATGTGTTCCGAATGCCCCAGGAGTGCGAGCCGATTTTATAGGAGATTGCCTTATGCCCTGCCCCAATTAAGGGCTAACCAGGCTTGAACAGGCAAAAATGCACGCTATAGCTTGTCGATTTGCTGCTTCGCGTAGCCTGCCTGCGGACTTTGCGGCGACAGTTCGATGTAGGTCTGGTATGCGGGGCGCGCCTTGGCGCGCTCGCCGGCGCGCGCATAAGCATCACCGAGATTCAGATAGGCGATCGCGCGCGAGCGGTCGAGCTTGATCGCATTTTCGTACCAGCGCGCGGCCTCAGCGAATTTATCCTGACGGAAATACACGAAACCAAGATTGTTGGCGGCGAGCGCGAAATCGGGGCGCAGCTTCAACGCTTCGGCGAACTGGGCTTCGGCCTCGGCGTAGCGTTTCTCCTTGAAGAATTGCAGACCGCGATCGTTGGCACGCTGCGCGAGCTGGCGCTCGGACAGATTCACCGCGGGCGGCGTTGCAAGCTTGCGCTCGATGCCCTGCAAATCCTTCACCGTGACGGCAGCCGGCTGCGCCGGAGGCTTGCCGTCTACGGGCGCCTGCACGCTCGCGGCATCGAGCCGTGTGTTGAGAGCAATCGCTTCACCCGCCAATTGCTTGCTGCCGGCATTGAGAAATTCGGTTTCCGCTGCCAGCTCGAATACGAAATCGCCCCCTTCCGAACCGGGCAGGCTGCCGAATGCGGGCGTTTGCTGCGATACGCCCGCGACCGCCGGGGCAACATAAGCCGCGAGTTCGGTCGCGGTAATCAGGCCATCGCCGTTGAGATCAGCCTTGCCTGCCAGCCCCTGCAGCAGCGTCCACGTGAATATCGAATGACCGTTGGGGCCGCCGTCGGCAACCAGTTGGTCGGCACCGCCCGCGGTCAGCATCTGGCGGCCGACGCGCTTCGCGTTCTCACGCAGGAATCCGCCGCTGCCGGCGCCGCGCGTAAGCCCGAGCCCGCTATAACACGCGTCCATGATGAACAGCACATGCTTGGCGACCAGGCTCTCCGCGATGTTCTGGATTTCGGTCATCGGTATCGCGTCGGTTGCGAGTTGCGCCGGGTCCGCGTCGGCCGGCACGATGTAGCCGACGTCGCGCCCGGATGAAAGCTTGCGCGTCGCGCCGTGGCCGGCAAAAAACACCAGCACGCGGTCGTTCTTTTTCATGCCGCCGAGCGCCAGGCGCTCGTGGAATGCCGCGAGGATGCCGTTGCGCGTTGCCTGCTGATCGTTGAGCGAGATAACGCGCTCGGGCGCAAAGCCGAATTTTTCGATCAACACCTGCCGCATTGCGCGGGCGTCCTGCACCGCGTACTGCAGCTTAGGCCACTTCGCGTAATCGTTGATGCCGATCACGACCGCCCAGGAATCGTTGTAACCCGTCGTGACGGCCGGTTTCTCGGGCACCGCAACCGCGCCGCGCGCAACGGCGAAGGTCTGCCCGTCCCAGCGCGCGAACTGGTAGCCATCGGCAATCAGCCGCTCCAGCACCAGCGGCAGCGATTTCAACGTGCGCTCGTGGATGTCGTGAAACAACACGATCCCGCGCCCCTCTTTGTCGAGGCTGCGCAGCACCCGGTCGGCGATCGACTTCGGCACCGGATCCGCCCAGTCGAGCGAATCGATGTTCCACATCACGGACTTAAGATGCGCGGCGGCCAGCGCCTGCAGGCCTTCCGCATTGCGTGCGCCGTACGGGAAACGGAACAGCGGTGAACGATTGGCGTCGATCGCTTTCAGCAGAACGTCGGTGTTGAGTATTTCGGCCTTCAGCGCAGCGCCGGTCTGCTTGGAAAGCTGCGCATGCGTATAGCTGTGGTTGGCGAGATCGAAACCGGCCGCCTTGAGGCTGCGCGCGACGCCGGCGTTCGCTGTCAGCACGGCTTTGCCGTCCTTGTCGACGCTGCCGAGATTGCGCCCGACCTCGAAAAATACCGCGGGCACGCCGTACTGCTTGAGGATCGCCACGATCTCATTGGTGTACTGGCGGTGCGGCCCGTCGTCGAAGGTCAGCACCACCGTTTTCGGCGGCAGTTGATAACCGAAAATTTCGGTTTCTTCCTTCGCTTTCACGTTCGCGGCCGGCGCAGGCTTCACCGGGTACGGCAGCAGCACGCCGTAGTCGCGCATGAGGTCGGCGCGCGCGTAAAGCTGCTTCAGCCGCGCAACGTAGTCCGTCCACTTCTCGCGCTTGGGCACAATCGCCCGCGCCTCGAAACGATTGAAAATCTGGCCGAACTCTTTTTCGTAGTTACGCTCGATCTCGGTCAACGCGTCGAGGTCCTCGCCGATTCGTTTGTGCAGCTTGATCGCCGGCAGCGCGCCGTCGCGCGCTGCGAATTGCTGCAGGCTGCGCAGCAGCTCGCGAAACGCCAACCGGTCGGCATCGAAAAGGTCCGGCGCCGCCTCAATGTAATCGAGCAGCGAGCCGACCGCGTCGAAACGCCCCGGGCCGCCGCCATCGAGCAGCGACTGCAATTTGGCTTCGGTGGCGGCGCGGCGCGCCAGCCCGTCGTGGAACAGCGCCTGCGCTACGCTGTTGGCGGCGTCGCGCTCGCCGGCGGCCAGTGCACTTTCTCCGTCGAGCAGCACGATGATCTTGCGCTGCGTGGCCAGAACCTCGCGCAAGTCCGCGAGCAGGGCGTCGACACTGGCGACGCTGGCGACGCTGGCGACATTGGAAGATGCCGGCGTGGAACGCGCGGCGTAAAAGTATCCGCCCAGCCCGATCAGCACCGCCAGCACCAGCGCCGTTAGCGCCAGCTTCAGCCGCATGACGTCCTCTTGATGCGTTGCTGCAGATACGATGCGGGGAGGCTCCCCGTTACCCGGATCGCAGTGCTCGCAACCGAGCCACGCAGATTTACTCTAAGGAAACTTTTGCCGCTGGTGAAGCACTCTCGAAATGCGCACGCTGTTCCCCTGCACGCGATATACGATCGTGAAAGGAAATCGTGACAACACCAACTCCCGGTGGGGCGATGCAAGCCGTCGTTTTCCCAACATCGGGGCGGACTCCAGCAGAAGCGCGCGTTCCTGTATGTGCGAGAGGACGGCATCTGCCGCATGCTGATTGTCGAGCGCAATATAGCCCTCAATATCCAATAGGTCCTGCGCCGACCGTCTGGACCACTCAAGGTGCTTTTTTCGCCTTGCCGACACGCTTGGCCCGCTGCTTTTCGACTGCCGAAAATACCTGCGCCGTTGTCATAATACGGCCGGCGGCAAGATCAGTATCACCCAGCGCGATTGCGCGCTCTTTCCATTCCAGGTAACTCAGGTGCTCGGCAATCGCTTTTCGCGCAATCGCCGAGGGCGCGATTCGCTGAACGTGGGAAACTTTTTCCAGGCGTGCCGCAAGCGGCTTTGGAAGTTTGACGAAATCGTTCATCCGGGACTCCTGATCGGGCGGCGTTCACATTTTAGCGCGTGCAAGGCAGGCGGGGCGCGGGAACTAGCGCATCACTTCAGCGGCTTGAACCGTATGCGCTTGGGCTTGGCGCCCTCTTCACCTAACCGCTTCTTCTTGTCGGCCTCGTATTCCTGGTAGTTGCCGTCGAAGAACGTCCATTTCGATTCGCCTTCGGCGGCGAGAATATGGGTGGCGATGCGGTCCAAAAACCAGCGATCGTGCGAGATGACGAGGATGCAGCCGGCGAATTCGAGCAGCGCGTCTTCGAGCGCACGCAGGGTTTCGACGTCGAGATCGTTCGACGGTTCGTCGAGCAGCAGCACGTTGCCGCCCTTGATCAGCGTAGCCGCGAGATGCAGCCGTCCGCGCTCGCCGCCCGACAGTTTGCCGACGTGCTTGCTCTGGTCGGTGCCCTTGAAGTTGAAGCGTCCGAGGTAGGCCCGCGAGGGCATTTCGAACTTGCCCACGTTCAGCATGTCCGACCCGCCCGAAATGAAATCGAATACCGTTTTGTCGGCCTCGAGTTCGTCGCGCGTCTGGTCTACCACCGCCAGCTTCACGCTCTGGCCGATTTCGACTTTGCCCTTGGTCGGTTTTTCCTTGCCGGCGATCATGCGAAACAGTGTCGACTTGCCCGCTCCGTTGGGGCCGATGATGCCGACGATGGCGCCCGGCGGCACCCTGAACGACAGGTCGTCGATCAAGAGGCGCTCGCCGTAGGCTTTGCTCACACCGGTGAACTCGATCACGCTGTCGCCCAGGCGGTCGGCAACCGGAATGAAAATTTCGGAGGTCTCGTTGCGCTTCTGGTATTCATGCGACGACAGTTCCTCGAAGCGCGCGAGACGCGCTTTGCTCTTGGCCTGGCGTCCCTTCGCGTTCTGGCGCACCCACTCGAGCTCGCGCTTGATGGTTTTCTGGCGCGCCGACTCGGTTGCCTCTTCCTGCGTAAGGCGCTCGTCTTTCTGCTCCAGCCACGAGCTGTAATTGCCTTTCCACGGGATGCCACGGCCGCGGTCGAGTTCGAGGATCCACTCCGCCGCGTTGTCGAGGAAGTAGCGATCGTGCGTCACCGCCACCACGGTGCCCGGGAATTTGAGCAGAAACTGCTCGAGCCAATCGACACTCTCGGCGTCCAGATGGTTGGTGGGTTCGTCAAGCAGCAGCATATCGGGCTTCGACAACAACAGACGGCACAGTGCGACTCGCCGCTTCTCGCCGCCCGACAGCGGCCCGATCTTGGCGTCCCACGGCGCCAGGCGCAGCGCGTCCGCGGCGATTTCGAGCTGGTGCCCGGTGTCGCCGCCTGCCGCGGCGATGACGGCCTCGTATTTCGCCTGATCCGTAGCCAGCTTGTCGAAGTCGGCATCCGGCTCCGCGTACGCCGCATAGATTTCGTCGAGCTTCTTTTTCGCTTCGCTGATTTCGCCCAGACCTTCTTCGACGATTTCGCGCACCGTCTTATCGGGGTCGAGCTCGGGTTCCTGCGGCAGGAAACCGATGCGCATATTGGGCATGGGGACTGCTTCGCCGTCGAAGTTCTTGTCTTCGCCGGCCATGATTTTCAACAGGCTCGATTTGCCGGAGCCGTTGAAGCCCAGCACGCCGATCTTGGCGCCCGGAAAAAACGACAGCGAAATATCTTTCAGGATCTGCCGCTTCGGCGGCACGACCTTGCCGACGCGCTGCATGGTGTAAACGTATTGGGCCATGGGAGGTTCTGCGGTAGAGGAAAGGCGGCAATCATAGCGGAATGCCCCCCCGCGCGTCGAACCTTGAAGCCCCGGCGCTTGTCCGCGAGGCCGGTTCCGGCGTACCCTGTCGGCTCACGTCATGCATGAACATATCCGGGGGGAGCCGCGATGAGTTTCGATACGACGATGAAGTTCAGCACCACCATGAACCGGGCCGAGATCGATGCGATGCTGGGCGATTGCCGGAAATTTGCGAGCGCCGCGGACTTACCCGACGTGGCGACACTCCTGACCGGTACCGAAGGCGCGGGGCCGGACGCACTAAAGACACGCATCATCGGCTGCCTCGAGCAGCTCGGCGGCAAAGACGAGTACGCGCTGCTAATCGACAAGCTCGACATGCTGCTGCTCAACCTGCCCAACCTCAAATAACGTTTCCGATGCGCATCTCCCCGATCGCGGGCGTGCTGTTGCTCGCCGCGTGCACCGCGACTGATGCGCACGTCACGGAAATCAATGTCGCCGCGGTCGAACCATTCGCGGATGGCGCAAGTTACGGCGCGACCGGTGCTTACGAGCGCGTGCGCGGCACGTTCAAGGGCGAGCTCGATCCGGCGGACCCGCGCAACAAGGTCATCGTCAATCTCGACAAAGCGCCGCGCAATGCGCGCGGGCGGGTCGATTACGAAGCCGATTTCTTTCTGCTACGCCCTGCCGATGCCGCGCGCGGCAACCGCAAGCTCATCTACGACGTCACCAATCGCGGGCGCAAGCTCATCCACTCCCGGCTGATGGACGCGAATCCGCCGTCGGTCGCCGCGGCCAACGACCCCCAGACCGCCGCCGACGCCGGCAACGGGCTGTTCTTCCGCATGGGCTATACGCTCGTATGGAGCGGCTGGGATTCGGAAGCACCGCGCACGAACCACGGCATGGCGATGAAGCCCGTGATCGCGACCGACAACGGCAAGCCCATCGTGCGGGTGATCCGCGACGAGCTCGTCAGCGGTACGCGTTCGCGCGTCGATCCGCCGAAGCCCGGCGATGCGCCCAAACGGCAGATGCTGAAACTGTCGTATGAGGCGGCCACGCTCGATCAAGGCCAGGCGAGGCTCACCGCACGCCGCCAAGAGACCGACCCGCGCGTGAAAATTCCGGCGTCGGGATGGGCCTATGCGGGGCCGGGCGCGATCGAACTGCTGCCCGCCGGCAAGCAACCGGAACCCGGCACGCTATACGAATTCCACTACCCCGCGAAAGATCCACGCGTGCTCGGCATCGGCATGGCCGCGACCCGCGACCTGATTTCGTTTTTGCGCCACGCAACTGCCGACACCAAAGGCAGCGCCAATCCCGCGCGCGCGCCCGTGCGCACGGCGCTCGCATTCGGGATTTCGCAAAGCGGCCGCTTTCTGCGCGATTTCGTACGCGACGGCTTCAACCAGGACGAAACGGCGCGTAAAGTGTTCGACGGCGTGCTCGCGCACACCGCCGGCGCGGGCGGCGTTTTTCTGAATGCCGAGTTCGCGCAGCCCAACCGCACGAACACGCAGCACGAGGATCACTCGATGCCCGAGAACGCGTTTCCGTTCTCGACCGCGCGCATGGCCGATCCGGTGACCGGAAAATCCGGCGCCCTCCTGCGCGGCGACGGCTTCGATCCGCTGTGGATGGAAACCAACACCTCGACCGAATACTGGCAAAAAGGCGCGTCATTGCTCGTGACCGATCCGCTCGGCGAACGCGACGTCGAATTGCCATCGAATGCGCGCGCCTATCTGATTGCCGGCACCCAGCACGGCGGCGCCGCAGGGATGACCTCGACGCCCGGCCCGTGCGTGAACCCGCGCAATCCGCACAGCCCGACGCCCGCATTGCGCGCGCTGCTGGTGGCGCTCGACGAGTGGGCAAGCGACGGCCGCGCGCCGCCGCCGTCGATGACGCCGCGCCTGCGCGATGCGACGTTCACCACGCCGGAACAGCTCAAATTTCCCGCGCTCCCCGGCATCGTGGTGGCGCGCCGCATGAACGCGATCGGCGTGCTCAAAGACTGGGTGACGCCCGCCATGGACATGACGAAGCCGTACCGTGCCTACGTGACGCAGGTCGATGCCGACGGCAACGAGATCGCGGGCATCCGGCTGACCGATATCGCGGTGCCGCTGGCGACGTACACCGGCTGGAATTACTACAAGGCGCCTTTCACCGAAGGCGAGTTGTGCGATCGCGACGGCACTTACAAGCCGTTCGCGGCGACGCGCGCCGAGCGCGAATCCGCCAACGACCCGCGCCGCTCGCTCGCGGAGCGTTACGGCGATCACGCCGCGTACGTAAAACAGGTCGAAGACGCGGCCGCTAACCTCGTCGCGTCCCGCGTGTTGCTGCCGGAAGACGCCGCGCGCCTGATCGCACGCGCGAAAAGCGCCGAAACGACTCAGCGCTTCCCGCGCTGAAAGCCCGCCGGTTGCCGCCGGCAGTGGCGGGAGCCGATGGTAAGATCAGGCGTCCGCTTCCGGAGTTCACCCATGCCACCCGCCTGCCGTATCGTTTTCGCCACCGCAGTCTTCGCACTCACGGCCGGCGTCGCAGGTGCGCAGTCCAAGCCCGCGGCTTACCCCGCGCGGCCGGTCAAGATCATCGTGCCATTTCCCGCGGGCGGCGCGACCGACATCCTGACGCGCGTGGTGGGCCAGAAGCTCGGCGAACGCATCGGCCAGCAAATGCCGGTTGACAACCGGCCGGGTGCCGGCGCGAACATCGGCGCCGAAGCGGCGGCCAAGTCGCCGCCCGACGGCTATACGATTCTGATGGGCTCGATCGCATCGCATTCGATCGCGGTGAGTTACTACAAGAACCTCAATTACGACATCCGCCGCGACTTCGCGCCGATCGTGATGACGGGTGCGATCACCAATGTGCTGGTCGTGCATCCGGCATTGCCGGTGCGCAGCGTGAAGGATCTGATCGCGCTCGCGAAGGCGCATCCGGGCGAGCTGAATTACGCGTCTTCCGGCACCGGCGGATTGATCCACCTCACCGGCGTGCTGTTCGGGCAGACGGCGAAAATCAACCTCGTGCACGTGCCATACAAGGGCACCGCGCTGTTCCTGCCGGACCTGCTCAACGGCCAGATCGCGATGACCCTCGATACTCTGCCGCCGCACCTGCCTTTCATCAAAGCCGGCAAGCTGCGCGCGCTCGCAGTCACGACGGCGAAGCGCTCACCCGTCCTGCCCGAATTGCCGACGATCGCGGAAGCGGCGCTGCCCGGGTTCGAATCGGTCGCGATCTATGCGCTGCTCGCGCCGGCCGGCACGCCGAAAGACGTCATCGCTTATCTCAACCGCGAAACCAACGCGGTGCTGCAACTCGCGGACCTGCGCGAGCGGCTTGCTGCGCAGGGCATAGAGCCGCTCGGCGGCAGCGCCGAAGCGGTCGAAGCCATCATCAGGAACGAAGTCGCAAAGTGGGCGCGGGTGATCAAGGACGGCAACATCACGCCCGAATAACGATGCGCCGGCGCGGTATGCCGGTTCCGGTCCTGAAAATGAGACGGTTGCTAGTAAACCCATTTGCGGCGGGGCCGCAGTGCAGCGGGCCCGTAATTGCGGTCGGCAAAATCGACCACGCGCTTCCACCAGCCACGTACAGGTGCGTTCGCACTGACCTGCACGACGCTGGCCTGCTGCGCCGCGAGCAGCGTCAGGCCGGCGCGGTCGATCGTGAACGATGCGCCCGGCCCGAGGACGACATCGCGCGGATCGCCTTCCATCGTCAGCCACACATTGCCGCTCACGCAGGTGACCGTGGCGCCGCCGGCATCGCGCAGCGCCAGCCGGCTGAGCGCGTCGATTTCGTGCTTCGAATGCTTTTTAGTCATGCTCATCGTATACTCCCCGAGTCGCCCTGATTCACCTGAAATCGGCATTTCACAGGTGCAGTTTGCGCCGGCGCTCGGCACCGGACAAACGATATTTGGGCCTTAGTCGGATGAGTTCATAGCATGCGAAAGCCTACGCTCCGGCTCCCGTCGCTGGACTTGATCCGCGGCTTCGAGGCCGCCGCCCGCCAGATGAGCTTCACGCGCGCGGCCGCCGAGCTGCACGTGACGCAGTCCGCCGTGAGCCGCCAGATCAAGACGCTCGAAGACCATCTGGGGACCAAGCTCTTCACCCGGCTCAACCGCGCGCTGAAGCTGACCGCCGAAGGTGACGCGCTCTACGTGACCGCGCAATCGGTGATGCGCCAGCTCGAGGAAGCGACCGCGCGGCTGTCAGCGCGCGACGACGATCCGCTGCTGACGGTGACGACGACCGTATCGTTCGCCGCGTTATGGCTGGTGCCGCGGCTCGCGCACTTTCGCAAGGCACGCCCCGGCATCGACGTGCGGCTTGCCGCGACCAACGAGACCTCGAACCTCGGGCGCGACCGCATCGACGTCGCGATCCGCTTCATGGAGCCGCGCGCGGCGCCGGCGGGCGCGATCCCGCTGACGGGCGAAGAAGTTTTCCCGGTGTGCAGCCCCGCGCTATTGCGCGACCGCGCGCGGCCGCTGATTAAACCGCCCGATCTCGCGCGCCACGTGATGCTGCACTACGACGATCCCGCCGGCCAGTGGCCATGGCTCAACTGGCGGCAGTGGCTCGACGCGCTGCACCTGCCGGAACTCAGATCGGCGGGCGTCGCGCACTACAGCCACTACGACCAGTTGATTCAGGCCGCGATAGCGGGCGAAGGCGTCGCGCTCGGCCGCACGCCGCTAGTGCTGAGATTTTTGAAAAGCGGCGCGCTGGTCGCGCCGTTTCAGGATCGCGTCGCGGCCACGCGCGAATACTTCATCATCGTCGCGCCGCACGCCGCCGCGCGCCCGCAGGTGCAGCGTTTCGTGGCGTGGCTGCAGCAGGAAATCCGCCGCGAGCCCTGACGTTTGCTAGGCCGGCTGCTCCGGCCGGTAGCCGATCTCGTTCATGTACAGCGCGAGTATCGCGTCCATCGACGTGGCATGCTGCGGAAACCATTCGGCCAGCGCTTCGGCGAGCATGCGCCCCAGCCGCACGTCGCCGGCGGCCACGCGCTGGCGCACTTCGCGCGCGGTCTCGAGGATCTTTTCGTGCTCACCCCGATGGCAGCCCCGCGGCGGAAACTCGAGCGCGTCCATCCACTGCTCTTCCTGCCCGAAATGCGCTTCGCTGTGCGCGATGAAATCGTCGAGCGTGGCGAGCACGTCCGGGTCGGCGGCGGCGCCCACGCGATTCAGTTGCGCGACGAACTCGCGGTGCGTGTCGTCCATGACGGTCTGGCCGATCGCGAGTTGCTCTGACCACGCAAGTAAAGGTTTGTTCAAGATTATCCCCCGGCGGTGAAGCCGTAGGATAGCAGCTGCCGGGGTTGACAGACCCGTTACAATAGTCGGACCGGATGTGAACTGGATCCGGGGTGCGGGCCGCTGCTGCAATTCGGCGCCGGGTTCCGCCGCCTTCCCCGCTTTTTCCCCGCCATTGCTTAAATGAAACCCGACGAAAATCTTCCCATCAGCAGCGAAGCTATTACGATTTACGGCGCGCGCCAGAACAATCTCAAGAACATCTCGCTGGCGCTGCCGCTCAACGAATTGATCGTCGTCACCGGCGTCTCCGGCTCGGGCAAATCGTCGCTCGTGTTCGACACGCTCTACGCGGAAGGTCAGCGGCGCTACGTCGAAACATTCTCACCCTACGCGCGGCAGTTTCTCGACCGCATGGACAAGCCGCAGGTCGACGCGATCCACGGCATTCCGCCGGCGATCGCGATCGACCAGACCAACCAGGTGCGTACTTCGCGCTCGACCGTCGGCACGATGACGGAGCTCAACGATCACCTGAAGCTGCTGTTCGCGCGCACGGCGCAGCTTTTCTGCCGCGGCTGCGGACGCGCGGTGCATCGCGACACGCCCGACTCGATTTATGCAGAACTCACCGCGCGCGCTCAGGCCGGTGGCGACCCGCGCCTGATCGTCACTTTCCCCGTCACGGTACCGAAGAATTTTTCGGACCAGGAAGTGCTGCAACTGCTCGAAGCGCAGGGCTATACGCGCGTCCATCGGCACGAGAAAAATGTCATCGAGATTGTGCAGGACCGGCTGCGCATGTCAGCGGCCGAACGTGTGCGTGTGATCGAAGGCCTCGAGGCGGCGTTGCGCGTAGGTCTGGGACGGGTAAACGTTTACCCGTCCCAGACCGAAGACCTTGATTTACGCTCCACCCCCTCCCTGACCCTCCCCCATCAAGGGGGAGGGAAAGAAGTCGTGTGGAAATTCTCCACGACGCTGCATTGCGCCGATTGCGATATTCAGTACGCAGAGCCGACGCCCAGCCTGTTCTCGTTCAATTCGCCGCTGGGTGCATGCGATGAATGCCGCGGCTTCGGGCGCGTGATCGGCGTCGACTTCGGGCTGATTGTGCCGGACGAATCGAAGACTTTGCGCGGCGGCGCGGTGCGGCCATGGCAGACGCCGAGCTTCAGCGAGTGCCAGGACGACATCGCGAAATACGCGGGCAAGCGCGGCGTGCCGCTCGACACGCCGTGGCGCGAGCTGACCGCGAAGCAAAAAGCGTGGGTGCTCGAAGGCGAGACGGCGTGGGTAAGCTGGAAGAAATCGTGGCCCGGCGTGTGGTACGGCGTGCGGCGCTTTTTCAAGTGGCTCGAAAGCAAAGCCTACAAGATGCACATCCGCGTGCTCTTGTCGAAGTACCGCGCGTATACGGCGTGTGACGCATGCGGCGGCGCGCGCCTCAAGCCCGATGCGCTCGCGTGGCGGCTGGGCACCAAACAGGACGCCGATCGTGTGCTACCGCCCACTCGGCGCTATCGCGCGAACACCGTGCGCTACGACGATGAAATCCTGCGCGCGCTGCCGGGCCTCACGGTGCACGACCTGATGCTGCTGCCAATCGACCGCACGAAGGATTTCATCGATAACCTTCACCTCCCGGTTCAAATGGACGAGGCGACTGACCTGTTGCTGAGCGAAGTCCGCGCGCGCCTCGCTTACCTGACTCAAGTCGGGCTGGGCTACCTGACGCTCGACCGCCAGTCGCGTACGCTCTCCGGCGGCGAAGTGCAGCGCATCAACCTCACGACCGCGCTCGGCACTTCGCTCGTCAACACGCTGTTCGTGCTGGACGAGCCGTCGATCGGCCTGCACCCGCGCGACATGGAGCGCGTAATCGGCGTGATGCACCGGCTGCGCGACGCGGGCAACTCGCTGGTGGTGGTCGAGCACGAACCGCAGATTATGTTCGCCGCCGACCGCATCCTCGACATGGGCCCGGGGCCCGGCGAGCGCGGCGGCGAAGTCGTCTGCTTCGACACGCCCGAGCGGCTCAAGCAAATGCACACGCTGACGGGCGAATACCTGTCGGGCCGCAAGCGTGCCGACAGCGGCATCGCACCGACGCCGCCCGCGGCCAACGGCCCCGCAATCGAAATCCGCGGCGCGACCGCGCACAACCTCAAGAATATCGATGTCGCGATTCCGCTCAACCGCCTCGTGTGCGTGACCGGCGTGTCGGGCTCAGGGAAGTCGACGCTCGTGCAGGACGTGCTCTACGCGGCGCTGCAAAAGCACAAAGGCAAGCCGACCGAAACGCCGGGCGTGCATCGCGCGCTCCACGGCCATCAACTGATCGGCGAAATCGTGATGGTCGACCAGTCGTCGATCGGCCGCACCACGCGTTCGAACCCGGCGAGCTATGTCGGCGCGTTCGAGGCGATCCGCGAGCTCTTTGCGCGCGCGCCGCTCGCCAAAGAACGCAGCTACACGCGCGGCACGTTCAGCTTCAATTCCGGCAACGGCCGCTGCCCGACCTGCGGCGGCAACGGCTTCGAGCACGTCGAGATGCAATTCCTGTCCGACGTCTATCTGCGCTGCCCCGATTGCGACGGCAAGCGTTTCCGGGCGGAAGTGCTCGAGGTCGCGATCGAAGGCAAGTCCGTCGCCGACGTGCTGGAGTTGACGGTCAACGAAGCGCTGATTTTTTTCGCCGCACATCAAGAAGTGCAGACCGCGCTCAAACCGCTCGCCGACGTCGGGCTCGAGTATTTGCGCCTCGGCCAGCCGGTGCCAACGCTGTCCGGCGGCGAAGCGCAGCGGCTGAAGCTCGCCGGGCACCTCGCCAATGCCGCCAGCCGCAACATCACGAAGAACGGCGCGCGCGAACGCGCGCGCACCGCCTCACTCCTCACCCCTCACTCCTCACTGTTTCTATTTGACGAACCGACCACCGGGCTGCATTTCGACGACGTCGCCAAACTGCTGCGCGCGTTCCGCCAGCTCATCGCGGCGGGCAATTCGCTGATGGTGATCGAGCACAATCTCGACGTGATCGCCGCTGCCGACTGGGTGATTGATCTCGGCCCCGAAGGCGGCGATGCCGGCGGCGAAATCGTCTGCACCGGCACGCCGCAGGAAGTGATGCAGCACGCGACTTCGCACACGGGAAAGGCGCTGAGGGAATACGAAGCAGCATTGGCCGGCAAGGGCCCCCTCCCTGGCCCTCCCCCGCACGCGGGGGAAGGGAAACGGGTATCTACTCCTCCCGCCTCGCGCCTCGCGCCTCTCGCGATTCAAATCCACAACGCCCGCGAACACAATCTGAAGAACATCGACGTCGCCATTCCGCGCAACAAGTTCACGGTGGTCACCGGCGTCTCGGGCAGCGGCAAGAGCACACTCGCGTTCGACATCGTGTTCGCCGAGGGCCAGCGCCGCTATCTCGAATCGCTGAACGCGTACGCGCGCCAGTTCGTGCAGCCGGCGTCCAAACCCGACGTCGACGCGATATACGGCATCCCGCCGACGGTCGCGATCGAGCAGCGCACCAGCCGCGGCGGCCGCAAGAGCACGGTGGCGACGCTGACCGAGATTTATCACTTCCTGCGCCTGTTGTTCGTGAAGCTCGGCACCCAGTACTGCCCGGACTGCAACGTCGCGATCGAGCCGCAGTCGATCGAGGCGATTGCCGCGCGCATCCTGAAGAACTACAAAGGCAGCCGCGTCGGATTGCTGGCGCCGCTGGTCGTCGCACGCAAAGGTTATTACACCGATCTCGCGAAATGGGCGCGCGGCAAGGGCTACACGCATTTGCGCGTCGACGGCGACTTCATCCCGACCGACCAGTGGCCGCGGCTCGACCGCTTTAAAGAGCACGACATCGAGCTGCCGGTGGCCGACGTGCGCGTCGCTGCCGACAATGAAGGGGTGCTGCGCGCCGAGTTGGCGCGCGCGCTCGACCTCGGCAAAGGCGTCGTCCACGTATTGGCGCCGCTCGAAGCGCTCGAAAAGGCGATGGCAAGGAAGGATCCGGCGCTCGCGCGGCTCGGCGTGAGCGTATTCTCGGTCAAGCGCGCGTGCCCCTCGTGCAGCCGCAGCTTTCCCGAACTCGATCCGCGCCTCTTCTCGTTCAATTCGAAGCACGGCTGGTGCGCCGCATGCTACGGCACCGGTTTGAAGCTCACCGACGTGGGCTGGGACGACGAGCGCGCGAAAACCGGCGCCGAAGACCACGTGCTCGATTCGTGGATCGAATGGCTGGAAGTCGATGAAACCTGCCCGGCGTGCGACGGCAAGCGCCTGAACCGCGA
>JBKJMN010000053.1:0-12422 GCA_046596405.1 Burkholderiales bacterium
CAAGATCATCACGCGCGGCGCCTCCGAGCGCATCGCGCGCTTTGCCTTCGAATACCTGAAGAAGCTCGGCCGCAAACGGCTCACCGTCGTGCACAAGGCCAACGTGCTGAAGATGACGGACGGGTTGTTCCTGAAGGTTGCGCAGGACGTGGCGCGCGATTACCCGGACATGCAGCTCGATAATCGCGTAATCGACGCGCTGTGCATGGAACTCGTGATCAAGCCCGAGACTTTCGACGGCCTGCTGCTGCAAAACCTTTACGGGGACATCGTATCGGATCTCGGCGCGGGACTTATCGGCGGGCTCGGGGTTGCGCCGGGCGCGAATATCGGCACGGATTGCGCGATGTTCGAGGCGGTGCACGGCAGCGCGCCCGACATCGCCGGCAAAGATCTCGCGAATCCGATGTCGCTCATTTTGTCGGCGGTCATGCTGCTGCGCTATATCGGCGAGAATGAGGCCGCTACACGCATCGAGACGGCGCTCACTGCGGTGCTCGCGGCAAAAGAACATGTGACGCGCGATCTCGGCGGCAAGGCGGGCACGCGCGAAATGACCAAAGCAATCGTGGACCAACTCAAACAGGATGCAGCGGCATGAGCAGCGGAAAACGCATTGTGGTAGTAGGGGCGGGAGCCATCGGTGGCTACACGGGCGCGCTGATGGCGCGCGGCGGCGAGGATGTCACCCTGATCGATCCGTGGCCGGAGCACGTCGAATACATCCGCGCGCACGGCATGCAGTTGTCGGGCTTGACGCCGGCAGAAACACACTCGATCAAGGTGCCGGCGCTGCACATCAGCGACGTGCAGCAGCTCGCACGCGAAAAGCCGGTCGACATCGCGTTCGTCAGCGTGAAATCGTATGACACCGAGTGGGCGACGCATCTGATCAAGCCGTATCTCGCGCCGGGCGGCTGCGTGGTGTCCCTGCAAAACTGCATCAACGAAGAGCGCATCGCCGGCATCGTCGGCTGGGGCAAGGTGCTCGGCACCATCGTGAGCCTGCTAGCATCCGAATGCTACGCGCCGGGCCACGTGAAACGCACGATGCCGATGGGCGGCGATAATTACATCACTTACCGGGTTGGCGAAGTCCACGGCCGCATGACGCCGCGCGCGGAGGAAATCGCGCGCATCCTGAAGCACGCCGACAGCTCCAAAGTGACGGCCAACCTGTGGGGCGAGCGGTGGTCGAAGCTCGTAATCAATTCCATGCGCAACGGCCTGTCGGCGGCGACCGGCCTGTCCGGCAACGAGCGCGATCTTAACGAGCATCCTCGCGACGTCTCTATCCGTCTCGGCGGGCAGGCGGTGCGTGTCGGGCAGGCGCTGGGTTTCCAGCTCGAAAAACTCCAGGTGATGGATGCGGAAACGCTGGCGCGCGCGGGCGAGGGCAGCGCCGATGCCAAGGCCGAGATTGTCGATCAACTGATCAAGCTCTCGAAAACTCGCTCGGAAGAGCAGCGGCCGTCGATGGCGCAGGATATCTTCAAGGGGCGCCGCACCGAAACCGATTTCATCAACGGCTTCGTCGCGGCGAAAGGCGAGGAGATCGGCGTGCGCGCGCCGCTGCACGCCGCTATGAACGCGCTGGTGAAGAAGGTCGAGCGGCGGGAAGTCAAACCCGGCGCCGAGCTGATCAAGGGGATTTAGCGACCATGAAGATCATGCGCTACAGCCGTAAAGGCGAAAAAGCTTCGCAGGCGCGGCTGGGCGTTCTGGTGGGTAATGACGTGATCGCGGATTTGCGCGCCGGCTACGCGCGCTACCTGATCGACGAGATCGGCAATGCGAAGGGACGCGAGATCGCGGCCATTTTCCTGCCCGGCTACATCGCGCAGTTCCTGCATGCCGGCGCACCCGCGTGGGAGGCGTTGTCGGAGGCGTATGGCTGGCTGTCCGATCTCGTGAAGTCGGAGCCTGACGCATCGGGGTTGACCGGTCACGAGCTGTTCCTGCCGCTGGCGGAGTGCCGGCTCTACGCGCCAGTGCGTGGCAGCAAGATCATCGGCATCGGCCGCAATTATCCGAATTACACAAAAACCGACGGCAAGCAGGCCGGGCTCGTGCCGGCAGGCTTCATCAAGGTGCCGTCGTGCATCGTCGGGCCGGGGCGCGATATCCTGAAGCCGCGCGCGACGCAGCGGCTCGATTGCGAAACCGAGCTCGCAGTCGTGATCGGACGCCAATGCAAGAATGTATCCGAAGAAAAAGCCTATGACGTGATCGCCGGCTACACGATACTCAATGACGTGACCGCACGCGACGTCGGCAAGCTCGAGCGCCAGGCCGGGCACATGCTGCTCGGCAAGACCTTCGATACGTTTGCGCCGATGGGACCGTGGCTGGTGACAAAGGTCGAAATTCCCGACCCGATGAATCTGCGCATCCGCACGCGCGTGAACGGCGAACTTCGCCAGGAAGGCTCGACGAACGACATGATCTGGACGATTCCGCAGCTCGTGGCTTATATTTCGCAAATGACGCTGATGCCGGGCGATATCATCTCGACCGGTTCGCCCGGCGGCGGAGCGCTCGAGCGCCCCGAGTGGTACCTGAACGCGGGCGACGTCATCGAATGCGAGATCGAAAAAATCGGCACGCTGACGAACGCCGTCGTTGACGAGCCGAAGGGCTAGGCCTGCCGCATGGCGATCCCACTGCTGAGGAGTCTGTGATGCGCATGTTGCTGGTGGCGTTGGCGCTGTGGCACGGTGCGGTCTACGCTGCGCCGGATTGCACCGGCCCGATCGGCACCAGCAAGAGCGCCGAACCGATCGTCGATTGGTACGACAATTACATCAGGCCATATCGCTATCTGCCGGCAGACAAGGCTACGCAGCGCCTCACCAGGGCGCAGATCGAGGCGTTTATCGACGTGCTGGGGACGTTCAACCGCCGCGCCTCGCTCGACCAGCTGGAACTCGAAAGTCTGGTGAGCCAGGTCATGCGGAGCTACGCGCGCGCGCCGGACTTCAAAGGCATAGACACGGCCGCGGTTGAGAAACTCTACCGGTCCGACTCCGGCCAGAGGCTCGATTTTTCGCTGTTTTGCATCAGCCCGAAGTCGCTGCGTACGCCGGACGACGCGTTCAGCGTGACGTTGTTCGGCGTGGTTGCCGACGACTGCCAGCACATCGGCATCCGCGGACTCGTGTTCTCCGCCGCGCTCGTCAACGGCAGCGCCAACGGACAGTGCAAGCCCGACCAGTTCTTCACCAAAATGTACATCTGGCCGCTGCCCGCCGGGACCAACGAGATCACTTTCATGTGCGGCAAAGACACTGGCGGCTGCGCGCGCTAGCGGCGGGCCCGGGAAGAAATATGATCGCTCGCACCATGTTCGACAAGATCTGGGACCGGCACAAGGTTGCGGAAGAGGACGGCGAGCTGCTGCTGTACGTCGATCGCGCGCTGATCCACGAAGGCTCGTCACACGCTTTTGCCGCGCTCGCCGCACAGCAACGCCAAGTATTCCGGCCGCGGCAGGTTTTCGCCTTCAACGATCATTACGTGCCAACGACTGGGCGCGAGCGCGGCGTAGCAGGCATCGCCAACCCTGAAATCCGCAACATGGTGACCGCGCTCGCCGCGAGCGCCGCGGAACACGCCATCACCCTGTTCGGGATCGACGACCCGCGCCAGGGCATATTGCATATCGTGCCGCCCGAGCTTGGCATCACGCAGCCGGGGCTTTTCATCGTCGGCGCCGATTCGCATACCTCCACCCATGGCGCGTTCGGCTGCCTAGCCTTCGGTGTCGGCGCCTCCGAAATGATGCACGTGATGGCGACGCAGACCATCTGGCAGCGCAAGCCGAAGACGATGCGCATTGAAATCGACGGTGCGCTGGGATTCGGCGTGACCGCGAAAGACGTGATCCTGGCGATCATCGCGAAGATAGGTGCGGGCGGCGCCACCGGCCACGTGATCGAGTATGCGGGCTCGACGATCGCGGCGATGAGCATGGAAGCGCGCATGACCGTGTGCAATATGTCGATCGAAGCGGGCGGGCGTGCAGGCATGATAGCGCCTGATGCCACCACGTTCGCATATCTCGCGGGCAAACCGTACGCGCCCGCCGGCGCCGCCTGGGATGATGCGATGGCGGCATGGCAAGCGCTGCCGAGCGACGCTGCCGCGGTATTCGATAGAGTGGTCAAGCTCGATGCCGCGCAGATCGCACCCATGGTGACGTGGGGCACGAGTCCCGAGCAGGCGCTGCCGATCAACGGGCGCGTGCCTGACCCGCGCGATGCGCCGGATACGGTCAAAGGCGCGGAAATCGCTACCGCGCTCGAATACATGGCGCTCCATCCCGGCATGCGGCTTGCCGACATCGGCGTCGACAAGGTGTTCATCGGTTCATGCACGAACGGTCGCATCGAAGATCTGCGTGCAGCCGCGGCGGTGGCCAAGCTCGGCCGCGCGAAAGTGACGGCGTGGGTGGTGCCGGGTTCGCGTACCGTGCAACGTCAGGCCGAGCAGGAAGGCCTCGACAAGATATTCACCGCGGCGGGATTCGAATGGCGCGACCCCGGCTGTTCACTATGCACCGCCATTAACGGCGACCAGTTGCAGCCCGGCGAGCGCTGTGCGTCGACCTCCAACCGCAATTTCAAAGGCCGGCAGGGCACCGGCGGCAGGACGCACCTCGTGAGTCCCGCCATGGCCGCTGCGGCCGCGTTGACCGGCCATCTCACCGACGTGCGCAAACTCACCGGGAACAACTGAGATGGAACCCTTCACGACCATCACCGCCATCGCCGCGCCTATCGATGAAGCCAACGTCGACACCAACCAATTGTGCCCGACGCGCTTCAACAAGGTGCCGCGCGGACCGAAATACGCGCAGGTACTGTTCCACGACCGGCGCTTCAACGCCGACGGCAGCGAAAAGGAATTCCTGCTCAACGTCGAGCCTTTTCGCAGCGCGCGCATCATCGTTGCCGATCGCAACTGGGGCTGCGGCTCTTCGCGTGAAAGCGCGGTTTATGCATTGTATGAATTCGGCATTCGCTGCGTGATCGCATCGAGCTTCGGCGATATTCACGCCAACAACTGCAGCAAGAACGGCTTGTTGCCGGTGGTGTTGCCGCAAGCGGTGGTCGACTCGCTGCGCGAGCAGTTGCGCACCAGACCCGGAACTCAACTCACGGTCGATCTGGCCAGTCAGAGCGTGACCGCGCCGGACGGGCAGGTGCATCATTTCGACATTCATCCCGTACGCAAGAAATGCCTGCTCGAAGGCCTCGACGACGTGGCGCGCACCGATCAGTATCGGGCGCAGATCGAAAACTTCGAAACGGCCTACCGCGCCGAGAATCCCTGGCTTTACGCCGACAGTCGTTGAATTGATGGGGCCGGTTCGGCATGAACAGGCAATTTGACGCGATCGTCATAGGCACCGGCCAGTCCGGTCCGGCGCTGGCAGTGCGGCTTGCCGGTGCCGGCTGGAAGGTCGCCATCGTCGAGCGAGGCCATTTCGGCGGCACCTGCGTCAATACCGGCTGCATTCCGACTAAAACGCTGGTCGCGAGCGCCTACGCCGCGCATCTCGCGCGGCGTGCTGCCGATTACGGCGTGATGCTGGATTCGCCGGTGCGTGTCGATATGCAAAAGGTCAAGGCGCGCAAGGACAGTATCGCCGGTGCGGCCAACGCGGGCGTTGAGAAGTGGCTCAAAGGCACCGCCAATCTGACCGTGATCGAAGGCCACGCGCGTTTTGCTTCTCCGACCTCGGTGAGCGTCAACGATGAGGTGCTGGAAGCGGGCAAGATATTCATCAACGTCGGCGGCCGCGCGCTGGTGCCGCCCATGCCGGGGCTGGAGGGCAGCGGCTATCTGACCAATTCGTCCATGATGGACGTCGACTTTCTGCCCGAACATTTGCTCATCATCGGGGGCAGCTACATAGGCCTGGAATTCGGCCAGATGTACCGGCGCTTCGGATCGCGCGTCACCGTGATCGAAAAATCGCCGACCATCATCGCGCGCGAGGACGCCGACGTAATCAAGGGCGTGACCGATATATTGCGCAACGAAGGCGTGGTCATAGAAACCGGCGCGGAGTGCCTGCGGGTCGAGAAGCGCGGCGACCGCATCGCAGTGAAGCTCGACTGCGCGGAAGGCTCACGTGAGGCCGAAGGCTCGCATTTGCTGGTCGCGGTAGGCCGCGTGCCGAACACCGGCGATCTCGGGCTCGATAAAGCGGGCGTCAAGACCGATGCCCGCGGCTACGTCATCGTTGATGACCAACTCAACACAGGCGTGCCGGGCATCTGGGCGATCGGCGACTGCAACGGGCGCGGCGCCTTCACCCACACGTCTTATAACGACTACGAAATCGTCGCCGACAATCTGCTGAACGGCGAACGGCGCAGCGTCGACGACCGCCTGACCGCATACGGCCTCTTCATCGATCCGCCGCTGGCGCGCGTCGGCATGACGGATGCGGAAATCCGCAAATCGGGACGTCGTGCGCTGGTCGGCAAGCGGCCGATGACGCGTGTCGGGCGTGCGCTCGAGAAGGGAGAGACTCAGGGCTTCATGAAGATCGCGGTGGATGCCGATACGAAACAAATTCTCGGTGCGGCGATCCTGGGGGTAGGGGGCGACGAAGCGGTGCACTGCATACTCGATACGATGTATGCAAAGGCGCCCTATACCGTGCTGCAGCGTGCAGTGCACATTCACCCGACGGTGGCTGAGCTGATTCCGACGATGCTGGGCGAATTGAAGCCGCTGGCATAGTCACACGAATCCGCTACCGCCGTGCGCGGCTCGACATTATTCGAGCTTGATGCCGGCCTCGCGCACCACGCGCGTCCACTTGGCAAGATCGTCCTTCATGAAGCGCGTCGATTCCTCGGGGGTGCTTTCGAGCGTTTCGGCGCCAAGGCGCGCGAACGCGTCGCGGGTCGTCTTCGCACGCAACGTCTTGATCAGAGCGACCTGGACCTTCATCACGATGTCCGGCGGCGTCTGCGCGGGCAGCAGAATGGCGGTCCACGTACTCGCGTCGAAACCGGGGATGCCGGACTCGGCGATGGTTGGCAGGTCGGGCATCGCAGTGGCGCGTTTTGCCGTGGTCACCGCCAGGCCGCGCAGGCGACCGGCCTGGATGTAGCCGATCGATGCGGAGAGCTGGTCGAAGAATATGTCGATCTGGCCGCCCATCAGATCGATCAAGCCGGGTCCGCTGCCTTTGTACGGGATGTGGATGAACCGGGTGCCCGTCGCGCTCTGGAAAAGCTCGCCGCTCAGGTGATTGGTCGTGCCGGCGCCCGACGAACCCATCGTGATCTTGCCGGGACGCGTTTTCGCGAGCGCGATGAGGTCCTTGACCGACTTGGCGGGTATCGATGGATGCGCTTCGAGCACGAGCGGCACGTTGGAGACGAGCGAGGTCGCGGCGAAATCCTTGATCGGATCGTAGCCAAGTTTCGGATAGAGCGGCGGTGCGGTCGAGATCGTGCCGGAAGAAGCGAGCAACAAGGTATAGCCATCCGGCGCGGATTTGGCCGCGATGTCGGCGCCGAGGGTGCCGCCGGCGCCGCCACGATTGTCGATCACGACCTGCTGTCCGAGCGCCTCCGCCATCCCGGGCGCGATCGTGCGCGCGGTGATGTCGATGTTGCCGCCCGGCGCGTAGGGCACGATGATGCGGATCGTGCGTTCGGGATAAGCAGCCGCCATGCAATTGGCGGCTAGCAGCAGTGCGGGCAGGGCAAATCCGGGACCGATACGCATTGCTCCTCCAACGTTATTGTTTTAGACGCAACCAGCCTAGCATGAATCGGCGGCGGCACCGGGGCGGCACGTGGCGATAGCATATAATCAGTGTTGATTATTCTTGGGAAATGCCGTGCGACCAGAGCAGCGCCTGCCTTATTCCGCGATCGTCGATCGCAAGCCTTTGAAACTGCCGCGCGGCGTGCGGCTCGTCGTCTGGCCCATCGTCAATGTCGAAGTATGGGATATCGGCCGGCCGATGCCGCGCCAGGCGCTGCCGCCGCCGACCGGCATCACGCGTCTGCCCGACGTGCCGCACTGGGCGTGGCACGAGTACGGCAACCGCGTCGGCTTCTGGCGCCTCAAGGCGGCGCTGGATAAGTTGAAGATCACGCCGTCGCTGTCGATCAACGCGCGCGTGTGCGAGGACTATCCGCGGATCGCCAGCGCCGCGCACGCTGCCGGCTGGGAATTCATGGGCCACTCGTACGACCAACGTCCCATCCATCTCGAACCGAACCAGCGCGCGACCATCCGCAAAACCGTCAGCGTGATCAAGAAATTCACCGGCAAGCCGCCGGTCGGCTGGCTGGGGCCGGGCTTCACGCAAACGCTCGATACGCCGGAGCATTTGGTCGAAGCCGGCATTAAATACATTTGCGACTGGCCGATCGACGACGAGCCGGTGGAGATCGCGACCGCGAAGGGTCCGCTGCTCACGCTGCCCTACAGCATAGAACTCAACGACATCGCGCTGATGATCGTGCAGCATCAATCGCCGCAGGAGCTTTTCACGCGCACGATGGATTATTTCGAGCGCCTGTACGCGGAATCGGCAGCGCGCGCCAAAATCATGTCGATCGCGGTGCACCCGTACATTTCCGGTACGCCTTTCCGCATCAAATATTTCGAGCAAACGCTCGCGGCGCTCAAGAAGAAGCGCGGCGTCGTGTTCTGGACCGGCGAGGAAATCATGCACTGGTACCGTTCGTCGCGCCGTCAATAAAGTAAGGGTCCCCATGCCAAATGCCAATGCACGCGCGTCGACCTCACAGTCGGTCGCCGTAGAAGTCATCCCCCAGCCCGCGCCGGTCGGCGCCGAAGTCCGCTGTGGTGATCTGCGCACGCTCGACGAAGCGGGTTTCGCGGCGCTGCGTACGGCATGGCTCGACAATCTGGTCATCGTCATCCGCGGCCAGACATTGAGCGACCCGGAACTGATGGCGTTCGGCCGGCGCTTGGGCGAGCTCGATTGCGCGCCGCTCGCCAAAACCGGCAACGAGAGGGCGCGCGCGCACGAAGAGGTCATCGTCGTCTCCAACGTGATGGAAGACGGCAAGCCGATCGGCGTTCTGCGCGATGCCGAAGTCGTGTGGCATTCCGACAACTCGTACCGCGACGTGCCGCTGTCGTTCAGCGCGCTGTATTCGTTGGAAGTCCCGCCGAGCGGCGGCGACACCGGCTTCGCCAATATGTATCGCGCACTCGAAACGCTGCCCGCCGACCTGCGCCGCCGCATCGACAAGCTCACGATCAAGCACGATATGACCTACAACAGCGTCGGCGATTTGCGTGAGGGCTTCAACCATGTCACCGACGTGCGCGACGCGCCGGGTCCGCATCATCCGATCGTGCGCACGCACGCCGAGACCGGCTACAACGCGCTATACCTCGGGCGCCGGCCGAATGCGTATATCGACGGTCTGCCCGTCGCAGAGTCAGAGAAACTGCTCGAAGCGCTGTGGGCCCACGCTACGCAGCCGCAGCTCACCTGGCATCACCAATGGAAGGCCGGCGACTTGCTGATCTGGGACAACCGCTGCGTCATGCATCATCGCGAGCCGTTCGACGCGGGCTCGCGGCGCGTGATGCATCGGATCCAGGGCAAGGGCGACAAGCCCGTGCAGAGGTCCGATGCGAAAGCGACGCCGCATCCGCGCGCGGCGCGGTGATGCATGTCTCAGCGCAGCGGTTAGGGCGAGGCTCAAGTGGGCCCAGCCCACGTGATGCCGAGACCACAACAATAAAATGCATCATAGGGAGTCCCCGCTCAGGGCGGGGCAATCCCGAGCAATGCGGCCAGCTCCGCAGTATTCAGCGAACCGGCATTGCTGACGACGAGGCCGGTATTTGCATTCTTGCCAACGATGTAGGGTACCGAATCCACTCCCAGACTGCTGAATAGCGCGGTGTTCTTTCGGACAGCCTGCTCCAAATCCGGCGGCAGGCTGGCAGGGGTGGACATGCCTCCAGTGCCTGCGAGTATCGATTTTTCATGTGCCGCCATCGCCTCCGCGGGATTGCCCGCGGATAATAAGGCGACGCCCTGGCGCGTGCTCTTGTCGTTCATGATGGCTACCGGTATCCATACGAACTTTGCCTTGCTATGCAGCGGCAACGCAGCCTCCCACAACTGGCCGCAATGCGGACATTGCGGGTCGAAGAGTACATACACGGGGTGGGCGCTCATCATGGCGCCGACGCTAAAGCCTTTACCTTGCGCTGCTACGGCCTCATAAGATTGCGCCGGCTTGGCGGCTAAAGGCGGCGCAACTGCCGGTTTCGCGGGCGCATCCGGTTTAGAGCACCCGATCAATCCAACAGCCAACGCGACTGCTACGGTTAATGCAGAGATTGCAGACCTCATGGGGTTTCACCTTTGGGTGGGGTAAGTGCAGCCACGTCTGACTAAAAAAGGTATCGCCATTCAAGCTGGGTTGCAGAGCAAGACCTACCGTTCCTCGACGTCCTCGAACTTCACGGTGTGTCGCCTGCCGTTGAATTTATAAGCGCGCTTCTTCGCGCGCGGATATTCGGAAATGTCGATCGGTTTGCGCGTGCCGCCCAGCAGATAGACGAGGGGCTCGCCGTACGGGTTTGCAATCGAGTGCGGCGCAGAGGGCGCGGTAAATCCCATGAAGTCCCCGGGGCCGATTCTGTGCTTGCGGCCGCCGATCTCGGTGATCCCGCGGCCTTCGAGCACATAGATGAATTCTTCGTCGCAGTAGTGCGTGTGATATTCGGTCGATTCGTCGCCAGGGTTGATGCGCACCAGGTGTACGCCGATATCGCGCATGCCCACCGCATCGCCGAGCGCCTTATAATTGCGGATCGCGCGCTTATTCAGCAAGTGTACGCGCTGGATCTCCGGCATTGATTCGATCGCGGCGGATTTGAGCAGCGGGCCGGCCTGGCGCTTTTTGGCGGGCATCGCGCGCTAATGCGGCAGTTGCAGGTCGGCAATCATCGCGGCCATGAAACGGCCGGCTTCGCCGCCGGTCACCGCGCGATGGTCAAACGTGACCGACAGCGGCAGCATGCGATGCACCGCCGGCTTGTCATTGACCGCAATCACTTCCTTGCGCACGCGGCCGGCGCCGACGATCGCGACGGTCGGCGGCAAAACGATAGGCGACGCATAGCGGCCGGCGATCGGGCCGAAATTGGACAGCGTGATCGTATTCGCGCGCAAATCCTCCGGCGGCACTTTACGCTCGCGCGTGTCCTGGATCAGCTTGCTCAGTGCCGACTTGAGTTCGTCCGGCGCACGCGTCTCAACATTGCGCAGCACCGGCACGAGCAACCCGTCAGGCGTATCGACGGCAATGCCGACGTCCACATTCTTGAGCAGGCGCCGCCCGACGGCCTGACTGTCGTACCAGGCGTTGAGCGCGGGCTCGGCACGGCACGCGGCGACCATGGCGCGGATCAGGCGCAGCATGATGTTGTCGCCGGCCTGCCAGCAGTCGATGTCGGCATCGTCCATCAGCGTGGCGGACGCGACCTCGGCATGCGCGAGCGTCATGCTCTGCGCCATCACTTTGCGCACGCCGCGCAAGAGCTCCTGCGGGCCGATTTCAGCGAGTATGCGGGCGGCCCGCTGCACGTCATTGACCGTGACGAGTCCGTCCGCGCCCGTCGGCGTGACCATCGCGAGATCGATGTTGAGCTTGCGCGCGAGCGCGCGCACCGCCGGTGTCGCTTTGATGCCGTGCGCGAGCGGCGTCGCGGCCGCGGGCGCGTCGGCCATGACTTTCTGGCCGACTTCGACTTTGCCGACGACCGTGCCGGTATCATCATCACCACCGTCGAATGCCACCAGCGGCTGGCCGACATGCGCGACGTCGCGCTCTTTGCCGTAGAGCTTCATGATTTTTCCCGCGTACGGCGAGGGAACGTCGACGATCGCCTTGGCCGTTTCGACCGAGGCCAGCGGCTGGTCGATGACGACGGTGTCACCGGCCTTGACGTGCCAGGTGACGATTTCCGCTTCCTGCAGGCCTTCGCCGAGATCGGGGAGTTTGAAAATTCTCATGATCTTTCATTCCAAAGACATGTAGCCGAAGATAACCGCGGATACACGCGGATACTGCTTCCACCAATTCTTAATTCTTTTGAATTATCTGCGTTCATCTGCGTTTATCTGCGGCTCAATAGCTTTGGTTTATTCGATTTATGCGAATTCGAGAACTGTGCGCACTGCGGCGGCGATCTGGGTCTTGCCCGGCAGGTAATGATGTTCGAGGCGCGACAGGGGCACGATGATGTCGGGCAAGACCCAGATCGCCGCCGCAGTGCGCAAAGTTCTCGAATTCGCATAAACCGAATAAACCAAAGCTATTGAGCCGCAGATAAACGCGGTGATTTCAACCGATCATTGCAACACCGCAGCCAGCCATTTGGCT
>JBKJMN010000105.1:0-17288 GCA_046596405.1 Burkholderiales bacterium
TGTTGCTCAGGACGCGCCGGGACGTTTGGTTTGCGCGGGCGGCACGAGATAACGCGCTTCCAACTCGCGTTGCCGGTCCGCGCCTTCGCCCTCCGGTCCGACCAGGGGTTCGGGATACGGGCGGTCCTTGCGGCTCGCAACAAATTCTTCCCACGCCGCAATGCCGCGCTCGTTAAACGACTGCATGAAATCCCACAGGGCCGCCCACGTCACGTGATGCGTGAATCCCGGATACCACGCGATGTTGACCCCGAGCGCCAAGTGCTCGTCGAGCCCGAGATAGCGGGGTAGTTTTCCTTTCATGAACGAGAATGGGCCGGTCACCGCGGCTCGCGCGCGCTTTATTTCGTCCACCGAGTGCGGCGACTCGAGCTGCACCCAGTCGACGCCCGCGACTTCCCGGTAGGCCTTCAGGCGCGCGATGGTGTCGTCGAGGCTGCCATTTGCCGCGTCCCGCGCGTAACACTGCGAAATGATCACGAAATCGGGATCGAGCTCGTTCTTCATGTCAACGGCGGCGCGATAGCGCGCGATCGCCTGTTCGAGTGGCACGACTTCCATACCGGCAGCCTGCGTCCTGCGTTTGCCTTCGAGCGGCTGGTCGTCAATGCGCACGCCGGCGATGCCCGCGCGTATGCATTCGCGCACCATGCGCCGCACTGCCATCACGCCGCCATGCCCGGTATCGCCGTCCATGATGACGGGGAACTTCACCGCCTGTGCTATCCACCCCGCGATCTGCACGCACTCCATCATCGAGAGGGTCCCGACGTCGGCAAGACCAGTGTAGGCGCCGACCACGCCGCCAGTGCCAACGAAGCCGACTTCGCACCCGGCGCGCTCCATCAGGCGGCCGTGCACGGCGGTCGGCGGATGCAGCACCACGAGGACCTTGTCCTTGCGCTGCATCAGTTTGCGCAGCAGCGCGCCTTTGGATCTTGTATTCATGAACGGCCTTTCCTGCGGTCGGGAATCCGGGTTGACGGGTGGTTTAGTGTAACGTATTCTAATGTATACACGTGAATCCAGCGTGGTCGCAGGATCATTTTCCCAGACGGAGCAGACGCATGGGCAGCGAGCAGTTTGATGTGGTCGTCGTCGGCGGCGGCAATGCCGCGTTGTGCGCGGCGCTCGCCGCGCGGGAGCAGGGCGCGAGCGTACTGGTGCTCGAACGCGCGCCCGAGGCCAAGCGCGGCGGCAACAGCGCCTACACCGGCGGCGGCTTCCGCATCGTCCACCACGGCGCGCCGGACATCAAGAAAATCGTGCCCGATCTGACCGACGACGAAATTGCGCGCACGGATTTCGGCGAGTACTCGGTCGAGGACTACCTGGACGACCTCGGCCGCATCACGCAGTACTACATCGATCCCGATCTTGCGGAAGCCATCGTGCGCAACAGCACGGACACCGTGCACTGGATGCGTGACCGCGGCATCCGGTTCATGCCGAACTACGGGCGCCAGGCCTACAACGTCAAGGGCCGCTTCAAGTTTTTCGGCGGCGTCGTCATTTACGCAAACGGCGGCGGGCGCGGCCTTGTCGATCTCCTGTATAAGGCGGTGGCGAAGCACGGCGTCACGGTGCGTTACGGCGTGCGGGCGACGCAACTCGTGCGCGGCCCCGGCGGCGTGGAAGGCGTGCGCGTCACGGCCAACGGCGCGGAGGAATTGATTTGTGCGAAGTCGGTGGTGCTCGCCTCCGGAGGGTTCGAGGCGAACCGCGAAATGCGCACGCGCTACCTGGGCCCTGGCTGGGACATGGCCAAGGTGCGCGGCACCCGCTACAACACCGGCGACGGCATCCAGATGGCGCTCGACATCGGCGCGCAATCTTACGGCCAGTGGTCGGGCTGTCATTCGGTCGCGTGGGAGCGCTATGCGCCAGATTTCGGCGACGTGGAGAACCCGCACGCGGGTTACCGCCACAGCTATCCGCTGGGGATTATGGTCAACGCCGAGGGCAAACGATTTGTCGACGAAGGCGCGGACTTCCGCAATTACACTTACGCGAAATACGGTCGCGTCGTGCTGCAGCAGCCGGGCAGCTTCGCGTGGCAAATCTTCGATCAGCAGGTCAAGCCGCTGCTGCGCGACGAATATAAATTGCGCGGCGCCACCAAGGTCACGGCGAACACGTTGGAAGAGCTCGCTGATCGCATGCAGGACGTGCACGGGCGCAATTGCCTGGAAACCATCCAGCAATATAACGCTTCGATCAAGCATGACGCTCCGTTCGATCCCAATGTCAAAGACGGGCGCTGCACCGTCGGGCTAGACGTGAACAAGACCAACTGGGCGAACACCATCGAAGTCGCGCCGTTTGAGGCGTATTCGGTCGGCTGCGGCATCACCTTTACATTCGGCGGCCTCAAGATCGACACCGGCACGCATGTGCTGGACATTGAAGACGCGGCGATTCCGGGGCTGTATGCCGCGGGGGAGCTCGTCGGCGGGCTGTACTATTTCAACTATCCCGGCAGCACCGGCCTCATGGCCGGTTCCGTGTTCGGACGGATTGCCGGACGCGAAGCGGCCGCGCATGCGCTCGCGATATCGACCGCGGTCGCTGCCTGAGTAATTCAACATGAGCGGAACCATCACTCTGCTGGGCTGCGGCGATGTCGGGCCCATACACGAGCCTGTATCGGATTTCTGCACGCTGGTGAAACCGGCGCTCGCCGCCGCCGATCTGCGGTTCGCGCAAGTCGAGCGCGTTTACTCCGAGCGCGGTTCCCTGCAGGTGCATTCGGGCGAAGGCCACAGCCGCGTCAAGCCGCATATGGCGTCAATCTTCAGCGAGTGCGGATTCGATATCGTCTCGGTCGCGAGCAACCACGCGATGGATTGGGGCGCGGAGGCGTTGCTGGATACGGTGGCGCTGCTGCGCAGTCAGGGCATCAAGACCGTAGGCGCGGGGCGCGATCTGGCGGAGGCGCGCGCGCCGGCAATCCTCGAACGCAATGGCGTGAAGGTGGCGTTCCTTGCCTATTGCTCGGTGCTGCGTGAAGGTTACGCCGCGAAAAAGAACCAGCCGGGTGTCGCGCCGCTGCGCGTGCATACCTACTATCAGGCGGCCGAATACCAGGCCGGCATGCCGCCGCACGTCATCACCCAGCCGTACGAAGAAGATCTCGCGGGTCTCATCGAAGACGTCGCCGCCGCGCGCAAACTGGCGGACGCAGTGGTCGTGTCGCTGCATTGGGGCCTGCATTTCATTCCGCGCGAGATCGCCGGCTACCAGCCGCGCGTGGCGCGTGCCGCGTTCGACGCCGGCGCCGATCTGATCCTCGGCCATCACGCGCATGTGCCCAAGGCGATCGAGGTCTATGCCGGGAAAGTGTGCTTCTACAGCCTCTCCAATTTCATGATGTCCGCGCCGCCCGCCAAGCCGGAGCGCTACGAAGTCTTCGCCAGGCGTTACGGCATCAGTCTCGATCCCGAGTATCCGAATTTGCCGTATGGCGTCGATTCGAAGCGCAGCCTGATCGCCAAAGCGGTCCTGGGCCGCAAGGGCGTGGAGAGCGCATCGTTTATGCCCGTATTGATCGACAAAAAACTGCGCCCGGAAATATTGAAGCACGGCGATGCGCGCTTTGCGGACGCGGTGAAATACATGGACTGGGCCTCGGAAGGTTACGACCACAATTTCCGGGTCGAGGGTGACGAAGTCGTCATCCGCAGCGCGGCGCACTGACACGACGGGAGAACGCATGGGTTCGATCACGCCGCTTCGCCGTAAAGCCGCACCCCGTGCATCGAGCGCCGCATCCGGGACCGACCGCCAGTACGCTTCGCGCAGCGAACTCGTTTACAAGGAATTGCGCGACGCGATAGAAAAAGGCGAGTTGAAGCCCGGCGAGCGCGTGATGGAAGTCGAGATCGCGGCATGGTTGAAGGTAAGCCGCACGCCGGTGCGCGACGCATTGCGCCGGCTCGAGACCGAAGGCGTGCTGGCGCTGGAGCCCCGCAACGGTCTCGTGGTGGCTTCGCTCGATCGCCAGGCGATGCTCGAGCTCTATGCGATGCGCGAAGTGCTCGAAGGCACGGCGGCGCGGTTGTGCGCGCGCCATGCATCCGATTTCGAGCGCATGGAACTCGAGGAACTGGTCCAACGCGAAGAAAAGTTGCGCGGCAATTTCGAGGCGCTGGCGCGGCACAACCGGCTGTTTCACGAAGCGGTGCATCGCGGCGCGCATAACCGCTATCTCGAGAAGAGCCTGAGTGCGGTCAACGATTCGATGTGGCTCCTGGGCAAGAGCCAGATGCTGCTGCCGCACCGCGCGAAGACCGCGCAGAGCGAGCACCGCGAGCTCGCCGCGGCCATCTTGAAACGCGATCCGGATGCCGCTGAGGAAGCGGCGAGGCGTCATGTGCGGGCGGCCCAGCGCGAGCGGCTGAAGCAGCTCTTTCCCGGCGACCGGGAATGAAGCGGGCAGGAGAGCGCGCTATGGCGCAGACCATGGCCGAGAAGTTGTTTTCCCGGCATAACCTCGCCGGCGAGCCCGTCAGGGCTGGCGACTTCCTGGAAGCGCGCATCGACGGCGCGATGATGCATTACCACGCCAACGAGCCGATGCACGAGCTCGCGTTGCAAGCCGGGTTCAAGGACGGACTGCCGCGCGTGTGGGACCGCGACCGCATCTACGTGCTGCTCGATCATCACCAGCCCACGCTCTCGCAAAAACAGGCGGACGAGAACGCGCTCATCCGGCGTGAAGTGGCGCGGCTAGGCATCCGGTGCTTTCACGATTCCGAGCCCGGCATCGCGCATCAAATGATGGCCGATTATGGCCTTATGCGGCCCGGCGAGCTGGTGGTGGGCAACGATTCGCACACGATCAGCTACGGCGCGGTGAATGCGGGCGGCATGGGCATCACGCGCGCCGACATGCTGTATGTATTGCTCTTCGGCGAGCTGTGGTTCCAGGTCCCGCAGTCGGTCAAGGTCGTGTTGAACGGCAAACAGCCGAACTATCCCATCGCGAAAGACATCATCCTGCATCTCGCGGGCCAGTACGGTGATGATTTTGCCGGCAGCATGTCGATCGAATACGCGGGGACGCTGGTGCCGCAGCTCTCGATAGACAGCCGCATGTGTTTGTCGGCGCACGGCGTGGAAGTCGGCGCCAAGCTCGCGTTATTTCCTTGCGATGACACGACACGGAAGTTTCTTAAGCCGCGCACTGATAAGCCGTTCGAATCCATCGCGGCCGATGCCGGCGCGCAGTATGAGAAGGAAATCGTGCTCGATATCGACACGATGCCGTTTGTGGTGGCGAAGCCGCACCAGTTCGGCAACGTCGTTCCTGTTGCGGACGTCGCGGGTGTTCCGATCCAGCAGGCCATCATCGGTTCGTGCGCGAACGGCCGTTTCGAAGACATCGAGATTGCGGCGCGCATGCTAAAAGGGCGCAAGGTGGCGAAAGGCATGCGTTTTCTGATCTCGCCCGCGTCGCAACAGGTCTACCTGCAGTGCTTGAAAGCCGGTCTCGTCGAGACCCTGGTCGAAGCCGGTGCGCAGATGGTGACGCCCGGTTGCGGCGTGTGCCAGCCCAAAGTCGGATTTTTGTCGGACGGTGAAGCGTGTATCACCGCAACGACGCGCAATTTCAAGGGTCGCAAAGGCAGCATGAAGGCTGACATCTATCTGGCCGGGCCGCTGACCGTGGCGGCCGCTGCCGTCGCGGGCAAGATCGTCGATCCGCGCGAGGTGTTCGATGGCATTTGATTTGAACCGCGCGATCCGTGGCCGCGTGTGGAAATTTGGCGATTCGGTCGAAACGGATGCGATCAATCCGTACTACCGCTATCCGACCATGGAGGAATTGAAGCAGCACACCATGGAAGCGTATCGCCCGGAGTTTCCCCGCGAAGTGAAAGCGGGCGACATCCTGGTGGCGGGCCGCAATTTCGGCTGTGGGTCGAGCCGTCCCGGGCTCGTCCTGCGCGAAGTCGGCATCGCCGTGATCCTCGCTGAGTCGGTGGCACGACTTTTTCTGCGCAACAGCATTGCGCGGGCGATTCCGATTTTCGTGGCGCCCGGCATCACCGGCATCGTGCAGGACGGCGAAACGGTGGAAGTCGATTACCCGGCAGGCGTGGTGCGTGTCCCGGCCACCGGTGCTTCCGTCGAGCTGCGCAAATTTCCATCCGTTATCGAGCAGATTTTCGCGGCCGGCGGTCTGCCGGAATCCGCATACGCGCGGTATATGCGCGAGTGCGGGCAACCTGCGGGTAAGACATAAGGATTCGGGAGGAGAGATGCATTTAAATCACGCGCTTTCCATGAGCGCGCAGGCGCGCGCCGCTGCCGTATTTGCAACTGCGATGGTGGCGAGCACTGCATGCGCGCAACCTTCCGCTTATCCAGTGCGGCCCGTGCGCGTGATCGTGGGTTTCCAGCCGGGCGGCGGCAGCGACCTCCTGGCGCGCCTGATCGCGCCCAAGCTGACTGAGCGTCTCGGACAATCGGTGGTGATCGACAATCGCAGCGGCGCGGGCGGCGGCATCGCGATGGAGATCGCGCGTGCGGCGACGCCCGACGGCTATACGCTGCTAGTGGTATCCGGCAGCCAGGTGACCAACGTCAGCCTCTTCACCAAGACCGGCTTCGATGTCGGCAAGTCGTTCGCGCCGATTGCGCAGATGACGTCGGAAGCATACATCTTGCTGGCGCGCGAGGGATTCGCCGCCAACTCGGTCAAGGAGCTGATCGCGCTGGTGAAGGCGAAACCGGGCGCGATCTCGTGCGGTTCGTCCGGCACCGGCTCGTTCGCGCACCTCGGCATCGAGCTCTTCAACAGCATGGTAGGTGTGCGCATATTGCATGTTCCATACCGCGGTTCCGGGCAGGCGCTCGTCGATCTGCTCGGCGGGCAGATTGACCTGACGCTGGCCAACACGATTTCCGCTACACCGCATATGAAAGGCGGCCGGGCGAAAGCGCTAGCCATCACGAGCGCCGCGCGGTCACCGCTGTTTCCCGAGCTGCCTACGGTCGCGGAAGCCGGCGCGCCTGGCTACGAGTTGCTGAGCTGGTACGGGCTGGTCGCGCCGCGCGCAACGCCCGCCGCGATCGTCACGCAATTGAATACTTCAATCGTGGAAATACTCGGCACGCCGGAAATCAAGGCGAGCCTCAACAGGGGCGGGGCGGAATCTTCGCCGAGCACCCCGCAGGCGCTGGCCGCTCGCATTGAAAGCGAAGTCGCGAAGTGGCGCAAGGTTGTCAGAGAAACCGGCATCCGTCTGGAATGAATTTGCGCGCCAACTCACTTCGCTGCGCGTTCGCAATGCTTATTCTCGCGGCAGCAGGCGCGGGCGCGGCCGATGATACGTCCGCGTATCCGGTCAAGCCGGTGCGCTTCGTCGTCGGCCAGGCGCCGGGCGGCGCGACCGACATCGTGGCGCGTCTGGTCGCGGCGAAAATGACCGGGGCGCTGGGACAGAACGTGATCGTTGATAACCGCACCGGCGCGGCCGGCTCCATCGCCGCCGAAGCGGTGGTGAAATCCGCGCCTGATGGCTACACGATATTGGTAGTCTCAAGCTCCTTTGCGATCAATCCGGCGCTGTATGCGAGCCTGCCGTTCGATCCACAGAAGGACCTGCTGCCGGTTTCACTGCTAGCCGAGGCGCCGTTCCTGCTGGTCGTCCATCCGGCCGTTCCGGCGCGCAATGTCAAAGAGCTGATCGCCATTGCGAAAGCGCAACCGGAGAGCCTGACCTACGGCTCCGGCGGCAACGGCAGTTCGGGCCATCTGGCCGGCGCGTTGCTGGCGAACATGACCGGCGTCAAATTCTCGCATGTGCCGTACAAGGGCACGGGGCCGGCGCTGGTCGACGTGCTGGCCGGGCAGATCAGTTGCATGATGGCGAGCGTGCTATCGTCGAACCACTATGTTCAGCAGGGCCGCTTGCGCGCGCTGGCGGTCACCGGCGTGAAACGCTTGAACGCACTGCCGCAGGTGCCGACGGTCGCGCAGAGCGGCGTGCACGGCTATGCGACGACCACTTGGTACGGTTTGCTCGCGCCTGCCGCCACCCGCGGGACTATCATCGACCGCCTGGCAGTGGCGGCGTACAAGTCGATGACGACCGCCGATCTGCGCGATCGCTTGAGCGCCGACGGGGCCGAGCCGCTGGGCAGTTCGCCGGCGGCGTTTCAGAAGCATCTTGCCGCGGAAATCCTGAAGTGGCGCGCGGTTGTGAAAAGCACGAGCATAAGTGCCGACTGAAAAGGTCTCGCCGGGACGCAATTGCATGAGTCAGCCGCATTCTTCAACCAACGAAACAAAGCCTGGAACGAACGGACCAGGTCCGACGCGGCGCTTCGCCGACTACGTCGCGAAGCTGCGCTACGAGGACCTGCCGCCCGCGCTGGTCGAGCTCATCAAGCAATGCGTGCTCGATACGCTGGGTGTGTCGATTGCGGCCAGCACGCTCGCGCCCGAGGGAAAAGTCCTCGCGGACTACGTCAATGAAATGGGCGGCAATCCCGTCGCGACCGTGTGGGGATTCGGCGACAAGGTGCCGGCGCCGTGGGCCGTGTTCATGAACGGCAGCCTCGGGCACATGGTCGACTACGACGACGTGGGCGCCGGCGGACATGTCAGCATCGTGACCATACCGGTTGCGTTCGCGGTCGCCGAGCAGTTGCGCGGCATCAGCGGGCGCGACCTGATTACCGCCATCGCCGCCGGCACCGACATTCATACGCGGTTGAATTCAGCCATCCGCATTCCCGATTGGACGATGACGGAAGGCTGGTTCCCGACGCAGCTCTTCGGTTTTATCTCGGGAACTGCGACCGCATCGAAGCTGCAGCGCGCTGATGTCGATACGATTGAAAATGCGTTCGGCATCGCTTTCACACAGATGAGCGGCAGCCGTCAGATGGCGGTCGGATCGGCGACCCATCTGCGCTCGATGCAGGCGGGCTTTTCGGGGCAGGGCGCGATGCTGGCCGCCGATCTCGCGCAGCGCGGCATCGTCGGCTCGAAAGAAGTTCTCGAAGGCCGCTACGGTTTGTTCAAGACCTACGTGCGCACCGATCCCGACTGGGATGCGATGCTGGACGGTCTTGGAGCCAAGTTCCCGCTGCTGGAACTGCATGGGTTCAAATTATGGCCGGCCTGCGGCTACACGCGCGCGACGAACACCGCCATCCAGGAACTGCGCGAAGAGTTTGCGTTGAAACCGGATGACGTCGAGGAGATCACCGTGATCGGTGGCACCGGCGCAACGCAGTTGCTGTCAGAGCCGATCGAGCAGAAGCGCCGGCCGCGTCTCTCCATCGATGGCAAATTCAGCATCCCGTTCACCAGCGCAGTAATGATGGCGAAGGGCAACGTGGCATTGCGCGATTACACCGACGAAGCTTTGCGCGATCCGCAGGTGCTCGCAATGGCGGACAAAGTCAGCTATCGCGCGGAGCCGGGCGGCGAGCTGCCGGTGGGCGGCTATTCCTCGCTGTCACGCCCGACGGTCGAGATCCGCATGCGTGATGGCACAGTGCATACACGCAAGGCGGACGGTGTGCCGGGCGACCCCGCGCATCCGGTCAGCTATGCCATGCTCGAAGCGAAATTCCGCGATTGCGTTTCGTTCTCGCCGAAAAAAATTCCGGCGCACAACGTCGACCGATCGGTTGCGCTGATACGCGATCTCGAAAACCTGGCCGACGCCACGGAGATCCTGCGGCTGCTGATGCCGCAGTAATTATTGCGCACGGGCGCTTGCGCGGTTGCGCGCTGTTCAGGTTCGTCAGGTCACTGGTTCCGATCCGAATGGGATGGGCTGGCAGAGTTAGATCACAAAAAAATCGGGCGGGAGCAAGTCCAGAGGGGTGGTACCTCGGGTCGGAATCGAACCGACACGTCTTTCGACACTGGATTTTGAGTCCAGCGCGTCTACCAATTCCGCCACCGAGGCACTGGCGTGAATTGTACCAGTTTCCACTGTCAACTGTCATTCATCCCACCCCGCTCAGTATAATTGGCGCGGTGAAATTATCCGACTTCGATTACGAGCTGCCCCCCGCGCTGATCGCGCAATATCCCTCCGGGGAGCGCAGTGCCAGCCGTTTGCTGCATCTCGACGGCAACAGCGGAGAACTCGTCGACCGCGGCTTTCGCGACCTGCCTGACTTGGTGCGGGCGGGCGACGTGCTGGTCATGAACGACACGCGCGTGATCAAGGCGCGCCTCGCCGGACGCAAGGAAAGCGGCGGCCAGGTCGAGGTGCTGGTCGAGCGCGTGCTCGATCATGAGCGCGTGCTGGCGCAGGTGCGCGCGAGCAAGACGCCGCGCGCCGGGTCGAAGCTGCTGCTCGCGCATGGTGCGGTGGCTGAAATGATCGGCCGCAACGGCGAATTTTTCGAACTGCGTTTTTTCGAATGCGCGGACGTGTTTGCCTTGCTCGAGCGCGCGGGCAGCGTGCCTTTGCCGCCGTACATCACGCATGCCGCCGATGCCGCGGACGACTCGCGTTACCAGACTGTCTACGCGCGGGAGCCGGGCGCAGTGGCGGCCCCGACTGCCGGCTTGCATTTCGACGACGCGATGCTGTCAGACCTCAAAGCGAAGGGTGTGCAACTGGCGTGGATAACATTGCACGTTGGCGCCGGCACCTTTCAGCCGCTGCGTGTGGAAAATCCAGCCGACCATAAAATGCACGCCGAATGGTATGCGCTGCCGCAGGCAACCATCGATGGAATCGCTGCCGCGAAGGCGGCGGGCGGCAGGGTGATAGCGGTCGGTACGACCACATTGCGCGCGCTCGAATCGGCCGCCGCGACCGGTGAGCTCCGCGCGGGCAGCGCCGAGACGCGTTTGTTCATCGTGCCGGGCTACCGGTTTCGCGTCGTCGACCGTCTGATCACGAACTTTCACCTGCCGCGCTCGACGCTGATGATGCTGGTGTCGGCGTTCGCCGGCATGGACCCCATCCGTCGCGCATACGCGCACGCGGTGGCGCAGCGCTACCGCTTTTTTAGCTACGGCGATGCGATGTTGATCGAGCGCGCCGGCTGACCGGTTGTCAGCGCATTTCCGCGAGCTTCTTCAGCGCGTCCCCGGTCACGCGCAGCAGACGCCATTCCGTCATCTGCACCGCGCCCAGTTTTTCGTAGAAGCTGATCGCCGGCGTATTCCAGTCGAGCGCCATCCATTCGAAACGCGCGCAACCGCGCTCGAATGCGATGCGGGCGACCGCAATCAGCAGCGCGCGTCCACAGCCGAGGTGACGGTGCGCGGGGCGCACGTACAGGTCTTCCAGATGCAGGCCCTTGCGGCCGAGGAACGTCGATAAATTGTGGAAGTAAATCGCATAGCCGACCGGCTCATCGCCGCTCACCGCGACCAGCGCTTCGGCGGCCGCGTGCGCGCTGAACAATTCGTCCTCGAGCTGGGCCTCAGTCGCGGTGCATAAATGCATGAGGTGCTCGAATTCGGCAAGCTCGCGAATCATCGCGAGGATCGCGGCGACATCGCCGGCCTGCGCCGGGCGCACGGTGAATGGTTGCGTCATTGCGTACCTTTCGTAGTGGCACACGCCGCTCTGGCGCGGGCGCGTCGGTGCAGGGATAATACCCGCCCGTTCCCGTCCTCGCACCCGCCGCCGCAATGAGCAAACCCGAACCGGCCACCCGTCAGCGGTTTCCGCACTTTCTCGCGATCACCACGCGCTGGCTCGACAACGACGCGTACAAACACGTGAACAACGTCAATTACTATTCGTTTTTCGATACTGCGGTCAACCAATACATGCTGCGCGAGCGGGTGCTGAGCATGGACGCGGGGCCGGTCTGCCTGGTCGTCGAGACCGGGTGCCGGTATTTCAGCCCGATTTCGTTCCCCGACACGGTGCATTGCGGGCTGCGCGTGGCGCACCTGGGCACGAGCAGCGTGCGCTTCGAGATCGGCATTTTCCGCAACGACGAAGCCGTGGCCGCGGCGCAGGGGCATTTCGTGCACGTGTGCTGCGACCGCGCGACGCAGCGCCCCATGCCGATGCCGGACGCTATGCGGCGCGCGCTCGAAAAACTGTGCGCGTAATGGAGTTAAATTTTACGCTTCGTCTCCCTCCCTTGCGCTCGGCGCGGGGGAGCCGTATGAATTTTGTAGACTCTATCCATACGGCGCAATTCCCGTTGGTTATGGCGCCCTACTCACTGATTTCCTCTGTGAACTCTGTGAACTCTGTGTTCTCTGTGGCCCCGCACTTGATTTTCATCTGCGTTCATCTGCGTTCATCTGCGGCTAATTCCTGATGGAATTTTCAGTTACCGCGACGGATGGCGCCGCACGCCGCGGTACGCTCAAGCTCGCGCACGGCAGCGTGGAAACACCGGCGTTCATGCCGGTTGGCACCTACGGTACCGTTAAAGCAATGAGTCCCGCGGAACTGCAGGACATCGGCGCACAGATCGTTCTCGGCAATACATTCCACTTGTGGCTGCGGCCCGGGCTCGAGGTCGTCGCCGCCCACGGCGGGCTGCATCGCTTCATGGGCTGGCACGGCCCTATCCTGACCGACTCGGGCGGCTTTCAGGTGTTCAGCCTGGGCGCGATGCGCAAAATCAGCGAAGAGGGTGTGAAGTTCCAGTCGCCGGTCAATGGCGACGCGTGCTTCCTCACGCCGGAAGAGTCGATGCGCATCCAGCGTGTGCTGAACAGCGACATCGTGATGGTGTTTGACGAATGCACTCCGTATCCGGCGGATGTTACGCAGGCGGCCGAGTCGATGGAGCTGTCGCTGCGGTGGGCGGAGCGCTCAAGGCGGGAATTCGAAGGCAATCCCAATGCTTTGTTCGGGATCGTGCAGGGCGGCATGCACGAGCATCTGCGCGACCGCTCGCTGGCGGGGCTCACCGGCATCGGCTTTGACGGTTACGCAATCGGCGGCCTGTCGGTGGGCGAGCCGAAGGAAGACATGGTGCGCATCCTCGCGCATACGGCGCCGCGCCTGCCGCCCGCCAAGCCGCGCTACCTGATGGGCGTGGGCACTCCGGAAGACATCGTCTCGGCGGTCGAGCAGGGCATCGACATGTTCGATTGCGTTTTGCCGACGCGCAACGCGCGCAACGGCTGGATTTACACCCGCCAAGGCACCATCAGGCTGCGCAACGCGCAATATCGCGACGATGTACGCCCGCTCGACGCCGGCTGCGGATGCTACACGTGCCGCAATTTCACGCGTTCATATCTGCACCATCTCCAAAAAGTGAACGAAATCCTCGGCGCGCGGCTCAATACCTGGCACAACCTTTATTACTATCTCGAGCTGATGCAGGGCTTGCGTGCGGCAATTGAGCACGGGCAGTTGGCCGCTTTTGCAAGCGCGTTCAGGGCCGCCCGCATGGAGCCTTTGCCATCCTGAAACGCGATGCTGGGAAGGGGACTCCACATGCTAGAATACGCACCTTTTTACCGGTCGCGGTCGTCTGCCAGCCGCGCATGAGGAGTTCCTGACGTGCTAATTAACGAAGCTTGGGCGCAGACTGCCGCGCCCGGCGGCGCCGACCTGATGTCGATGCTGCCGATCATCCTGATGTTCGTCGTGCTGTATTTTGTGATGATCCGCCCGCAAATGAAACGCGCGAAAGAGCACAAGGCGATGGTCGATGCGATCCAGAAGGGCGACGAAGTCATCGCCGCAGGGGGCGTGCTCGGCAAAGTCACGAAGGTCGCCGATAACTACGTCACGCTCGAAATCGCCGACAAAATCGAGATCCGCGTGCAGCGTCCCGCCGTGCAACTGGTGTTGCCGAAGGGCACGATCAAGGGCGCTGAGTGAAAGAATGAAGGAGTGAAGACGTGAAGAAGTGAAACGCCACCAACTTCGCGCAATTTCCTCATTCACCCGTTCACGCATTCACTTTTCACGAATTTAAGAAAATGAACCGCTACCCGCTCTGGATCAATCTGCTGATCGGCTTCGCGCTGCTCGTCGGCGTCGTTTATACGCTGCCTAATTTCTTCGGCGAAGTGCCGGCCATCCAAATTTCGCCCGCGAAGTCGACGCAGAAAGTCGATGCTGACCTGCAGCAGCGCGTCGAGGGGGCGCTGAAAGCCGTCAATATCGCGAACGACGGGGTCTTTGTCGAACCTGCCAGTCTCAAGGTGCGCTTCGCCGATACCGACACGCAGTTGAAAGCGAAAGATGCGGTGCAGAAGGTGCTCGGCGACGACTTCGTCGTCGCGCTCAATCTCGTTTCCCGCAGCCCGCGTTTCCTGACCTCGATCGGCGCGCTGCCGATGTACCTGGGGTTGGACCTGCGCGGCGGCGTGCACTTTCTGCTGCAGGTCGATATGGCCTCCGCGCTCACCAAGAAGCTCGACGGCGTGGCGAGCAGCGTCCGTGGCCTCTTGCGCGACAAGCGCATCGGCTACGGCAGCATCGCGCGCGAAGGCCAGAACGTGGTGCTCAAGTTCCGCGACGCCGACACCCGCACCAAGGCGCGCAAGGAAATGGAAACCGCCAATGCCGATCTCGCGCTGAGCGAGCAGGAGCAGGGCGGCGAATTCCGTCTCGTCGCGGCATTGAAGCCTGAAGAGGAGAAGCGCACGCAGGATCTCGCGCTCCAGCAGAACATCGCGACGCTCAGGAACCGCGTCAACGAGCTCGGGGTTGCGGAGCCCATCATTCAGCAGCAGGGCGCTGACCGCATCGTCGTCCAACTGCCGGGCGTGCAGGACACCGCACGCGCGAAGGAATTGCTCGGGCGCACGGCGAGCCTCGAATTGCGGCTGGTCGAAGCCCACGCGAGCGACCCGTCCGGGCGCGACTACGATCCGAAGAAAATCGACGAAGCGTTGAAAGGCAACGTGCCGTTCGGCACCGAACTCATGATCGAGCGCCGCGGCAAGACGACCGAGCCGCTGCTGTTGTCAAAAAACGTCATTATCACCGGCGAACGCCTCACCAACGCGGCACCGAGCTTCGACCAGCAGAACAACGAGCCTATCGTCAGCGTCGAACTCGACGGCCAGGGCGCGCGCATCATGCGCGACACGACGCGCGAAGCGGTCAAGCGGCGCATGGCGGTGCTGCTGATCGAGAAAGGCAAGCCGGAAATCATCACTGCGCCCGTGATCCAGTCCGAGCTCGGCGCGCGGTTCCAGATTTCCGGCCGCATGTCGACGCGCGAAGCGAACGACCTGGCGCTGCTGCTGCGCGCGGGTTCGCTCGCGGCGCCGATGGATATCATCGAAGAGCGCACGGTCGGCCCCAGCCTCGGTGCGGACAACATCAAGATCGGCTTTCACTCGACGTGGATCGGTTTCACCGCGATCGCAGTTTTCATGATCGCGTACTACCATATTATCGGCGTGATCTCGGTTGTCGCCCTCGGGTTCAACGTGCTGCTGCTGGTCTCGCTGCTGTCGATGCTGCAGGCCACGCTGACCCTGCCCGGCATGGCGGGCATCGCGCTTACGGTCGGCATGGCAATCGACGCCAACGTGCTGATCAACGAGCGCATACGCGAGGAATTGCGCAACGGCAATACGCCGCAGGCGGCGATCCACGCGGGCTACGAGCGCGCGTGGGGCACCATTCTTGACTCCAACATCACGACGCTGATCGGCGGGCTGGCGCTCTTCGCGTTCGGCTCGGGCCCGGTCAAGGGATTCGCGGTGGTGTTGTGCCTGGGCATTCTGACCTCGATATTCAGCGCGGTGATGGTATCGCGCAGCATCGTCAACCTGGTTTACGGCAGCCGCCGCCGCCTCGATCGGATCTCGATCGGGCAGGTGTGGAAAGGCGGCGGAGCAGCACCGGCAAAGAGCAGGGCCTGAAGCTTCGGGCGGCTAACCTTCGGGCAATCGAGAAAGAATCATGGAATTTTTCAGAATAAAAAACGACATCCCGTTCATGCGCTACGCGCTGGTGTTCAACGTGATTTCGGTCATCACGTTCCTCATCGCAGTGGGCTCGCTAGCGACCAGGGGGCTCAACTTCGGCGTCGACTTCACCGGCGGCACCGTGATGGAAGTGCACTACGCGCAGGCGCCCGACGTCAACAAGATCCGCGACACCATGACGAAGCTCGGTTTCGCCGATGCCGCGGTACAGAATTTCGGCACGTCGCTCGATGTGCTGATCCGCCTGCCGGTGAAGCCGGGGCAGACGAGCGCCAAGCTCTCGGAGCTCGTGCGCGACGAGTTGCGCAAAGAGGACGCGACGGCCGAAGTCCGGCGCGTCGAATTCGTCGGCCCGCAGGTCGGCAAGGAACTGGTGGAGAACGGCGGGCTCGCGCTGCTCTTCGTGTCGCTCGGCATCGTCGCCTATCTCGCGATGCGTTTCGAATGGAAATTCGGGCTGGCCGCGATCATCGCCAACCTGCACGACGTCGTCATCATTTTGGGTTTCTTCTCGATCTTTCAGTGGGAGTTCTCGCTGACGGTGCTCGCGGCGGTGCTCGCGATTCTCGGCTATTCGGTCAACGAATCGGTCGTCGTGTTCGACCGGATCCGCGAGAATTTCCGCAAGATGCGCAATGCCAGCGTGACGACCGTCATCGACAACGCGATCACGCGCACGATTTCGCGCACTATCATTACCCACGGCTGCACGCAATTGATGGTGACGTCTATGCTGATATTCGGCGGCGAGACGCTGCATTATTTCGCGTTAGCACTCACCATCGGCATCTGTTTCGGCATTTACTCGTCGGTGCTGGTCGCGAGCCCGATCGTGATGTGGCTGGGCGTGTCGCGCAAGGATCTCGTCAAGCCTGAGAAGAAAAACGAAATCGGCGTCGCGATCTAGCGCGCCGCCGGCAGTCCCGCCGTGGAGTATCTAGCGCAGTTTGTCGATCTCGTACTGCACCTCGACAAGCATCTCGCGGTGCTGATCCAGCAGTACGGCGCATGGATTTACGGCATCCTGTTCCTGATCATTTTTTGCGAAACGGGCCTCGTGGTCACGCCGTTTTTGCCGGGCGACTCACTGTTGTTTGTAGCTGGCACGATGGCGGCGGTGGGCGCGATGGACGTGCATGCGCTGTTCGCCTTGCTGGTGGTCGCAGCATTCAGCGGCGACAACACCAATTACTGGATAGGACGCTATCTGGGACCGCGCGTGTTCAAGCGCGAGCGCTCTCGTTTCCTGAATCCGGCGCACATCCACAAGACCCAGCGGTTTTACGAAAAGCACGGCGGCAAGATGCTCGTGTTCGCGCGCTTCCTGCCCATCCTTCGCACCTTTGCGCCATTCGTGGCGGGCATCGGGCGCATGCACTACCCGCGATTTATTTTCTACAGCTTCTGCGGCGGTGTGTTC
>JBKJMN010000129.1:0-35678 GCA_046596405.1 Burkholderiales bacterium
CGCGAGCTGCCCGGTTGGCTTGAGTCGGGCCGCTGACGCCTAGACGTAACTAAGCGCATGCGATAATTCAGGCAGCGGCAACGAAAAATTTGGAGCGACAGCATGGACACCAACTCAAACGCACGTTACGTTTTATTCACCCAGCCGGGATGAAGTAGCTGTCTCCGGGCGAAAGAGTTTCTTTCGCGACAAGCTATCGATTTCGAAGCGGTCGACGTCATCAATACGCCGGGCGGCCGCGACCGTCTGCTGGCGTTGGGTGTGCGCAATCTGCCGGTCGTCGCGCGCGGCACCGAGTTTGTCATGGGGCAAAGCCTGGAAGACGTCGCGAAGTTCGTCGGCGTCAGCACGGGGCACTCGCGCCTGCCGCCGCAGGAGATCCTCGCCAAGTGGATCGTCGCGCTGCAGGCGGCGCAGCGTTACATGCGGCAGTTCCCGACGGCGCGCATCAACGAGTCCGCGGTCGAGAACCGCCACCGTCCGATCCGCACGCTCGGCCAGCACGTGTTCTACATCGTCGAGGCTTATCTCAAAGCGGTGATCGAGAAGATCGAGTATTCGCCGTCGAACACCAACGTGCCGGCCGCCGACGAAAACAAGTACCAGACCGGCGACCAGATCGCACAGTACGGCGAAGGCGTGATTACGAAATTGCGCAACTGGTGGGACGGCTCCAAAAATATGTCGTTCGCGCAGATCGTGCCGACCTCCTACGGCGAGCAGGAGTTGCACGAGGTGTTCGAGCGCTCGGCGTGGCATGCGGCGCAGCACGTGCGGCAGCTCGGCGCCGTGCTCGAGCGCTTCGGGATCGAGCCCGACGGGCGGCTCAAGCCCGACGATCTTAAAGGCCTGCCGCTGCCGGAACGAATCTGGGAGTGATGGCCTTGCGGCGCGCGCTTGCCATCATGCTCTGTGCGGCCGGCACGGTGTGCGCCCAGAATTATCCGGTGAAACCCGTCCGGCTCGTTGTCGTGTCGGCACCGGGCGGCACCACCGATGCGCTCGCGCGCGCTTTCAGCCAGCGACTGACCGACAGCCTCGGACATGCATTGGTCGTCGATAACAAGCCCGGCGGGGGTGGCGTGATCGCGGCGGAAACCGTCGCGCATTCTGCTCCCGACGGTTACACGCTGTTGTTCGCCAACCTCGCGCAGTCGCTGATGGCGACGCTGCACTCGAAGCTTACGTTCGATCCGCTGCGCGATTTTACGCCGGTCGCTTTCATCGGGCTCACCGACAGCGTGCTCGTGACGAACGTGAACCTGCCGGTCAAGACCGTGCCGGAGCTCATCGCCTATGCCAAAGCGCGACCCGGCAGCCTCAATTACGCGGGCGGCACGACCGGCGCGACCGCGCATTTGGCGGGCGAACTCTTCAAGATGATGACCGGGCTCAACATCACGCACGTCCCGTACAAAGGCACCGGCGCGGCAATCACGGCGCTGATCGGGGGCGAGACGCAAATGGCGTTTCTTTCGTTGCCGCCGTGCGTGCCGCTGATTCAAAGCGGCCGCCTGCGCGGCATCGCGATCGGCAGCGCGCGCCGCTCGCCGGCCGTGCCCGAGTTGCCCACCGTCGCCGAATCGGGCCTGCCGGGCTTCGACGTGTCGGCGTGGAACGGCATCCTGGCGCCGCGCGGCCTGCCGCGGCCATTGGTCACGCGGCTCAATCGCGAATTCAACCGCATCACCGGCAACCCGGATGTCAAAGAAAAAGCGCTGGCGCAAGGCACCGAGCTCGAAAGCCAGACGCCGGAACAGTTCGGCGCCTTCTTGATCGCGCAGACGGCGAAGTGGACGAGGGTCGCGAAGGCAGCGGCGATGCGGGCGGATTAGCAGTCGCGGCTGCAATATCGAATTAAGCGCCACCGATTTCGCCGCGGCGTTTATCATGGGGGCACCGGCCCGCTCGGCAACGACAGTGGAAGACGCGATATGACAATCCGGATGCAACACCCCCGTGCTCGCGCCGTGGTCGTGCGCTTTGCGGCGGCGCTCGCTGCGGCGGCGGCCCCGCTCGCGCTCGCGCAGACTTTTCCCGTCAAGCCGCTGCGCATCGTCGTGGCGTTTCCGCCGGGCGGGCCGTCCGATTATGCGGCACGCGTGGTCAGCCTGAAGCTCACGGAAGCCATCGGGCAGGTAGTGGTCGTCGAAAACCGGCCCGGTGCGGGGGGCGCGCTGGGCACCGAACTCGTTGCCCGCTCGGCGCCCGACGGTTATACCCTGCTCATCGGCAACACCGGTACGCTCGCGGTGCTGCCGCATTTGCAAGCGTCGATCTCCTACAACGCGCTGCGCGACTTCACGGCCATCACCAACCTGATCGGCGGGCCGTCGTTCCTGCTCACGCACCCGTCGGTGCCGGCCGCGAACCTGCGCGAGCTGATCGCGTTGGCCAAAAGGCGGCCCGGCCAGCTTACCTATGCGTCCGCCGGCGTCGGGCAGATTTCGCACATGAACGGAGAGCTGCTTAAGCAGCTCGCGCACATTGATCTCGTGCACGTCCCATACAAGGGTACGGGGCCGGTCATGCCCGAGATGCTCGGTGGCCAGGTGTCGATGACTTTTTCCACCTCGATCGATAACCTGCAGTTCGTGAAAACGGGACGCCTGCGCGGGCTGGCGGTCACGGGCCGGGAGCGGCTGGCCATCGCGCAGGAATTGCCGACGATGGCCGAATCCGGCTTGCCGGGCTTCGAATCGCTCAACTGGAACGGCATCGTCGGCCCGGCGGCGATGCCGCGGGAACTCGTGAGCCAGCTCAATCGCGAGATCGTGCGCGTGATGAATCTGCCCGACGTCAAGTCTAAGATCGTCGCGCAGGGTAATTTCGTCATCGGCGATACGCCGGAACAGTTCGCCGCCTATATCCGCACCGAGTCGGAGAAATGGGCGCGGGTCGTGAAGCAGGCCAACATCAGGCTCGACTGAGCGCAGGAGACGCAATTGAATGCACCCGACATGAAACCGCGTTCGATCATCGCATCGCGCATGGCGCGCATCAAGCAATCGCCGAGCAATGCCGCCAACCAGCGCGCCACCGAATTGAAGGCGCAGGGCCGCGACATTATTTCGCTCGCCATCGGCGAACCGGATTTCACTACGCCCGACAACGTCAAGCAGTCTGTGGTCGCGGCGATGGCGCGCAATCAGACCCGCTATACCGCGGTCGACGGGACGCTGGAACTGAAACAGGCGATCTGCGGCAAGTTCAAGCGCGAAAACGGTCTCGACTACGCGCCCGAACAGATTACCGTCGGCACCGGCGGCAAGCAGGTGATCTTCAACGCGCTGATGGCAACGCTCGATCCGGGCGACGAAGTAATCGTGCCGGCGCCGCACTGGGTGTCGTACACCGACATGACGTTGCTCGCGGAGGGCAAGCCCGTGGTCGTGCCGTGTCCGGAGTCGCACGGCTTCAAGCTGCAGCCCGCGGACCTCGAGCGCGCGATTACGCCGAAGACCAAATGGTTCACGCTGAATTCGCCGTGCAATCCGAGCGGTGCGGCCTACAGTCGCGACGAACTGAAAAAACTCACCGACGTGCTGCTGCGCCATCCTCACGTGTGGGTGATGGCCGACGACATGTACGAGCACCTGCTCTATGACGGGCACCGGTTTGCCACCCCCGCGCAGGTCGAGCCGCGCCTGTACGACCGCACGCTGACCATCAACGGCGTGTCCAAAGCGTATGCGATGACCGGCTGGCGCATCGGTTACGGCGGCGGCCCGGTCGAGATCATCCGGGCCATGCGCAAGCTGCAGTCGCAGAGCACCTCGAACCCGAGTTCAATCAGCCAGGCGGCCGCGGTGGAGGCGCTCACCGGCCCGCAGGATTTTATCCCCCAGCGCGCCGCTATCTTCAGGCAGCGCCGCGATGTCGCGGTCGCCATGCTGAACGCAGCGCCGGGCCTGCGCTGCCACCAGCCCGAGGGTGCCTTCTATGTGTTTCCGAACTGCGCCGGCATCATCGGCAAGCATACCCCGGAGGGCAGGGAAATCCGCAGCGACCAGGATTTCACCCTCTACCTGCTCGACAGCGTGGGCGTTGCCGTCGTGCAAGGCGACGCCTACGGCATGTCGCCGTACTTCCGGGTCTCGTACGCGACGTCGATGGAGCAGCTGAAGGAGGGCATGGCGCGAATCCAGCGCGCGTGCGCAGCACTCAAATGAAACCTCATCATCTTAAACACGGGAAGTCAAACATGCTGCCTCAGCTGAAATCATCGTTAGCCGCGCTCACGCTCGGGCTCGTCGCCGCGTGCGCGACCACGCAGGACAGCGACCCGCCGCGCCAGGGCTACTTCTTCGTCGGCGGGCGCTACGTCGAGACCGACAAGGGCCCGCTGATGGCGCGCCAGATGTACGTCGAATATTACCGGCCGGCGGTGCAGACACATCCTTATCCGCTCGTGATGATTCACGGCGCCGCGCAGACCGGCACCAATTTCACCGGTACGCCCGACGGCCGCAAGGGCTGGGCGCAGTTCTTCGTCGAGCGCGGTTACGTGGTGTACGTGATCGATCAGCCCGCGCGCGGCCGCTCCGCCTATCTCGATTCGCTCGGTCCCCTCATCAGGTTTTCCGCGGCGCAGCTCGAGCAGCGCTTCACCGCGCACGAGAAGCATAACCTGTGGCCGCAGGCGAAACTGCACACGCAATGGCCGGGCACGGGCCAGCGTGGCGATCCGGTCTTCGATCAATTCTATGCGTCACAGGTCCAGTACATAGGCGTCAATGCCGTCACGCAGGAGCTCAACCGCGATGCGGGCGCCGCGCTGCTCGACAAGATCGGCCCCGCGATCATCATGACGCACTCGCAGTCGGGCGCCATCGGCTGGCCGATCGCGGATGCGCGGCCCAAGCTCGTCAAAGGCATCATTGCGGCCGAGCCGAGCGGCCCGCCGTTCGCCGATGCGGTATTCAGCAACAATCCTTCGCGGCTGTGGGGCGTCACCGATATCCCGATGACGTATGAACCACCGATCACCGAAGCGAAGCAGCTGTCGGTCGTGCAGCAGGCGACGGCCGACGGCCCGAACCTCGAGCGCTGCCGGATGCAGGCTGAGCCCGCGCGCCGGATACCGACCCTCGCCGGCATTCCGATCCTGATCATCGCCGCCGAGTCGTCGTATCACGCCGTCTACGATCATTGCACCGCGAAATATCTCGCGCAGGCGGGCGTGCCGAATACCTTCGTGCGGCTTGAAGAAGTCGGTATCCGCGGCAACGGGCACATGCTGATGATCGAGAAAAACAATCTCGAAATCGCCGACTTCATCGCGAAATGGGTTGATAAGAGCGTGCGCTAGTTTCACCGCGTAAGCGCTGACCTCACCTTCCCCCTTCAAGGGGAAGGCTGGGATGGGGATGGGTCAGGCCAATCGCGCGAAATTAATTACCATCCCCACCTCGGTCCTCCCCTTGAAGGGGAGGATGAGTAATGCGCCATTCGCATTTACTAAGCGCTCGCCTTTGCTCCGCGCAACGTAAATGCCATCAGCGCACAAACGATCGCGAGCAGTCCCAGCGCGCTTAACGCGAGCGACCAGTGCACGCCGATGAATCCGCCGAGCACGCCGACGGTGATTCCCGAGAATGCGCGCATGCCGAGGCCCGACATGCTGAAGAGGCCGATCACGCGGCCGCGCATGTCGGCTGGCGCATTGATCTGCACCAGCGTCTGCGCCATCGAGCTGAAAGAGAGTTGGACGAAACCCGCGATGAGCAGCAAGCCCAACGCGAGCGGATAACTGGTCGCAGCCGCAAAGCCCCCGATCGCGCAGCACCACAGCATCGCGAGGATGAATGCGGTTTTGGGCTTCGCGCGCAGAAGTCCGCGGCTCTCGAGCACGATGCCCGCGATCAGCGAACCTGCCGCATCGGCGGCGAGCAGCATGCTGTACGCGATGTCGGCGTGGCCATGGCCGAGATCGTGCGCGAACTCGGGCATTTGCGCCTGATACGCGTTGCCGACGAACAGCGACGCGCCGCCCGCGAGCAGCGTCATCGACACGATAGTACGGTTGTGCGCGATCGCGCGGATCGCCGCCATGATATCGGCCAGGCCGCGCACGGCCGCGGTGCCCGAGGTGCGATGGGCGCGCGGATTGAACGGCGCTTTCCACAGCCACAGTACGAGCGGCAGATAAATCAGCGCATTGACGAGGATGCCGCGCTCCGGGCCGAAGGCGAGCATGAGACCGCCGCCCACCGCCGGCCCCATCAGAATGCCGAGCATGCGCGCCGTCGCGGAGAGCCGCACCGCGCTTTGCAGTTGCGCGGGGCCGACGAGGTCGTGGATGAAGAGCTGGCTCGCCGGCCCCCACAAGACACCGGCAAAGCCGTGGATCACGAGCAGCACCATCGCATGCCACATTTCGAGCGTATCGGTGATGAACAGATAGCCCCAGGACAGCGACACTGCGATGAAACACACCATGCCGAGCTGGATGATGCGGCGCGGATCGAAGCGATCGGCGAGCGCGCCCGAGTAGACCGAGAACAGCAGGAACGGCAGCCAGTGCGACACCACTGCGAAACCGCCGAGCGCCGGGGAGTGGAATTTCTGGAACATCATCCAGTAGCTGATCACGTGCTCGATGCTGTCGGCCATCATCGCGAGCGCGGAGGTCAGGAAATACGCGCGGAATACGGGGTGGCGCAGCGCCGCGAACGATTGCTCGGAGGGCGCGTGCGGCGGGTCGCTATCGGCGGTCAATTCAGGCTTTCGGACAGGCAAGCGTTGCGCTCAGCGCGCACGCGGGAGTCTGCGATAATAGTCGAGCGGGCAAAAATTGGAAACCCGGCGCAGCCGCGGCGGACATCCCGATCACGAAGCGAGGAGAGCACCGATGATGAGCGCAGCGCATTTTGGCCTGGGCCTGTTGGCGATTGTCGCGGGCAGCGCATATGCGCAGGGCTATCCGGCCAAGCCGGTGCGCATAATCGTGCCGCTCGCGCCCGGGGGCAACGTCGATATCGTCGCGCGCTCGCTCGCGCAGCAGCTCACCGAAAGCATGGGGCAGCAGATCCTCGTCGAAAACCGGCCGGGCGCGAGCAGCCTGGTGGGTACGCAGCTCGTTGCGAAAGCGCCGGCCGATGGCTACACGCTGCTTGCAGTCGCGAACACGTTTGCGACGGTGCCCTCTATCGTGGCCAATCCCGGCTACGATCCATTGAAGGATTTTTCCGCGATCACGCTCACGTGCCTCGTGCCGCAGGTGCTGGTGGTGAATCCCGCGCTGCCGGTTAAAACGGTGAAGGAATTGATCGCGCTCGCGAAAGCGCGTCCGGGCCAGCTCACGTACGCGACGTCGGGCCCCGGCGGCACCGGCCACATGGCGACCGAACTTTTCAGCCGGCAGGTTGGCGTGAAAATGCTGCACGTGCCATACAAGGGCAACTCGCAGGCGCTTATCGACGTCATCGGCGGCCAGGTCATGCTGATGTTTGACCAGGTGAGCACGTCGGATTCGTATATCAAGGCGGGCAAGCTGCGCCCTCTTGCGGTGTCGAGCCTCGCGCGCTCGCCGCTGTTTCCGAACCTGCCGACGATGGACGAGGCCGGCGTCAAAGGATTCGAGGACATCACGTTCAACGGGCTGGTCGCGCCGGCCGGCACGCCGCGCGAGTTGATCGCGCGCGTGCGCGATGAAGTCGCGAAAGTCGTGCGTATCCCGGCGCTGCACGATCGCTTCATCGAGCGCGGCGTGGAATTGAAGGCGAGCGCGTCACCGGACGAATTCACCGCTTATATCAGGGCCGAGTTCGAGAAGAAGGCGAAGCTCGCGAAGGAAGCGGGCATCAGGCTCGAGTAGCCATGCAATTATCCGTGCGTCACCGGCTCGTGCGCATGTGCGTATCCGCGGTCGCCTGCGGTTTTGCGAGCGCCGCGACGGCGCAGACTTATCCGTCGAAGCCGATCCGTCTCGTCGTCGGCGCGGCGGCGGGCGGCGGCTCGGATTTCGTCGCGCGCCTGATGGGCAATAAACTTTCCGAAGCGCTCGGCCAGCAGGTGGTGGTCGAAAACCGCGCTGGCGCGGGCAGCACGCTCGGCTATGAGTTCGGCGTGCGTTCGATGCCCGACGGTTATACGCTGATCCTGATCACCGCGAGCTGGGCGATCAATCCCAGCTTGTACCCGCTCAAGTTCGACGCGGCGAGCGATTACACGCCGATTATTCCGGTCGCGCGCGGCCCGTACGTCGTGGTCATTCATCCGTCGCTGCCGGTGAAAAACGTGCGTGAGCTGATTGCGCTCGCGAAAGCGCGGCCCGGGCAGATTGTTTACGGCAGCAGCGGGCAGGGCGCGATCGTGCACCTGACGACGGAGCTCTTTACCTACATGGCGGGCGTGCAGATGGTGCACGTGCCGTACAAAGGCGGCGGTCCCGCGCTGACCGACCTGATCGCGGGTCAGATCCAACTCGTATTCGCGACGACGCAAACCGGTCTCGCGCAGGCGAAGGCGGGACGGGTGCGCGCGCTCGCGGTGACGACGCCGCAGCGCATCGCGGCGGAGCCCGACCTGCCGACGATTGCGGAGGCGGGGGTGCCCGGTTACGAAGTTACCAACTGGCACGCGCTGATCGGGCCCAAAGGCATGCCGCGCGCGGTCGTCGAGCGGCTGCACGCCGAGATGACGAAGATCCTGAAGACGAAAGAGATGGAGGAGCGCCTGCAGACCGACGGCGTGTCGCCGGCCGGCGGAACGTCCGAGGAATTACGGCTGCAGGTGATGAAAGAAATCGAGCAGTGGCGGCAGGTCGTCGCGCGCGCCGGCGTCAAAATCAACTGAGCGGCCTGCGTCCCGCGCGGATGCGGCGGCGATTTCGGCGTAATATTATGCGTACTGCGGCTTGATCGTTGCGCCGTAATTGCCGTCCGTGCGCAGCGTTGGAAAAAAAACGAAACGCAAGGGGAGGCTGGCATGCGCAACGCCCTGAATCTGTGTCGCTATCTGATTCTGTCGGCGGCCATGCTTCTTGCATGTGCCGGTGCGGTGCGCGCGGACGGTGAGCCGTTCAAAATTGCGCAGGACAGAGGCGGCGGCATGCAGAAAATCGATCCGCCGGTAACGGGGACGGTGCCGCGAGACGGGAGCATCCTCGATACGATAGACGACAGCAAATGGGGCCGAGCAAACGAACCTTCTAGGCCTCCAGAAAAGCCCGTTGCGCCCGCGCCCAAGCCGGCAGCCGCGACGGGTGCGGCGCCGCAGGTCGATTGCCCGGCCTGCGATGCGCGGGCGAAGGTAGTCGCCGCCAAGCAGGCGGAACTCGATGCCGCGACGACCGAACTGGAGCGCGAGCGCAGGAATTACACCGAGACGGTAGTCGTCCTGCAGGGGCAGGACCGGCGCGTCGCGCAGGATCCCGCAATCGTCAAGCAGCGGATGGATCTGGTGGCGCAGACGGAGATGATGATCCAGCGCCAGGGCGCAACAGTGCGCAAGCTCGAGCAGGAAGTGGAAGCGTTGCGGCGCGGTCTCGACGGGTGCAATAAATCGTGCGCGCCGCCGCCTAAACCAATGGGCGATCCGCCGCCCAAGCTGGGTGTCGGGGCGGGTTGCGGTTGGGAAATGCCCAAACCCATCACGATCGGACCGCGGGCGACGTACGGCTACACCGACGAACTGAAAGCAGCGGAAGTCGGCAAGGCCGCAGCGGGTATTCTCGGCGGGTTTCTCGGCGGACGCGGCGGCATGGGTTCGAACTCCGGCGGCGTGATGGGAGGCGGCATGCTGGGCGGACTTTCGCCGCTGCCGGCAGGCGGCGGCGACAAGCCGCGGCTCGCCACTGACCCGGTCAGGGACAAGCAGACGTTTACCGATCCGCAGACCGGCACCTCGATCAAAGTCGGTTCTCAGTACCGTCCCGACGGCAAGTTGCTGGTGAGCATCAATGTCGACAAGGCCGAGGACAAGGGCGTGGTGCACCAGGCTGCGTTGGAGCGCGTGCAGTACCTGCCCTCGGGCGAGTGCGGCGCGCAGGCGATAGTGCCGGTCGAATGGGTGCACTACGACATATGGGAGGACTGGTGGGCGAAGATCCGCATCCGGACCTACGTGAGCACTGATGGCGGGCCGTGGCGCCAGACCTCCGACACCGGATGGCGCGACTGGGGCAGCGGGTCGCGTCTCATCGAGAGCGGCACCATGGCAGCCGATAAGATCCCGGGCACCGCGTGGGGTTCGATGGGTGCCGACCGCGCGTTCGGCGGCCCGCGCGGGGCAGGCGCGGTGTTCGACGCGGGCAAGCCCCTCATAGTGGATAAACCCTCGCCGGAACGGCTGGTGATTTATGTTTCTCAGCCGGGCAAGGATCCGGTGTCGACGGTGCCGTTCGCGCTGTATCCCACCTATGGCGCGGCCGGCAAAGTCACTTATACCGACAAGGCGCCGGATGTGAGCGCGATTTTGCGTGGCATGCGACCGGACGCAGGCGGCGGCATGCAGCGCATCGATCCGCCCGCGACGGGGCAGCCCGCGGCGACTGAGGGGAGCATACTCGACTCGATCGATGCGGGCGCGGGGAAAACGCCGCTGGCGAAATAGCCGCGGCGTTGGCGATCGGCGGCGCGTAGTAGGGCAAATTGTGGAAGGGCATAAATCCGGGCTGAGCCTGGTGCGCGCGGCTCAGCGCGAGCACATCAAGTCATGCATGCCGGCGTAAGCCGGCAACAGCGGCTCACGCGCGCGGGCGTTTGCGCTTAGCGGCGGATTTGCGTTTGGCGGCCGGCGCGGCGTGGACCAACAACACCGGCAGACGCGTCGAGCGGGCGATGTTCTCGGCATCGCTGCCGAGAAAAAAATGCTGCACGTTGCTTTGCTGGTGGGCGCCGACGACGATGAGGTCCGCACGCCACTTCCTGGCTTCCTTGAGGATCACCTCGGCCAGCGCACCCACCAGCGTTTTATACAGCACGTGCTCGGCTTTTATTCCATGGCGCCCGGCCAGAGCGACTGCGTCGCGCAGGGTCTTCTCGCCTTCATTGACAAAGGAGTCGAGCATTTTCCCCGTGATATCGACGGACTCGGGATACTGAATCAGCGCCGACTCATCGACGATGTGGACGATCCGCAGGCGCGCGCGCTGGTCCTTCGCAAACCGCACCGCTTCGAGCAGTCCCAGCGCGGAAACCGCGCTCGCATCGACCGGTACCAGGATTCTTTTATACATGGGAAACCTCGCAATATTCGAGTTTGAACAATGCCTGCTTTGGACTGGCGGGGTCTGTACGCCATCGTACCCAGACTGGCTGGTCGGCGCTGCGTATGCGGATCGCCGCGTTGCCTAATGCCCCTGAAATGCCGGTTTGCGCTTCTCCATGAATGCGTCGCGGCCTTCGATGTAATCCTTGCTCGCAAAACACGCGTCAACCATCTGGTTGCAGCGCGCGATATCACGCTTTGATTCGTCTTTCCCCATTTCGACGACGCTCTGCTTGACTGCGGCAATGGTCAGCGGCGCGTTGTGGGCGATCGTGTTCGCATAGTCGAGCACGTATTGCTCGAGTTCCGCCACCGGCAGCAGGCGGTTGATCAGGCCCATCGTCAGCGCTTCCTGCGCGCTGAACTGGCGGCCGGTGTAGAAAATTTCCATCGTAAACGATGGTCCGACCAGCGCTTCGAGCTGCTTTAAGCGCTCGTAGCGGTAGCCCACGCCCAGCTTGGCAGCGGGCACCCCGAAGCGCGAATCGTCGGCTGCGATCCTTATGTCGCAGTTGACTGCGGTGCCCATGCCACCGCCCATGCAGAAGCCGCGGATCATCGCAATCGTCGGCTTGGGGCACTCGCGCAGCGCTTGCGCGGCGCGGTTGGACGCGGCGTTGTAAAGCTCGGTCGATTCGACGCTCGAGCGTTTTTCCTTGAATTCGGAAATATCGGCGCCCGACACGAACGCCTTGTCGCCCGCGCCCCTCAATATCACGACGCGAACTGACGGGTCGCGCGAATAGTTGTCGAGCGCGGCAGTCATTGCTTCGTACATGTCCATCGACATCGCGTTGCGTTTTGCCGGGTTGTTGAAAATGATCCAGCCGATACCGCTTTCCTTGCGCGCGATCAGCTTCTCGGTCGTGGGGGTCATGGCAGTTCCTTGTCGAGTCAAAAGAGAAGTGTAACCAATATATAATCCGGTTGCGTTCGCGGGATTGCCGCGAAGTCTTTCAACGCACGTTCCGACCGGGGAGAAAAAATTGCGCTTGGGATTATTGGGATTCGGCGAGGCGGGCATTCGCTTCGCCAAGGATTTGTCGCTGGCCGGGTTGACCGGCCTCGTCGCTTACTCACGCTCCGGCGCCAGGGCGCAACCCGGAGATCCGCTGCACGCCGAGGCGGCAAATGTTGGTGTAAAGCTCGTGAAAACGCTGCGCTCGCTGTGCAAGGGCACCGACGTGATCATCGCGCTCACGCCGGGCAAATCGGCGCTCGCCGCGGCGCGCAAGATCGGCAAGCATCTGCAACCCGGGCAGATTTACGTCGATATGAGCTCGGGGGCGGTCAAAACGATGGAAGACATCGCCGAGCTGCTCGAAGGCAAGGCGCGCTTCGTCGATGCGGCGATCATGAGCCCGGTGCCGCTGAACGGCATCAAAGGCGTGATTGGCGCGAGCGGCAAGGATGCCGAAGCGTTCCGCGACCTGATGGTGCCGTATGGCATGAACGTCCAAGTGGTGGGCGCCAAGCCGGGCGGCGCGAGCGCGATGAAGCTCATTCGCAGCGTGTGCATGAAGGGGTTGTCCGCGGTGCTGATGGAGGCGCTAGAGGCGGCGCAGCGTTACGGCGTATTGGAAGCAACCGCCGCCGATATCGCCGGCTCGTTCGACGAGCGGCCGTTCGCCCAGAACATGAAACGCTACGTGTGCGGCACGGCCGTGCATGCCGAGCGCCGCGTGCACGAGATGGCCGACGCGCTCGCGCTCTTGAATGCGCTGGGCTCATCCACGCGCATGACCAAGGCGACGCGTGCGAAGCTGATCGACGTGACCAAAATGGGCCTGCGCGAAAAATTCAACGCGCGCGAGCCGGACACCATCGCTGCGGTGATGGAGGCGATCGTCGCGCTCAACGCGAAGTCCTGACGGGCCCCGCGGCGCACGAGAAAAAAAACGGCCCCGCAAGGCCGTTTTTTTCAACCAAACGACGTTCGAATAACTTTAGGCCCGCGGTTCGCCCTGCTCGTTGACCTTGACCGTGGCACCCGGCTGCGTCGTCATTTGCACGCGATGCTCCTGGCCGCGAAAGTTATAAGTCACATCCCAATAGTCAGCCTGGGCTTTGTTCGGCACATCCTCACAGCGCTGAACGTCCCGGGTTGGCGCCGTCGTCTGTCCGATCCGACCGACGTTGGCGCCGACTGCGCCGCCTGCCGCAGCGCCGCCGATCGTGGCGATGGTATTGCCGGTGCCGCCACCAACCTGGTGCCCGAGCACGCCGCCGACCACCGCGCCAATAATCGCACCGGGCACGCTATATTTGCTGGGCTGGGCAACCTTCTCCTGTTCAACCCAGCACTTTTTTTCCGGCGTGGCGACGACGGCGCGAACTGAAGTCACTTGCGCTTCATAGGTGCGCTCGTTGTTGCGGCGGCGATTGTCATAAGCGGCAATCGGTTCGGGCGCATAACGATTGTCCTCAACACGTGCATTGTTCGTGACGTCTCGAACCGACGAAATTTTATCGTTCAGGCCCATCGTCGCGAGCGACGGATAGCGGCCCGGGCGCAGGATTTTGCAACGTCCGGCGAACCGCACATCTTCACAAACTTCCCAGCTGTCACCGAGCACGACGGCCGACGATGCCCGGTCATTGAAGCCGACGCGCTCGAGGTTGCCCACCCGTTTGTCCGTGGTGAAAGTCTCGCCGCGAAAATCTTCGCGCCCGTAAAACGTGATTTTCGCAGGCGCATTCGCCGCCGCGACGGGCGCCGGCGAACCGGTGTCGCCTTGACGAACCGACGCAACGCCATCGCTCAATCCCATCGCGCGGAGCGAGGGGTAGCGGCCGGGGGCAAGTACCACGCAACGTCCGTCAAAACGCACATCATCGCAAAATTCCCACGGCTGGCCGCGCACGACGGCCGACGATGCCAGGTCTTTGAAGCCTGTCCGCTCAAGGTTGTTGACCGGACGTTTGGTCGTGAACGTGCGGCCCCGAAAATTATCGCGTTCGTAAAACGTAACGTCCGCCGTCGCCTGCGCGGACACGATCAAGGTCGCCACTGCCATCGCACTTTTCAAAGTCGTTTTCATGTTCACTCTCCTGTAACAAATTGTAAATGCCGAACCCTTGCGGGCATCGGTATCTAATTGGGACATCCGACGCCCCGTACCGTTCGCGGGTCGTAGCCCAAAATTCCGTAGGACAAGGGCTCGCGCCCCAGTCTGGCGGAAGGACTACCGACAGTTAAATATGACGTATGACTGCCCCGGCGTCGGTGGGGTAGCGCACTTAGCCGGATTTGATATGCCGCGCCGGGCATGTGCCCGGTCTATCCAGGCGTGTCTGATACCATGGGGCGACCCATCAAGGAGGTGGTTTCGCATGACGATGCGCCACTGGCGGAGAGTTTGAAAACAGCATGTGCGGGGTTTGCCGCCTGTTTGGCGCTTGCCGTGGCGGGCGCGTCGGCGCAGCCCTTTCCCGCCAAGCCGATACGCCTGATAGTCGGTTATACCAGTGGCGGGCCGACCGACACGACGGCACGGATGGTCGCGCAGAAATTGTCCGAGCATGTGGGCCAGCCGGTCATAGTCGAGAATCGCGCGGGCGCGAGCGGAACCCTGGGTAAAGAGCGCGTCGCTTCCTCGCCGCCCGATGGTTACACGCTGCTCATGATGTCGAGTGGGGATGCGATCGTGCAGGCGCTGCTCGCCAAAGCGCCGCGCGATCTCGAACTCGGCTTCGCCCCGGTATCGCTCGCGGCAACCGGCACCTATGTGCTGGTGGTTCATCCATCGGTGCCCGTGCGCAATGTCAAAGAGCTCATCGCGCTGGCGAAGTCTAAGCCGGGCAAGCTAACGTATGGCTCGTCCGGTGTCGGCGGCTCGGTGCATCTCGCCGGCGAACTGCTGAAGGCGAATGCCAACATCAGTATCGTGCACGTTCCTTACAAAAGTTCTGCGGACAGCGCGCGCGCGGCAGCCGGCGGCGAGGTCGAGTTGAGTTTTCCGGGCATTCCAGGCGCGCTGCCTTTCATGCAGGTCAACAAGATCAGGGCGCTGGCCGTCACAAGCAAGCAGCGCGTCGCGATGATGCCGGGCGTTCCCACGTTGAACGAGTCCGGCGTGCCCGGCTACGATCGTTATGGCTGGTATGGCCTGCTTGCGCCTGTGGGCACTGCCAGGGAAGTCATCGCGCGCCTCAATGCCGCCATCAGCGAAGTCGTCAACGTGGCAGAAATGAAAGCGGCGCTTAACGTGCAGGGCCTCGAGCCGCAGACCAATACGCCCGAGCAGTTCGGCGCATTCATTCAGGGCGACATCGCGGAGAACGCGAAACTGATCAAGCTGATCGGGCTCAAAGCAGAGTAACGGTGTTTCGGCATTATAGGGTACACAATTCCGGAAAGCTCGAATGAACCTTCGCCGCACGTTGCTCGTTCTCATCGCCGCCGGCGCGCTCGCCGCGCCACTCTGCGCATTCGCGCAAGGCTTTCCCGCGAAACCGCTCCGGCTGATCGTGCGCGCGCCGCCCGGCGGCACGGACGATCTGATCGCGCGCCTGATCGCGCCGGCGATCGGCAAGGCCGTCGGCCAGCAGGTGATCGTCGATTACCGCACTGGCGCCGGCGGACTCGTCGCATGGGAATACGTAGCCAAGCAGCCGCCTGACGGCTACACGCTGATGCTGGCGGCGTCAGGGCTCGCCGCCGTAAAAAGCCTGCGCGCAGATATTTCGATCGATCCGTTTCGCGATTTCGGCTGGGTGTCGCAGGTCACGAGCTTCATGCTGGTAGTGCTCGTGCATCCGTCGCTGCCGGCCCGCACACAGAAAGAACTGATCGCGCTGGCGCGCAGCCGTCCCGGCCAGCTGAGCTACGGCACCTCGGGTGTCGGCGCGACGCCGCACCTGGCCGGAGAATATTTCAAGGCGATGGCCGGGGTCCGGATCAACCACGTGCCGTACAAAGGCGCGGGCCCGATGTATCTCGACCTGATCGGCGGGCGCATCGAAATGGGCTCCGCAGTGCTGGGTAGCGCGCTGCCGCACATTCGCAGCGGCAGGGTCCGCGCGCTCGGCGTGAGCGGTGCGCAGCGCTCGCCGCAAGTGCCCGAGGTGCCGACCATCGCCGAGGCGGGCTTGGCTGGATACGCGTTCGAGCCTTTTTACGCGCTGGTCGTGCCGGCGCGCACACCGCGCGAGATCATGGGCGCACTGGCCGACGCGATCGCCAAGGCGATGTCGCCGCCGGAATTCCGCGAGCAGTTCGTCAAAATCGTCGGTTCGGAGGTGGTCGTCAATACACCGGAGCAGATGCTGCAGGTCGCAAAGAAGGAAGCCGAACTCATCGACAAGATCGCGCGCGCGGCAAACATCAAGGAGGAGTAAGAGTGCCTGACATAATGAAATACGTGTGCGTTGCAACCAGAATGGTTGGTGGCGAGACGCCTGATGAAGGCAATAGTCGTTCTTCTGCCAAAAGGAGGCTCTAAGCGTGGCGCGCATCGCGGTTGGCGGCTTCCATCACGAGACGAATTGCTTCGTCCCGGTGCACACCGATTTCAATTACTTCGCGACCGTCAGCGATCGTCCGCCGCTGTCGCGCGGCGACGAAGTGCTGCGCAACCTGCCGGGCAAAGCGTTCGGCATGTCGGGCTTCATCGCCGACATGGCGGCCAGACACGAACTGGTGCCGCTCGTGTGGGCGAGCGGCGGCGCGGGAGGGTACGTAACGAGCGACGCATACGAGCGCATCGTCGGCGAGCTTGTCGGCCGGTTGTCGCTCGCGCTGCCGGTCGATGCCGTCTACCTCGATCTGCACGGCGCCATGTGCTCGGTGGACTTTGAGGACGGCGAAGGGGAAATCCTGCGCCGCGTGCGCGCGGCCGTCGGGCCTGACGTGCCGGTTGTCATCAGCCTCGACTATCACACCAACCTCACGCCGGCGATGGCGGCGCTGACCGATGGCATGGCCATTTACTACACGTATCCGCACGTCGACCGGCCGCAGACCGGCAGCCGCGCGGCGCGCATTCTGACCACGATACTCGAGCGCGGTCGGCCGTCCTCACACGCTTTTCGCAAACTCCCGTTCCTGATCCCGCTCAACTTCCAGTGCACGCTGGTCGAGCCGTCGAAGGGAATCGTCGCGAAATCCGCGGCAGGGGAAGGCGGCGAAGTCCTCGACCTCTGTTATGGCGCGGGCTTTCCGCCGTCGGACCTGCATGAATGCGGTCCCGGCGTCATCGCGCACGGTTATTCGCAATCCGCGGTCGACGCGGCGGCTGACGGGTTGGTGAGCCATATCCTGAGTATGGAGAAAGTATTCGCCCAGCCGCTGCTCGACCCCGACGAAGCGGTGCGGCAGGCGATGGCGATAAGCACCCTGTCCAGCCGGCCGGTGGTGATCGCCGACACCCAGGACAACCCCGGCTGCGGCGGCACCGGCGACACGACCGGCATGCTGGAGGCGCTCGTGCGCAATCATGCGCAACTGGCGGCGCTCTGCGTGCTGACCGACGCGAAGGCCGCGGCTGCTGCACACGCGGCAGGTGAGGGCGCCGAAATCACGCTCGAGCTCGGCGGCTGCACGCCGTTGCCTGATGTGCGGCCGTTTCACGGCACCTTTCGCGTCACGCGGCTGAGCGACGGACGCTTCCTGTGTAAAGGGCCTTGCGTGGGCGGGCGCGAAGCGAAGCTCGGACCCACCGCGCTGCTCACCATCGGCGGCGTGAGCATCGTGGTCGCGAGCAAGCGCATGCAGGCCTACGACCTGGAAATTTTCCGCCACATCGGCGTCGAGCCAACCGCGCAGAAAATCCTGGTGGTGAAAAGCACATGTCACTTCCGCGCCGACTTCGAGCCGATAGCCGAGCGCGTGCTGGTGGCGATCGCGCCGGGCGCGCATCTCGTCGACGCGCGCCGCTATCCGTACAAGCACTTGCGCGCGGGCGTGCGGCTGGAGCCGCTCGGTCCGGCGTTCGCGCCGCAGGATTAAGTCAGACTTGCGTCAGAACTGGCAGGAGCCGGGGCCGTCGGGACTTCCGCACGTCGAGCAACCCGCCGGTAAAGTGTCCAGCGCGGCCGAGCTCGACACCGCGCCAAATGCCGATTTGGAAACTGCCGAGAACGTCGAGAGCTTCTTGCGCAGATCGGTGCTTGCGCACGCGGGGCATGCTGCGGCGGGCGCCGAATTGCGCACCAGCTTTTCGAATTCATTGCTGCAGGAACCGCATTTATATTCAAAAATCGGCATGGTGTGGTGGAGACGGGTTTTCGACGCGGCCAGTATACGATCGAACCGGCCGCTGCGCATGCGGCCTTTGCGGGCGCAGTCCGCTACTTACGCGCCGTTTTTAACGACTCATCGAGCGTATCGTCGATGGCGAAAAACTGCCGCGCCGGTTCAAGCTCGGGCAGGACGAAAATCGTGGATTCACCGTGGAAAACCGGTAGCAGCACGTTGTCCATGAACTCCGGCAATACGTTGATGCACCCAAAAGTCACGTGGACCTTACTGCCCGCAGCCTGCAGGTTCTTGCGGCGCCATTCCGCGGGCGCGCGATGGATAAGCAGGTTGGTATTCGCGTATTCGGCAAACCGGATCGATGCGCCGTACGTCGGGCTGTGATAGCCGCGCGCGGGGAAAATGCCGGCCGGCGTGATCATGTCGCCCGCCGCGAGTTCGGCGAGCGTTTTGTCGGCCTGCGCCTGCGACATTGCGTCGATGCGCGCGGCGCCGTATAGCGCGCGGCCTTTTGCGAGCAGGGTGCCGTTTGCGCGGAAAGCAAACAAAACGCCGTTCACTTTATCGGCGATCATGAACGGATTACCGTTTTGCTTGTGGTTGCGCATTATCCACTCGGCGACCTCGATAACTTGATCCGCAGCGGTCTCGCCTTTCATGTCGACTTGCGCGCGCGCATTGAGCCGTTCGATCGCAGCCGGGATTGCGGCGTCCGCGCCGGGAGCCGGCAGGGATTGAGCGTGAAGCGGGGTGGCGGATATGAGGATGAAGCCAGCGGCGTGCAATCCGTGCCGCACGGACTTTTTTATGACCGAGAGATAATTTTCCACGCGGTATCCGTTCGAATCGTCGTTATAAGAACGCTGTCCGACTCACCTGCGAATGCCATCGGCATGCGGCACGGAGGGACTTCCGAAAAATAAATTACGCCGGAAAGCGCGTTTGTACGAATTACAATGCGTAGGCTTAATCCTACATGGTTGTGGGGCTATTGCGTATTATTTGATTCTTAGTCTGTAAGTATTTGTCCTACGTATTTGGAGGCACTACAATCGCTGGCAGTTAGAGCCCGATCGCGCCCCCAATCCACTGACGCGTCGTGTACGCGCGCTGCGAAGTTCGCCGCCGCCCCGCCACCGGTCGTGGGCGCTATAACGAAAGGGGTGTGAAATGCAAGCAACTCCGGCACCCGCGCCGGTAAAGACGTTGCAGCGGCGATCTTCCTTGCAAGCCGCCGGAGGGTGAGCGAAGATTCGCTCCGGTAAAATCCCGTGCAATCGCCAAACCATTGTTGAGGCAAATCGAAACCAAATGGCAGTAAAGAAATACGATGAAAGCTCGGTTCAAAAGCTCCGCGGCATCGAGCCGGTCCAGCGCCTGCCGGGCATGTATACGCGCACGTCTGATCCCACCCACATCATCCAGGAAGCGATCGACAATGCCGCGGACGAGGCGTTCGGGGAACACGCCAATCAGATCGATGTAACGCTCTACCGCGACGGGTCGGTGACCGTCACGGATAATGGCCGCGGCATTCCCGTCGGCATGCATCCGGTCGAGAAGATTCCGACCGTGCAACTCGTCTTTACCGAACTGCACGCGGGCGCCAAGTTTTCGAAAAGTGCGGCGGACGCCGCCTATAAATTCTCCGGCGGCCTGCACGGGGTCGGCGTGTCGGTCACCAATGCGCTGGCCGAGAAGCTCGAAGTCGAAATCAAGCGCGAAGGCGCGCTGCATCGCATCGTATTCGAGGACGGTGCGGTCACGCAGAAGCTGAGAAAGGTCAAGAGCATTCCCGCGAAAGACACCGGCACTTCGCTCAGGATCTGGCCCAACAAAAAATATTTCGATTCGCCGAAGATTTCGCTGCCGGATCTCGAGCGCATCGTGCGCTCGAAGGCGGTGCTGCTGCCGGGGGTCAAAGTCTCGCTCAACATCGAGGGGCCGAAAGAAACCACCAGCCAGACGTGGACCTATCCCGAGGGCATGAAGGGTTATCTCAAGGAGATGCTCGCGGGCGCCGAGCCGGTCGGCGAGATTTTCGACGGCGAGAACTACATTACCGAAGCGAACGGCTATGCGCTCGGCGAAGGCGCGGGCTGGGCATTCGCGGTCGTGGACGAGGTCAAGGGCTACGGCGAGTCGTACGCGAACCTGATCCCGACGCCGGCCGGCGGCACCCACGAGTCGGGCTTGCGCGACGGCATATTCGAGGCGGTCAAAGCGTTCGCCGAGCACCACAACATGATGCCGCGCGGCATCAAGCTGATGGCCGACGACCTGTGGTCGAAAACCATTTACTTCCTGTCGGCGAAAGTGCTCGAGCCGCAGTTTCACGGCCAGACCAAGGAAAAACTCTCGAGCCGCGACGCGTTCAAGCTCGTCGCCACGATGGTGCGCGATCCGTTCGAGTTGTGGCTCAACACGCACGTCGAATTCGGCCGCAAGATCACCGAAGTCGTGATCCGCCAGGCGGTCGAGCGCTCGCGCTCGGTGCAGAAGGTCGAGCGCAAGAAATCGTCGAGTGTCGTCATGCTGCCCGAGAAGCTCACCGACTGCGAAATGACCGACCTCACGCAGAATGAACTCTTCCTCGTCGAAGGCGATTCGGCCGGCGGCTCGGCCAAGCAGGCACGCGACAAGCGTTTCCAGGCAATCTACAAGATGCGTGGCAAGGCGCTGAACTCGTGGGAGGTCAAGCGCGAGCTTTTGTTTTCCAACGCCGAGATTCACGACATCGCGGTCGCGATCGGCGTCGATCCGCATGAAGCGGGGGCCGAGCCCGACCTGTCGGGACTGCGCTACGGCAAGATCGCTTCCATGACCGACGCGGACGTCGACGGCGCGCACATCTCGGTGCTGCTGCTCACGCTGTTTTACCGCCACTTTCCGAAGCTGATCGAGAATGGCAACATCTATATCGCGAGCCCGCCGCTGTACAAGATCGACATCCCGGCGCAGGGCAAGCGGCCGGCGAAGAAGCTCTACGCGCTCGACGAAGAGGAGCGCAAGTCGACGCTCGACCGCGCACGCGACGAAGGCGTCAAGGTCGAGTCGATCCGCATCCAGCGCTTCAAGGGTCTCGGCGAGATGAACCCGGAGCAGTTGTGGGAGACGACGCTGTGCCCTGCCACCCGGCGGCTGCTGCAGGTGCGCATCGAGGACCGCGAGGCAACGCTCGCGCTCTTCAACATGCTGATGTCCAAGCGCGAGTCGGAAGCGCGTTGCGCGTGGATGGAAGAAAAAGGCGACCAGGTCGAGGCCGACGTATGAAAGGCGCCAGGAAGAGCGCGCGCGCGAAGCCGGACGAGACGACGCCGGATCTGTTCGCCGACGCCATTGCGGTCGGGGACCAGCCGCCCGCGAAGCCGGGCGCCGGTGGCGATGGAATTCCTGCCAAGCCGCCGGTGAGCGGCGGTGGCGACGGCGACGACTCGATCGACATGGCGGCGTTCGCGGAACGCAGCTATCTCACTTACGCGATGAGCGTCGTGCGCGGCCGCGCGATTCCGAACGTCGAAGACGGCCAGAAGCCGGTCCAGCGCCGCATCCTGTACGCGATGCATGAGCTCGGGCTGCGCGCCGGCGTGCAGCACACCAAGTCGGCGCGCATCGTCGGCGAAGTGCTCGGTAAGTATCATCCGCACGGCGACGCGTCGACGTACGACGCGCTCGTACGCATGGCGCAGGATTTTTCGCTGCGCTATCCGCTGATCGACGGCCAGGGCAATTTCGGCTCGCCCGACGGCGATTCCGCCGCCGCGTACCGGTATACCGAAGCGCGGCTCACGCCGCTCGCCGATCTGCTGCTCTCCGAAATCGATCAGGACACGGTCGACTTCACGAGCAACTACGACGGCCGCCTGCAGGAGCCGGAGCTATTGCCCGCGCGCCTGCCGATGCTGCTGCTGAACGGCGCATCGGGCGTGGCGGTGGGCATGGCTTGCGAACTCCCGCCGCACAATATGCGCGAAGCGGCCGAAGCGGCGATTCAACTCGTGCGTCATCCAAAGACCACCATCGCCGCGGTAATGGACATCATCAAGGGCCCGGACTTCCCCGGCGGCGGCCAGATCATCAGCCCGCGCCAGGCGATCGTCGATGCCTATACGAGCGGGCGCGGTTCGCTGCGCGCGCGCTGCCGCTGGAGAGTCGAAAGCCTCGCGCGCGGCCAGTGGCAGATCGTGGTTTACGAGCTGCCGCCGACCACAGCCGCGCACCGCATCATGTCCGAAATCGAGGAGATGACCAATCCGAAGGCCAAGGACAAGAACGGCAAGGTCACTGCGACGCAGACCAATCTGAAGCAGCTGATTCTCGGCGTGCTCGAAAAGGTAAACGACGAATCCGACAAGGACAGCAAGGTGCGGCTCGTGCTCGAGCCGCGCTCGTCGCGCCAGGATCCCGACGAATTCATGCAACTCATGCTCGCGCACACGAGCCTCGAGGAAAATTTTCCGCTCAATCTCGTGGTGCTGGGCCTCGACGGCCGGCCCGGACGCAAGAACATTCGCGACCTGTTGGGCGAGTGGGCGGAATTCCGCGTCTCGACGGTCACGCGCCGGACTAATTTCCGCCTCGGCCAGGTCGACCGCCGCATCCACATTCTCGAAGGCCGCAACACGGTCTTTCTGAACATCGAGAAGGTGATCAAGACCATCCGCGAATCGGACGAGCCCAAGCCCGCGCTGATCAGGCAATTCAATCTCACCGACATCCAGGCGGAAGACATTCTGGAAATCAGGCTGCGCCAGCTCGCGCGCCTCGAAGGCATCAAGATCCAGAATGAACTCAAGGAACTGAAGAACGAGCGCAAAGGGTTGAAGGAACTGCTCGACAGCGATTCCGAGATGCGCAAGCTCGTCATCAAGGAAATCCGCGACGATGCGAAGACGTACGGCGACGACCGCCGCACGGTGATCGAAGAGGCCGGCCGCGCGATTTTCGAGCGCCAGGTCGTCGACGAGCCGCTGACCATCCTGGTTTCGCGCAACGGCTGGGTGCGCGCGCGCCAGGGCCATGCGCTCGATCTGGCCGGCGTAACGTACAAAGCCGGCGACGCGCCGTACGCGGTGTTCGAAACGCGCTCGATCCATTCGATCGCGATGATTGACTCCACCGGCCGCGCGTTCAGCGTCGAAGCGGCCGAAATTCCCGGCGGCAAGGGCGACGGCGTGTCGATCACGTCGATGGTCGAGCTCGCCCCCGGCGCGCGGCTCGCGCACGTCGTCGATGCGCAGCCCGGCCGCCGCTATCTCGTCGCCAACTCGGGCGGTTACGGTTTCATCGTCAAGTCGGAAGAACTGCTCACGCGCGTGCGCGCGGGCAAGACCTTCATGTCCGTGGAAGAGGGCGACGAAGTGCTGCGGCCCGCACCCGTGCCCGACAAACCCGTGATGGCGGTGACGCTATCGGAATTCGGCCGCATGCTGCTGTTCGACGCCGCGGAGCTGAAAGAGCTAGCGCGCGGGCGCGGCATCACGCTGATGGGGCTCGACGACCAGGAAAAAATGAAGGGCGTCGGCTTCTCGGACGGCAAGTCGGTGAATGTGGCAGGCGTTACTAAGAGGGGCAAGGAAAAAACCGTGCGGGTCGCCGGCCAGGAGTTGAAGAAGTATGTCGTGCACCGCGCGCGCAAAGGCTGTCTCTTGCCGGGCAAGCTCGTGCCGGAAGCAGTGATCACGGGCTGAACACGGTCCCGGAGAGATGAACGGATGACTAAAGCAGTTTCCTCGTCACGCATAGCGTTGGCGTCAATTGTCGTGGCGCTGCTGGCGGGCGGTTGCGCCATCAACATGTCGACCGCCCCGTCGCAGGTAGCCAGCTCGCCCGGCCCGGCGCGCGACTACTCAGAGCTTACGTGCGCGCAATTGGCCGACGAGCTGGGAATCATCGCGCGCCGTGAAACCCCGTTGGCAGCGGCGCAGGAACGGCGCGTCAAGCGGAGCAACGTTCAGGCGCTGGTGATTGGTGTCGGGCAGGGCGACGGCGAGGAGGCGGCGGAGCTCGCGAAAGTTCGCGGCGAGCGCGAGTCCGTGCGCAATGCGATGGTGGCCAAGCAGTGCGGCAGATAATCAGCCGCCGGTCTGCGCTAACGCAGTAATCCGGTCAGTTCCGCAACCTGCTTCACGGCGCGGAAGTTGCGAATCACGCGGATACTCTGTTCGAGATTATCCCCCGAAAGTTTTGCATACGGCGCGAGTGCGCGATACTTCGCCTCGACGTCGGCCCAGGCAATCCCGAGCACGGCAGCGCCACGCGGCGCGTAAACCGTGTTGGAAAAACGCCGGCCGTCTTTCAATTCGATGGTCACGCTCGCGCCGGCCTTGTAGCGCTCGAGGTTCGCGATCGGCCGCGGATCGACTTTGACCTTGCCGAGCAGGCTGCGGATCGCGGGGTTATTGATCTTCTCCTCGAAGGCATGCTCCCACCCGAAATTGCGCTCCGCGACTCCACAGGCCGCGAAGTATGCGGGACTGTGCGCGACACCGATCAAATCGGTCGGAAACTGCGGGCCGTTGAAGCCCTGGAAGCCCGGCCGCGAGATCGTGATCGACGCGACTTCGCCGGGTGCGACGTTGCCTTCGCGCGCGGCGTTGGCGGCGGCTTCGGCGACGGCGTGATGCGGATGGCCGCCGGGCACGAGCTTGATGCCCATGTCGGTCAGGATGCTCCACGTGGCGCCGCAGTCGCGCGTGACCCCGGCGACGTCGGCATGGTTGCCATACACCGCAAAAAACCCCAGTTTCGTTTCGAGTATGCTGGCTTCGGCGCGGAAGCCCCGGCCGGCCGCCTGCGCTGCATTGATGCCCAGCATGGTCGCGAGTCCGGCGTGATACTCGCGCGCCACGCTGGTTTTCGCCGCGGCATGCAAGCCCCCCATCGACGTGGCAGACAGCGCTATTGCCTGCGTCATTTGCGCTTCGCTCAGTTTCATCAGGCGACCCGCGGCGACGGCGGCGGCAAAGATCGCGACGATGCAGCCGTGAAAGCCTTTCGTCTGCAACCCGCCCTGCATCGCGGTATTGATACGGCCGGCCGCTTCAATGCCGAGCACGATCGCGGTCAGCGCGTCTTTCCCGCTGGCGCCGGTTTTCTCGGCGACTGCCAGCGACGCGGCGCATACGGGCGTGCCGGTATGCACGATATTGCGCAGGTCGCTGTCGTCCGAAGCGGCTGCATCGCTCATCACGGCGTTGACGCGCGCCGCGGCGGCGACCGGCAGCCTCTGCGCCGCGCCGAACCACGCCGTGGCCTCGGCCGTGCCGCCGCGCTCCACCTCGAGCGCGCGGATGATAGTGGCGGATTCGATAGTCGAGCCGAGCGCCGCGCTCGCGAGCGTGCTTGCGACGAGCATCTGCGCGTGCTCGATGGTCTGGGCCGGCAGGTCGGCGTAACTCTGCCGCGTCAGAAATACCGCAAGTTCGGCGGCAACGGTCATCTCGTCATCCGGTCAAACCGCCGCGGATAACGCGAAGGATTTCAACCGCTTGAACCCCGGCACGAGGCATGGACGGGCCGCCTGGATATTGTCCATGCACGCGCTTTCAGGTTAAGTTGGGTGCCGGTGACGCAGTGCCAGACGTTATTCAGGTCTGGATTTCGCCGATCCAAAGCACCGGTCCTGTCGCAGTGCCGGTGGGCGAACCGCCGGCGGGTTCGACCGAGACCGCGAGCTTCGCACCGGCGCGCAGACGGCCCACCTGCGCGGGCGGCACTGCGAAGCGCGCATCGAGGCTGCCCAAGACCGCAATCGAGATAGCGCTGCCGCCTTCTGCGGGAATCAGCCACAGCTCGTAACTTTGCTGCGGGCCCGCCTGGACGGCCCGCGCGGCGCGCAATTCAAGCGTGCGCTGATCCTTCGACAGGGCGGCGACCACCACCGGTTCCCCGCCCTTGCCGGCGAGCCGTGCGATTTCTATCGGCGCAGCCAATTGCGGTTCGGGGCGGAACATCTGGAACGACACGCCGAGCACCAGCGCAGCCGTCGTGGCCACGGCCCATCCGCGCCAAAACCCCGCGCTGCGGTACCACGGCGTGCGATAGCGCGCCAGACCGAGCGAGCGTTCGAGCCTCGACCAGCTTTGTTGCGACGGTTGGACTTCGACCATTTTGGAATACCTCGGCGTAAAAATACCCTGCCAATATTTAAGCCGCTGGGCGACGCGCGGCTCCTCGCGAAGCGCGCGCTCGAAGCGCTTCCGTGCGGCACCGCGCAGCGTGCCGAGCAGATACTCGCCGCTTAAAGCGTCCAGCCAGCGTTCGTTAGCAACTCTCATCGCGCGGCGCCCATGCAGGACTCTATGCACGCCTTCAGGTTTTCCATGCCGCGCCTCACCCAGGTCTTGACCGTGCCCAGCGGCGCCTGCAAATGACTCGCGAGGTCGCCGTGGCTCAGGCCGCGCTCGTAGGCGAGCACCAGCGCCTGCCGCTCAGCGGCTTTTAGTTTGGCCAGGCAGCCGCGCAGCCACTGCACCGCGCGCCGGTTGTCCTCGGCATCGTCCGGCCCGGCGCCCCACTCGAATAGTTTGTCGAGCACGCCGTCGGGATTGTCGTCGGGCGTATCGTGATACGAATCCACGCGCGACGCGTGCGCGCTGGACACCACGTCGATGGCGCGATTGCGCACGATCGCCACCATCCACGCGACCGGCTGCGGCGCCAGCGGATCGAAAGTTTCCGCCAGGCGCCAGATCGTGCTGAACCCGTCGTGCAGCACTTCCTCCGCCAGTTCACGCCGGTGCAGCAGCCGCTGCGCGATACCGAGCAGCAGCGGGGCGCAGGCTTTATACAGGCGTTCGAAGGCGTCAGCGGAGCCTTCGTCGCGGGCGGCCACCCGCAGGATCAGCCGCTTTATTTCCTGGTCGTCGAGCATGAGCGTCTTCGCAAAGTTTAGTGGGTCGATTCAATCCTGTGGCTGGTGCATAGGATACGCCCGATGCGCGCGTCTGGATGCAACCGGGTGGCCGCCGCCGCAATCTGCCACATCCAGACGTGCCTCCCGTTCGTATATCTGTTAAGGCCGCCAAGTTTAGGCGGTCCGAGGTTAAAATCCCGAGCATTTTGCGACAAGGAACCCGTAATGAGTACTGCTACGAATCTCGCGCTCAATTGGATTGAGCAAGGCCTGGTTCCGGATACGGTTATCCGGGCCGGCATCCGGCGCCTTCTGAAGGAGCGCCTGACTGAAATCGGGGCCGCTGATCCGGCGGTGGCGGGGGAACTGGCCGAGACTTTCATAGCATCGCTGGGCGAGGCACCGGTCGCGCTGCTGCCCAACAAGGCGAACGAGCAGCATTACGAAGTGCCGGCGGCGTTTTTCGCGCTGGCGCTGGGGCCGCATCGCAAGTACAGCTCGTGCTGGTGGCCCGAGGGCGTCGATACGCTGGATGCCGCCGAGGCCGCGGCGCTGACGGCAACGTGCCAACGCGCGGAACTCGCCGACGGCCAGCGGATACTCGAGCTTGGCTGCGGCTGGGGCTCGCTCACCTTGTGGATGGCCAAACATTATCCGGCGAGCCGCATTACGGCGGTGTCCAATTCCAGCTCGCAGCGGCTGCACATAGAGACCGCGGCGAAGCAGCGCGGACTGACCAATGTGCAGGTCATCACCTGCGATATGAATGAATTCGAGGTGAGCGCGCGGTTCGATCGCATCGTTTCGGTCGAAATGTTCGAGCACATGCGCAACTGGCCGGAGATGTTCAGGCGCGTCAACTCGTGGCTCGCGCCGGGCGGGCGCTTTTTCATGCATGTTTTCGTGCACCGGTCGACGCCATACCTGTTTGTCGAACGCGACGGCAGCGACTGGATGAGCCGGCATTTTTTCGCTGGCGGCATGATGCCGGCCGACGATCTGGCGCTGCGCTTTCAGGACGATTTGCGCGTGGTGCGCCGCTGGCGCTGGGACGGCACCCACTACGCGCGCACGGCGGACGCGTGGCTCGCAAACATGGATGCCCGCCGCGCGGCGGTGTGGCCGGTGCTCGAAAAAACCTACGGGCGCGAGCACGCGGCCCAGTGGTGGATGCGCTGGCGCATTTTCTTCATGTCGTGCGCGGAGTTGTTCGGCTACGAGCGGGGCCAGCAGTGGTGGGTCAGCCATTACCTGTTCGAGCGGCGCGCATGAGTGCCGTGCATGCCGGCAACCGCTTGTCCCGTGACCGGCCGGCCACGGCGGGTGCTGTCGTCAACTTTGTAGCATTTCAGATCGGGTGGTTCGCGTGCGTGCTGGGCGCGGCCCGCGGCCTGCCTTGGGCGGGCATCGCGATCGCCGCTGTAATAGTTGGGGTGCACGTGGCGCGCGCGGCGCGGCCGCTCGCGGAACTCAAGCTGATCGGCATTGCGCTGTTGATCGGCGTGATGTGGGACAGCCTGCTGCTCACGCTCGGCTGGCTGGGTTTCGCTTCGGGGGTGGTCATCGACGGCGTCGCGCCGCCGTGGATCCTCGCCCTGTGGGCGTTGTTCGCGATGACGCTCAACGGGTCGCTCGGCTGGTTGAAGAGGCGGCTGGGAGTCGCCGCCCTGCTCGGCGCAGTCGCCGGGCCGCTGGCCTACTGGGGCGGCGCGAAACTCGGCGCCGTGGTGCTGGTCGCGCCGCTGCCCGCATTGATTGCGCTGGCAGTCGGCTGGGCAGTGTTTACGCCGCTGCTGGCGCTGCTCGCGCGGCGCTATAACGGCGCCAGTAAGGCGGACTGACGCATGCCGGACTTCCTCACGCTCGCATTTGCCGCGGGTTGCGGGTTTGCCGCAATTTTGGTGCTCGCGCTCGCGACCTGGCTTTTGAGCCTCGCCAAGACCGATGTGAGCATCGTTGACAGCGCGTGGGCGCCGCTGATTCTGCTCGCCGGTATTGCATATGCCGTCACGCTGCCGCCACTCGGGCCGCGCAGCACCTGGGTGCTGGCGCTGGTCGCGCTGTGGGCCGCGCGTCTTACGGGCTACATCACCTGGCGCAACTGGGGCGAGCCCGAAGACCATCGCTATCAGGTAATCCGCCGCCGCAACGAGCCGAATTTCGCGGTGAAGAGCGTTTACCTCGTGTTCGTCCTGCAAGGCGTACTCGCGTGGATCGTGTCGGCCTCGGTGCTCGCCGCGCTGGGGAGTTCGCGCCCGGTCGCTTGGCCCGACGCGCTGGGCGCCGCGCTGGTCCTGGCCGGCCTGCTGTTCGAAACCATCGGTGACTGGCAACTCGCGCGCTTCAAAGGCAAGCCTGCCAACCGCGGCAAAGTGATGGACCGTGGCTTGTGGCGCTACACGCGGCATCCGAACTACTTCGGCGAGTTCTGCGTGTGGTGGGGCTTCTTCCTGATCGCGCTGGCGGCCGGCGGCTGGTGGGCGGTGATCTCGCCGCTGCTGATGACGATGCTGCTGTTGAAGGTTTCGGGCGTTGCGCTGCTTGAAAAAGACATCGGCGAGCGCCGCCCCGCGTATCGCGAATACATCGCGCGCACGAATGCTTTTTTTCCGGGTCCGCGGCAATGACCCTGCGTGCACCGATCATGGCGGCGGCCGGCGTCGTACTGCTAGCGGCGAGCGCATACACGGCGGCGGCGCCAACCACGTGGGATTTCGACGTGACGCTCGACGGCAAACCGATCGGCTATCACCGCTTCACGCTGACGGGCGACGGGGCCGAGCGCGATATGAAAAGCGAGGCCCGCTTCGCGGTCAAGCTGCTGTTCGTAACCGCCTACCGCTACGCGCATGACGCCAGCGAGCGGTGGCGCGGCAACTGCGTCGAAAGCCTTGCGGCGCGCACCGACGATGACGGCGAAAAGCTGGCGGTCGAAGCGCAGCGCAGCGGCGAAGCGCTCGCAGTGACGGCGGCCAAGGGGCGCAATCTGATCGACGGTTGCGTGATGACATTCGCGTACTGGAATCCGGACATTTTGCGCCGGTCGCGGCTGCTCAATGCTCAGACCGGGGAGTACGAGGCGGTGAAGATCGCAGCGCTCGGCGAGGAGTCCGCCACCGTGCGCGGCAACGCCGTGCCGGCGAAGCATTACCGTATTACGGGTCCCGCGAACCCGATTGACCTCTGGTATGCGCCCGACGGCGCGTGGGTGGCACTCGAGTCCACCGTCGCCGGGGGCCGGCGCCTGCGCTATCAACTTAAATAACGGGAACACTGCAAATGAACAAATTTGGACTATCCGGACTGGCTGCGGCGGCGTTGTTGCTCGCCGGCGGCCTGAGCGCGGCGCCGCTCGCGATTGTGCCGCAAGTCGATTTGCCGCGCTTCATGGGCGACTGGTATGTGATAGCCAGCATCCCGACGTTCATCGAGAAAAACGCGCACAACGCGATCGAGTCGTACCGGCTCGACACCGACGGCACGATCGCCACGACGTTTACGTTTCGCGCCGGCAGTTTCGACGGCGAGCTCAAGCGCTACACGCCGCGCGGGTTCGTCGTCGATCGCGCCTCGAACGCGGTGTGGGGCATGCAGTTCGTTTGGCCGATCAAGGCCGACTATCGAATTATGTATTTGAGCGACGATTACGCGCAGACGGTCGTCGGCCGCACCCAGCGAGATTACGTGTGGATCATGGCGCGCACGCCGGCGATCGCCGATGCCGACTATCAACGCCTGCTCAAACTCGCCGGAGATCAGGGCTACGACGTGAGCCGTATTCAAAAGGTGCCCCAGCGATGGAATCAATAGAGGCGAAAGCGCCGCGCGGCGCGTGGTGGCACAGTTTTTTGCGCTGGTTCGACAATGAGGCCGCGCCCGCGTCACTCGCGGATGCGGATGACAGCGCGCGCGCGCGGCAGATCGACTGGCCGCGCGTGCTGCCTTTCATCGCGCTGCATCTCGCGTGCGGCGCGGTTCTGTGGGTCGGCATAAGCACGACCGCAGTACTGGTGGCGGCGGGATTGTATGCGCTGCGGATGTTCGCGATCACGGGCTTTTACCACCGCTATTTCTCGCATTGCGCTTTTCGCACGTCACGCGCCGCCCAGTTCGTGTTCGCGGTGCTCGGCGCGGCCGGTGTCCAGCGCGGGCCGTTGTGGTGGGCCTCGCATCATCGCCACCATCATGCGCATTCGGACTTGCCGGAAGACGCGCATTCGGCGCTCCAGCACGGTTTTTTGTGGAGCCATATGGGCTGGTTCCTCGCGCGCCGCAATTTTGCCGCGCGGCTCGCGCAGGTGCCTGATCTCGCGCGCTACCCGGAGTTGCGTTTCCTCGACCGCTACGACCTCGTGGTGCCGCTCGTGTTGGCTATTGGCCTGTATGCAACAGGCGAAGTGCTGGCCGCGGCGGCGCCCGGATTGGGCACGAACGGGCTCCAGCTTCTGGTGTGGGGCTTTTGCATCTCTACCGTGGTCCTGTATCACGCGACCTTCACTACGAATTCGCTGGCCCATCGTTTCGGCTGGCGGCGCTACGCGACGCGCGACGATTCGCGCAACAACCCGCTGCTCGCGCTGCTCACGTTCGGCGAAGGCTGGCACAACAATCACCATCATTTTCCCGGCGCTGCCCGGCAGGGCTTTTACTGGTGGGAGATCGATCTCACCTATTACGGTCTGCGGCTCCTGGCGGCGCTCGGCATCATCTGGGACTTGAGAGAAGTGCCCGCTGCCATGCTGCAAGCGCGCCGGTGTACGCAGGAGGCCGTTTGAAGATCGCGATTATCGGCAGCGGCATCGCGGGCAACGTCGTCGCGCACCGGCTGCACCGCGAGCATGCCATCACCGTGTTCGAGGCCGGCGATCACGTCGGCGGCCATACGCATACGCACACGATCGAATCGCATGGCGCGCGCTATGAAATCGACACGGGCTTCATCGTATTCAACGACTGGACTTATCCGAACTTCATCGCGCTGCTCAACGAGCTCGGCGTCGAGTCGCAGGCAAGCGCGATGAGCTTCAGCGTGCGCAATGAATCAAGCGGCCTCGAATACAACGGCACCACGCTCAATTCATTGTTCGCGCAGCGCCGCAACCTGCTGCGCCCGTCTTTTTACCGCATGCTGCGCGATATCGTGCGCTTCAACCGCGAAGCGCCGGCGCTGCTCGATTCCACAGCCGAAACCGCGCTCGGCGATTATTTGGCGCAGCACCGCTATTCGCGCGAATTTATCGACGACTACCTGGTGCCGATGGGCGCGGCGATCTGGTCGACCGACCCGCTGCAAATGCTCGCGTTTCCGGCGCGCTTTTTCGTGCGGTTTTTCCACAACCACGGCATGTTGTCGGTGAATGTGCGGCCGCAGTGGCGCGCCATCCGCGGCGGCTCCGCGCGCTACGTCGAGAAACTCGTCGCGCCGTTTCGCGCGCGCATCCGGCTCAATACGCCGGTGGAGATGGTGCGGCGCCTGCCGGACTGCGTGATGATCAAGGCGCGCGGCGCGGAGACTGAACGCTTCGATCAGGTGTTCTTTGCCTGTCACTCCGACCAGGCGCTGCGTCTGCTGACCGACGCGCACGGACTCGAGCGCGAAATCCTGGGCGCGATCCGCTACCAGGAGAACGAGGCGGTGCTGCATACCGATACGTCGGCGCTGCCGCGCGCGCGGCGCGCCTGGGCGGCCTGGAATTATCATGTGCTGCGCGAGCAGGGCGCGCGCGTGGCGCTGACCTACAACATGAACATCCTGCAGACGCTGGAGGCGCGCGAGACGTTCTGCGTGACGCTCAACCGCGCCGACTGCATCGCGCCGGACAAGATCATCAAGCGGCTGGTTTATCATCACCCGCTGTTCACGTCCGCCGGCGTCAGCGCGCAGCAGCGCCAACACGAAGTCAACGGCCCGCAGCGCACGTATTTCTGCGGCGCCTACTGGCGTAACGGCTTTCACGAAGACGGCGTCGTCAGCGCGCTCACCGCGCTCCAGCATTTTCACCAGCGCAATTCAAACCATCATGCACAGCGTCATTTATCACGGGTGGCTTAGGCACCGGCGCTTTGCGCCGCGCGCGCACGCGTTCCGCTACCGCCTGTTCTTCCTGTACCTGGATTTGGCGGAGCTCGATACCGTGTTTCGCGGCCGCTGGCTGTGGTCGACCAAGCGGTCTGCTTTAGCGCGTTTCGACCGCGCCGACCACCTCGGGGATCCGCACGTGCCGCTCGAGCGCGCGGTGCGCGATCTCGTCGAGGCGCGGACCGGGCAGCGTCCGGCGGGACCGATCCGCCTGCTCACGCACCTGCGCTACTTTGGCCATTGCTTCAACCCGGTCAGCTTTTATTACTGCTTCGATGCAGACGATACGCGCGTCGAGACCGTCGTGGCCGAGGTCAATAACACGCCATGGGGCGAGCAGCACTGCTACGTGTTGAGCAAGCCGACCGCCGTAGTTTCTGGGGAATACCAGCGCTATTCGAGCGAGAAAGTCTTCCATGTCTCGCCGTTCATGCCGATGGATCTCGTTTACGAGTGGGGAATCGGCGCCCCGGGCCGCCAACTGACCGTGCATATGGCGCTGCATCGGCAGGCGCTGCGCGACGCGGGCAAGATTTTCGATGCGACGATGCAACTGGAGCGCGCGCCGGTCACCGGTATGCGGCTCGCGCTCATGTTGCTGCGTTTTCCGCTGATGACGCTGCAGGTGGTCGCGGCAATTCACTGGCAGGCGTTGAAGCTTTGGTTCAAGCGCGTGCCGACCCATACTCACCCGGCGAAGTCGCAGGCGCAATCGGCTGGCGGCGCGCATTCCGTTTCAGAGCACAGCATTCCGGAGGCCAAGTGAACATCAAAGCAACCACGTTGAACGCGCCGTTTTCAGGCTTCGTCACACCGAAGCCGACTTTCCTCGACAGCATTGCGCGGCGCGCGGTCCGCAGCCGCTTGGGTGCCATCGAGCACGGTTCGCTTACGCTGATCGACGGCAGTTCTGTCGAACGCTGCGGCAAGCATACGGCGCGTTGCGAGTTGAGCGCGGTGGTGCGCGTCCACGATCCGCGCTTCTATAGCGAAGTCGCATTCGCCGGCTCGATCGGCGCGGGCGAAGCCTATATGCAGGGTTATTGGAGCGTGGATGACCTGACTGCGCTGATGCGCATCCTGCTGCAGAATCGCGGCGTGCTGGACGGTATGGAAGGCGGATGGGCGACGCTCACGGCGCCGTTGCAGAAGGCGTTGCACTGGACTGCGCGCAATACTCACCAGGGCAGCCGCCGCAATATCGCCGCGCACTATGACCTTGGCAACGACTTCTTCAGCCTGTTTCTCGACCCGACGATGATGTATTCGAGCGCCGTGTTCGAGCACGCCGGGATGACGCTCGAGCAGGCGTCAATCGCGAAGCTCGATCGCATCTGCCGCAAGCTCGATCTCAAACCGGCCGATCACGTGCTCGAAATCGGCACCGGCTGGGGCGGCTTCGCCATTCACGCAGCACGCAACTACGGTTGCCGCGTCACCACCACGACGATCTCCCGGCAACAGCACGAACTGGCAAAAGAACGCATTGAAGCCGCGGGCGTGGCGGGGCGCGTCACGCTGCTGCTCGAGGACTATCGCGACCTTGCCGGCACGTACGACAAGCTGGTGTCGATCGAGATGATAGAGGCCGTCGGGCACCAGTTCTACGACGCGTACTTTCGCAAGTGCAGCGAGCTCCTCAAACCCGAGGGCATGATGTTGCTGCAGGCGATCACGATCGCGGACCAGCGCTTCGAGGCCGCGCGCAAATCCGTTGATTTCATCCAGCGCTACATTTTTCCCGGCAGCTGCATTCCGTCGGTGACGGTCATGAGCGGGGCAATCGCGCGTGTCACCGACATGCGGCTTACCCATCTCGAAGACATCGGCCCCCACTACGCGACGACGCTCGCGCGCTGGCGCGCTAGCCTGTTCGCCAACCTCGACCAAATTCAAGCGCTCGGCTACCCCGACGACTTCATCCGCATGTGGGAGTTTTACTTCTGTTATTGCGAGGCGGGATTTCTCGAGCGCGTGATCGGCGACGTGCAGATGCTGCTGGTCAAGCCGCTGGCGCGGGCGGAGCCGATCGTGCCGCCGCTTTGACTAGGGTGTGCCGTCAACCGTCGTAGTGGGCTTCACAGTGACGTGGGATTCCCATGTGGAGGCGCGCGGCTCTCGATACGAACCTTTATGAAGGCGCAGCGGCCGGCGTAGCGACGCCAGACACGGGGATGGCACTTCAAAGCCCGGCGGCGACCTCGCGGGCAACGGTCAAGTACAGCGGCCGGAACAGCGGCTTCAGATTATCGAGGATAGTGCGGGTGTTCATCATGGACGGCAGGCGCGTGCCGTGATGCTCGACGGGATCGCCGATCGCGGTGATTTCG